>CAYRBG010000035.1:0-18319 GCA_964422355.1 uncultured Sphaerotilus sp. | reverse complement strand
GGCCCATCACGTGGACGATGCCCTGGCGCTTTTCCATGAACGGGAAGTAGGCGGCGGCGCCGAATTCCTTGATGTTGGCGTCCAGCGTGGTGATCTGCTGCTTCGAGATCGGGTCGGTGATGCAGTCATAGCCCAGCTCCCAATTGTTCGTGGGCGTGTTGTGATCGGCGGTGGCCACCACCGACGTGACGCGCCACAGCTTGCGACCGGCCAGGCGCAGACCTTCAAACGCCTGCGGGCTGGTCACTTCGTGGACCAGGTGGCGATCGATGTAGAGAACGGCAGAGCCGTCTTCCTCGGTGTGGACGACGTGTTCGTCCCAGAGCTTGTCGTACAGGGTCCGTGCGGTCATGACCAGGCCTTTCAAAGAAACTCAGGCGGAGCGCGCACCCGGCGCTCCGGCAACGGAATCGCCGGCGCCCAGCGGGGCTCCGGCGGCAGAGAGGAAATCGACGAAACGGCGCACCACCTGCGGCAGGACCTCCTGCTCGCGCACGGCGATGAGGTAGCGGCGGCGCGCCCACGGCTCGTCCAGGACGAGCCGCTGCAAGGCAAACACGCGGGACAGGCGCTCGGCCACCGCGGACGGCATGATGGCAATGCCCAACCCCGCCTCGACCAACTGCGCGATGGCGTCAAAGCCGCGTACCTGGACGCGGGTGCGCAGCGTGCGCCCCTGCTCGGTCGCCTGGGCCAGCATCTGCTGCTGGACCGCAGCACCGGTATGCAGGCCCACGAAATCAAAGTCCAGCAAAGTCTCGAACTGGACGCTCGCTTGCCCGCTCAGCGCATGACCCACCGGCGCGATCACGTCCAGCGTGCCCTCGCGGTACTCCAGGGCCGAGATGCGCGGCTCGGTTTGCGGCGGCACGAAGATGCCCACGTCCGCCAGACCTTCGGCCACGAAACGCTGCACGTCGGTGCTGTTCTGGTCTTCGAGGCTGATGCGGATCTCGGGGTTCAGCCGCGAGAAGGCCGCCAAGTCCGGTGGCAGGCACTCGGAGATGGCTGAGGCGTTGGACACCACGCGCAAGTGCCCGCGCACGCCGTGACTGTATTCAGCCAGCTCGTTCTCCAGCCCGTTCAGACAAGCATGCAAACCACGGACATGGCGCACCAGTGCCCGCCCGGCATCGGTCAGCTCGACCCCACGCGGACGACGCTCGAACAGCTGCACCCCCAGACGCGATTCGAGGTCGCTCAGGCGCTTGCTCGCCGCCGCCAGAGCCAGATGCTCACGCTCCGCGCCAGCCGTGATGCTGCGCGATTCCGCGATGGCGAGGACGAGGTTGAGGGTGACGAGATCGAAACGCATGGGGCGAACCAGGAGAGGCCGAATCTTGCGCCCGCGGCGCGGACGCATCCAGTCGGGAATGCTTCAGGGAGCCTTCGCCGCCAACGAAGGATATGACAGTCCAGCGTCAGCCTTGTCGCCGGGCCCTTCGACCTCTGCCCCACGGTCGATCGCTGCATCGTGAATGCCCATTCCACAATACGAATTCCTCAAGAACGAAGGCTGGACCCGATCTGCGCAAGTCCGACGATAGGCCCCACAGTGCACCGGACACGTCCGTTTGAGCCGGAACCGATGTTGTCGACAAATGAAAGCCATTCCGGCGAGACATAACGGCAGATCGCAAGCCGACACCCCCCTTCAACGCCATCCATGCACCCTCAACCCGAGGGTTGGAGCACTTCCACAGCCGTTACCGAACGGCTGCAGCGCGGGCCTATACTGTTGTGTACCGATCCCCGTACTTATCGTGCATTTGCTGCCCAAAGGCTGCTGAAAGGCTGCTGAAAGGCAGTACCTCTTGAGGAGACAAGACAATGAAGAAGGGCATTCTGACCATCAACGCCGGCTCGTCGTCGGTGAAGTTCGGTCTGTTCGCGCTGGCCAATCCGATCGCCGCCAAGGCCGACATGGCCGGCCAGATCGACGGCATCGGCACGAACGGCACGAAGATGGTCGCCAAGGCCAACGGCGAGCGCATCCTCGACGAAGCCATCCCCGGCGAAAAGGTCACCCACGACCAGGCCTTCGACGCCCTGCTGAAGTGGTTCGTGACCGCCTATTCCGACTGGGAACTGGTGGCTGTGACGCACCGTGTGGTGCACGGCGGCGAGCTTTACTCGCAGCCGATCGTCGTCGACCACAACGTGATCGAGCATCTGGTGGGCTTCTTCCCGCTGGCCCCGCTGCACGAGCCGCACAACGTGGCCGGCATCAAGGCCCTGCAGGCGCTGCTGCCCGGCGTGCCGCAAGTGGCCTGCTTCGACACGGCCTTCCACCGCACCCAGCCGGATCTGGCCCAGACCTTCCCGCTGCCGCGCAGCCTGACCGCCGAAGGCATCAAGCGCTACGGCTTCCACGGTCTGTCGTACGAATACATCGCCCGCACCCTGCCGCACCACACCCACCGCGCCAACGGCCGCGTGGTCGTGTGCCACCTGGGCAACGGCGCCTCGATGGCCGCCATGGTCGGCCGCAAGTGCGTCGCCACCTCGATGGGCTTCTCCACCATCGACGGTCTGATGATGGGCACCCGCTGCGGCGCCATCGACCCGGGCGTGATCCTGAACCTGATGGAAACCAAGAAGCTGTCGGTCCAGGACATGACCCGCATTCTGTACAAGGAATCGGGCCTGCTGGGCGTGTCGGGCATCAGCCAGGACATGCGCACCCTGCTGTCGAGCAGCGAGCCGGAAGCCGATGAGGCCGTGAACCTGTTCTGCTACCGCCTGGTGCGCGAGATCGGCTCCCACGCCGCCGCGGCCGGTGGCATCGATGCCCTGGTGTTCACCGGCGGCATCGGCGAGAACAGCGCCGAAGTGCGCCGTCGCGTCGGTCTGCAGCTGGAGTGGATGGGCGTGCGCCTCGACCACGAAGCCAACCACCGCAACGACGTCGTCATCAGCAACGGCAGCAGCTCCGTGGACGTGCTGGTCATCCCGACAAACGAAGAGTGGATGGCGGCTCACCACGCGCAGACCCTGCTGGGCCTGTGATTCGGCGGGCACCCCTGGGTGCCCTCACCGGAAAGACTGTCCAGAAGAAAACCCGGCCAAGGCCGGGTTTTCTTCTTTCGAGATACCGCTACCCGCGGATGCTGTGAACGCCGGGACCGTTAGACCCTCTGCCGAACCAGGGTCAGAGCCTCAGCCGCCGCAGCCATCCCAAAGGTAGCCGTGACCATCACGCTGGACCCGTAGCCGTGGCAGTTCAATGAGCCGTCGGTCGAACAGGCAGACCCATCACTCGTCGGCTTGCGCACGGTCTCGCGCGAGAACACGCAGCGCAGGCCCATGGCGCCGGACGACGGCACCCCGCCCTCCTTGCGCAGACGCTGGCGCAGTCGCGCCAGCAGCGGATCGTGTGTGACCTCGCTCAGGTCAGCGATGTCGACCCGCTGCACTTCCGATTTGCCACCGGCCGCCCCCACCGTCACCAGACGGTACCCCCCCGCCAAGGCCCATTGCACCAACGTCCACTTGGCCGGCTGGGCATCGCAGGCATCGATCAGCACATCGGGCACCCATGGCAACAGACCAGGAAAGTTGTCGGGCTCGACAAACTCTTCGATGGCCGTCACCTGACAGCCTGGATGAATGTCGGCAATCCGACGCGCCAGCATCTCCACCTTGGCAGCACCGACCGTGCTGCCCAGGGCCTGCACCTGTCGATTGATGTTGGATTCGGCGATCTGGTCCAGATCGATCAGCACCAGCCGCGCCACACCGCAGCGCGCCAGCGCCTCGGCGGCCCAAGAACCGACACCACCGACACCCACCACCGCCACCGAAGCTGCCCGCACGCGCGCATAGCCCGCGTCACCCCAAAGGCGGCGCAGGCCTCCAAAGCGGCGCTCCAAGTCAGCCTCCATGCAGAGGGCATCTGGGGCAACCGTGTTCACTTCAGTTGCACCAGTCGCTCGCGGGCGGCCTGGGCAGCTTCGTTCTGCGGGTGGGCCTTGACGAGGTCCTCCAAGGTCTTCTTGGCGGCCTTCGGGTCCTTGAGCTCGAGCTGGCAGTTGGCCAGGGCCAGCATGGCTTCGGGCGTGCGCGAGTGGTTCGGCAAGGAGCTCATCAGGCCGCGGAACACATTGGCCGCCCCCTTGACGTCACCCTTGCCGTACAGCGCGTTGCCGAGCCAGTACTGGACATGGCCGCTGTAAGGGCTGGAAGGAAAGCGCTTCTGGAAACCGGTCAGCGCAGCGACGGCGTTACCGAATTCACCCTTGCGCAGGATGACCAGGGCATCGTCGTAGGCCTTTTTCTCCACCGGGTCAACGGTGATCTCCTGACCTTCCAGCATCACCTTCTGAGGTTCGAAGCGACGCATGCGGTCTTCGACCGAAGCACCGAGATCCTTCTGGCGGCGCTGCAGCTCCGAGACGTCCCGAGCCAGTTCCTTGTAACTCTGGCTGAGCTGTTCCTCATTGCCGCGCAGCTTGGCCACCTCTGCGCGAAGCGCGTCAAGCTGGTTGTTCAGCTCCAGCAGGCTGCGCCGCAAGGCCGCGTTGTCGCTTTCGCGCGCCTGCTCGGACGCCTGCAGACGCGTTCGCAGGTCCAGGATGGCCTTGCGCGCTTCGTCATCGTCGAACAAGCCGGCGTGAGCAGGCAACGACGCACCCGCCACCACCAGCCCCACCCCCAACACTCGGACCAGACGGGCCCGGAACCCGCCAGCCCGATCCTCGGCGCAACGCGTCGACATCAACGATCCTTCAACTCAACACGGCGATTCTTGGCCCAGACCTCTTCGCCCGAGCCCGTCACGGCAGGACGTTCCTTGCCATAGCTCACGGCCTCAAGCTGGTTCTCGCGTGCACCCAGCAGCAGCAGCGCCTGAACCACGGCGTTGGCGCGCTTCTGACCCAGGGCCAGGTTGTACTCGCTGCCGCCGCGCTCGTCGGTGTGGCCTTCGGCCATCATGCGACGCTTGGGATCGGCTGCCAGCAGCTTCGCATTGGCTTCGACCACCGGCTGAGCGTCCGAGCGGATGGCGTAGCTGTCAAAGTCGAAATAGACGACACGGTTGCGACCGGCCACATCGGCACCCTGCCCCTTGGTCAGATCCACCGATGCCACGCCACCACCGGCACCCGCCGTCGATGACGTGCCGGTGCCACCGGCGGCCCGGTCTTCCACCGGTGCCGGCCCCGACAGCTTCTGAGTCGAGCTGCATCCGGCCAGGGTCATCAGCACGGCTGCCGATACGGCGCCCAGCAGGCTCCAGCGCGGGGTCATTGCGGTTGCGTTCATTTCTTCTCCAATCGGTCTTTACACGGAACAACGTCGAGGGCCTCTGGCCGCTCAACGTGCGTAGGGTCCCCAAACGGGCTCGCGGATATCGCCGAGCGGAATCGCCAGGCGGGCCTTGATCGAACCATCGAGATTTGTTGTCATGAGCACATCGCGCCCGCCGGAACGGCTGGCATAGATGATCAGCTTGGAATTGGGCGCAAAGCTTGGGCTTTCGTCCTCGCGCGTGTCAGTCAGGCTGGTGGTTCCACCGGAGGACAGGTCCATCAGCATCAGGCGCATCGCCCCACCCGAGGCCCGCGAGATGTAGGCCATGTATCGTCCGTCCGGACTCAGGGCTGGACTGATGTTGTAGCTGCCGGCAAAAGTCACCCGCTCGGCCCCGCCGCCGCCGGCGGACATGCGGTAGATCTGCGGGCCACCGCCCCGGTCGCTGACGAAGTAGATGCTCTTGCCGTCGGCCGAGAACGCGGCCTCGGTGTCGATGGCCCCGCTGCTCGTCAGGCGCTGCAGCGCCTCGCCGTGGCGGTTCATGCCGTACAGCTGGGAAATGCCGTCGCGCGTCAGGGTCACGACCAGACGCTCGCCATCGGGCGACCAGGCCGGCGCACTGTTGGACCCCTTGAAGTTGGCCACCACACGGCGTTTGCCCGTGGCCACTTCCTGCACCACCACCGAGGCCTTGTGCGCATCGAAGGACACGTAGGCCAGTTGCCGGCCGTCCGGCGACCAGGCCGGGGAGATGATCGGTTCGGTGCTGCGCAGCGCCTCCTGCGCCCCCAGACCGTCCGAATCGGCCACCCACAGCACGAAGGTGCCGCTCGACTTCGACACGTAGGCAATGCGGGTCGAGAACACGCCGCGCTCACCCGTCAGGCGCTGATACACCTCATCGGCGATGCGGTGGGCGTGCAGACGGAGATCGGACTTGGCCACCGCCGAACTCTGCAGCCCGATTTCCGAACCCTTGACCACGTCCCACAGCCGATAACGCAGGTCGAAACGGCCATCGGCCAGACGACTTACGGAGCCTGCCAGCAGCGCATCCGCGGGCTTGGCCTTCCACTCGGCCAGATTGGGACGCGTGGTCTCGTCCATCGACACCCCCGTGGTGTCGACCAGCCGGAACACGCCGGTGCGCTCCAAGTCGGCGCGAACAATCTCCGAAATGGGCTGGGGCGCACGGTCCTCGTCCTTGAATCGGGCGATGGCCAGGGGCAGTTGGGACGACCCCACGCCGGTGACTTCGACGCGGAACTGGGCCTGAGCAGGCCACGTGGCGGCCGCGACCGTCGCTGCGGCCGCCCAACTCAGGACACGGCGTCGGGGAACAGGGGAGAAATCACTCTCGATCATGCGCATGCGTCAGCCATCAAGGTCACGAACAGACAAGGTTCAAGGCTTTTGGTTCCCACCCGCATCGGCGTGACCCAGCCACATTTTCAGATAGCGGTAGTAGGACGACTCCGCGTTGTGGATGGCCAGCACCAGCCCCAGCCGCCCGTCCAGAAATCCGCGACGGAGGATGTAGGTGCGCACGAAGGACCAGAAGCCGTGGCCCAATGCCCGACCCAGCCCCCCTTTGCGGCCCCGCGCCGTCATGTCGGCCGCGCGGCCGGAGGAGTAGCGCTCCATCTTGTCGATGGCGCTGCTCAGCGTGGGAATGCTCTCATGAAGAAGCTCACCCTTCACCACCGGGATGAAGCGCTTCTCACGCTTGAACACCAGACGCTCATGCACACGATCGTCGCTGAAGCGGGCCTGCCCCCTCTTGAACAAGCGAGGCACCAGATCCGGATACCAGCCGCTGTGCCGCATCCACTGACCGCAGAAGGAAGACAGGCGAGACAAGGCCCACACTGGCGCCACACCGTCGTCGCCCGAATCCACGATGCGCCGGACTTCAGCCGCCAGCCCCTCACTCAGCCATTCGTCGGCATCCAGGCTGAGCACCCACTCGCCCTGGGCCAGATCCAAAGCCCGATTCTTCTGGGGACCAAAGCCGGGCCAGTCCGGTGCGCTCACGACGCGGGCTCCAAAGCGCTGAGCCCACTCGACCGTTCCGTCGGTGCTGCCGCTGTCGACAACGATCCACTCGTCGGCGAACTTCACGGACTCCAGGCATCGAGGCAGCCGCAACGCTTCGTTGCGTGTGATCACGATGACGGACAGGCGCGGCGCCGCTCGCTCGTTGGCGGGTGTCGTGAAGGAGGCTGTGGTCACCGCGTCTCAGAAAGCAAAGGAATGTGACATTGTAGGCAAGACGTTCCCACCCACCCGATAATGCAAAAACCTTTGGCTGTAGCGACTCGACGCCCTTGATGTCTGCCCCCACCCCGGTCTTGAGCATCATCACGGCCGTCCACAACCAGCTCGACATGAATCGCTGGTATGTCGAGCATCTGCGTCGACACACCCGGCTGCCCTACGAGCTCATCGTCATCGACAACGCCAGCACCGACGGCAGCGCAGCCTTCTTCGAGTCGGTCGGGGCCACGGTCATCCGAAACACCGGCAACTACTCATACCCCTACACGCAGAACCAGGGCATCGCCCGAGCCCAGGGGCAATGGCTGGCCTTTCTCAACAATGACATCGTGGTGCCGCCCGGCTGGGACGAACGGTTGATTGCCTCGGCCCAGCGCAACGGGCTGGACGTGCTCACCGTGTGCGGCATCGAGCAGGTGGAGTCCCAAGCCGCCACCCGGCAATTGCGTCGCCGCTGGAACAAGGCCAGCCTGCCCGTGCGACTGTTCGGTGCCCACAAGCCCTGGCTGGGTTTGAGCCTGCGCTGGATGTACGGCCAGTGGGACGCCTTCAACCGCAAGCGCATTGAGCGGTTCGAGGGGCAGGTGCTTGAAGGCTATGTGGGGAACACCGTCCTGATGAGCCGTCAGGGCGTCGAGCGGGTGGGCCTGTGGGACGAACGCATTCAGGCCGCCGACGCAGACCTGTTCATGCGCACCAAGCGCCGCGCTGTGGAAGTCGGGGACGTGCGCCCCATGCACATCGCGCTGGACGTCTTTGTACACCACTACATCCGCGTCACCCTGCGGGCCAATCCGCCCCAGTTCGCAGACCGCGATCGGCTGATTTCGATGGAAGAGAAGTGGAGCCCCGAGGACGCCCGGCGTTACAGTCCGCCACGGCCGCAGTAAGGCCTCTTTGAATCGAACCTTCTTGCACATGGCAGCGTCCCCTACTCCCTCGATCAGCGGCTTCACGTTCCTGCGCAACGGCGTGAAGCTGGGTTTTCCGTTCGAGGCCTCGATCCGGTCGATTCTGCCGCTGGTGGACGAGTTCGTCATTGCCCTGGGACGCGGTGAGGACGACACCGAAGCCCGCATCCGAGCCCTGGCCGCGGCCGAACCCAAGATCCGCATCCTTGAGACGATCTGGAACGAACGCATGGCCGAGCGCGGTTTCGTCTATGCGCAGCAGAAGATGATCGCGCAGTACGCCTGCCTGGGCGACTGGGCCTTCTATCTGGAAGGTGACGAGGTGCTGCACGAAGGTGAGCTGGCCGCCATCCGAGCGTCGGTCGAGCGCCATCACGCCAATCCGCAGGTGGAAGCGCTGGTGTTTGACTACCTGCACTTCTACGGCTCACCCGACTGGCTCGCCGTGAGCCCGGCCTGGTATCGGCGCGAGTGCCGCCTGATCCGCAACACCATCCGCACCTACGCGCCGGACGGTCAGTTCTGGGTCGTGATGGACAAGCACCGCCGCGGCCGACACCCTCAGGCGGCCCTGGCCCACGCGCACATCTACCACTACGGCCACGTGCGCCGCCTCGACTACATGCAGGCCAAGATGGATCAGGTCAGCAAGTACTGGTCGCACGCCGCGCCCAAGATGCAGTACAGCATCGACCCGCAATCGCTGCGCCGCTTCGAGGGCACGCACCCGGCCTGCATGGCCGACTGGCTGGCCCACGATGCCGAGCGCGAGTTCACGCCGGACCCCAACCACGCCTTGACCCGCCGCGAGCGCAAGCACCGCAAGGCGATGATGCTGGAGCGCTGGTTCGGCTGGGACCTGAGCCACAAGCACTACAAGCTGGTGGCGTGACCATGGGCCGCCGCACCCTGCACGTCGGCATCAGCCTGGGCAAGCTGGGCTCGTTGATGGACGGCCTGGGCGAGTTCTCCAGCCAGATCTGCCGGCACATCGCCCAGCAGGCCCCCGAGTGGAAAGAGCGCTGGGGCGTGGAGTTCCACATCCACCTGCCCGCGCGCTGGGTCGGCGTGTTTGGCGACACCGTGCATTACCTGCCCCTGCGCACCTGGGAAGGACGCGTCCACATTCAACCCCGTCGCTTCGATGTCTGGCATGCGCTGCACCAGCTCGGGCGCATTTCTGCACCCTGGGGGGCGCGGCACCGCATCCTGACCATCCACGATCTCAACGCGCTCTATCACGACGCCCCCGATGAAGCGGCCAAGGCCGTGGACAAGCTGCGACGGCGCCTGGCCGGGTTTGACGCCGTGACGACGATGACACGCTATGTCGAAGGAGACATCCGGCGTCATCTGGGCTGGGAGGGCGACGTTCACGTCATTCCCAACGGCATCCGGGATCTGTCGACGGCGCCACAGGAGCTGATTGCGGATCTGGCCGGCCTGCCCTATTTCTTCCACATCAGCCGCCTGTCGCGGTCCAAAAATCCGGATCTGCTGCTCGACCTGGCCGAGCAATGGCCTGAACAGCGTTGGGTCTTCGCCGGACCGGCCAGCGACGACAGCCGACGACTGAAGACGGCGGCGCTGGACCGAGGCCTGCGGAACGTCATGGTGCTGGAAAGCATCTCGGACGCCCAGAAGGCCTGGCTCTATGCCCACTGTGAGGCCTTCCTGTTCCCATCACAGACCGAAGGCTTCGGACTGCCTCCGTTGGAAGCCATGTGCTTCGGCAAGCCGGTGTTTTTGTCCACCTGCACCTGCCTGCCGGAAGTGGGCGGGGATGCAGCGGCCTATTGGCCGGACTTGACACCCTCCGCCATGAAGCAAGTGATGCAACAAGAGTTGCCCTTCAGGCAAACACAAGCGCAGCAGATACGTACGCATGCGCTGAACTACAACTGGGAGACTGCCACAAGAGCTTATCTGGACTTGTATCGCCAAATACTGCGCCTGCCCTGAGTCCTCTCCTGCAGGGACTGGGCTGGCGCAGTCACGAAACACCTCACCGCGAGGAAAGCGACTGAGCCACAAGCGCCGCCAGATCTGCGTGTGAAACGTCGTTCACCCACTTCGCGCCGTACAGCCACCGGGTGCGATTGGCAGCCGTGAGTCTGAAGCGCGGCTCACTGATGCCTGCAAACAACGTGACCACCGGCACCCTGGCCGTATGTGCCACGTGAAGCAATCCTCCGTCTGCGCAAACAACCAGAGCACTGCGGCGCATGATTTCGTGGACCTCCCCAAGACTATGCTGCGACACCCGGTCGATGATTCCCTCTGGGCCATTGACTCTCAGAATCTGGTCCCGCATATCCAAACCATTGGAAGAGCCCAGCAACACGATTGGACACGACACCCCCCGTGCCCGCAGGGCGCCGATGAACTCCGGCCACTGCATATAGGTGCACCAGTCTCGGACCCCGCCTATGCACAGAGCCAGCGCCCCCGGCGGCAGATTCAGTCCAGCAATGTTTGCAGCCTCTTGGGGCGAGCAGTGCATGCTGGGACACGCCATCTTGTCAATGGCCTGTGTGCTCAATGAAAGACCCAGCAACTCGGCCAGACGAAAGTATCCAAACAGCGTGCGGTTAAGTTCTGGGCCGGTGTAAACGCCGTACACATGGGCAAACTGCACTTCACGGAAATGCTTGAACTTGTCCCTTACTGAACGAGACGACGCGCTGTGCAACAACACCAGATCGTAGTCGCGCGGCAATTCATCCGGATTTGAGGCAGCCTGCTGAAAAATCTCGTCGCTCTGGTAAAGGGGCACAAGGTGCTTGTCCGTCAGCAGATCGACCCGATCCACGGCCCCACGCAGCAGCTCGCGCGCGGCCAGATCTGTCAGCGAATCACCTACCTGAGGTGTCCCGTGGTGAATCCACAGGATTTTCCTGTGGGCCTTCACGTCAATGCGATCGACCTGAAGCTTCCTCTGCCCGTGTAACAGGAAATTCACGTCACGCTTCAGCCGGCGCCACGCAATCTTGAAATCGGAAACGGATTCGACATACGCCTCTGCGGACGATGGAAGCTCGTGACGGAAAGGTGGTGTCCACGTGGCAGCGGCATACCTTCGAACAAGACTTGGCGTTATTTTCATAGTGAGGAACCCTGCTGTCGCTGAGGAGCACTCGATGTCTGCATCAAAGCGCGGCGTGCGGATCAACAAAACAATATCAATGGGATCGTGGCCACCAGTGGTCTCGTCGTGCAGTCACCCAAGCTCGCACCCGTAATTTTCGGTCGCCGGCGGGGGGCATTCCCTCCGAGGAGCGTCGATTCAGTAAGTGCACGGCGTGACCGTTGTATCCATACCGAATCAGCGACTTGATCAAGGATCTGGCGCTTTCTCCGGCGCACCAATGCACGTCGGCTTCGGTCAACGCGGCAGACAGCCACGACGTCCAGTTCGCCCAATCGGCCTCGCCATCACGAACTTGGTATCGATGCAGCCTGACGCGCCGCAGAAACTCACCCATCCACCACGCGTTCAAAGCCCGCCAGTCCAAGGACTGAATAAACGCCGAGAGCTCACCGCTGCGGGGATCAAAAACTTCAGGAAAATGATAGGGACCGTGAAAGCCAAACGAGGGTTCCCCTTCCGGTCTATCACCCAGCTCGACCGAAAATCGACGGGCCACGTCTGCTGTCGGAAACCTCATCCCCTCCGCTTCCAGCCAAGGGCGACAGGTGACGGCGACAAACACGTCTTCAGGGTGAAGATCGCTGGTCGCGACCTTGAGAGATGCCTCCCTCACCCGCTTCATCAGCCGAGTAGAACGCAGGCAAAAACCACCGTTGCCCACGTCCTGCCCCTTGGGGGCATTCGTCCAGGGTGCACCGACATAGTCGTAGGAAAGGAACTCGTCGTTCCACGCTTGAGGATGGGTGATGAAGCCATCCCACTGCACGATCAGAACGTGCCGACTTGTCACGAAGTCGGGAAGGGATTCGATGACAAAGCGCGAATACGCCTCCACGGACGTCAATGGAGCCATCTGGACCACCTCCATCCCCTGCGGAAGATTCTCGGCAGCCAGCACCTCACACCGATCGGTCAGGAACAAGACGCGCCCGAAGCGCGCCGCCGCCATCGAATGCCGGACGGCCTTGAGTGACCACGGCCAACGGTCGGTGGTGTCGATGCACACCAGGGTGACACCGGCAAGCTGCCTCACCGCAACGTCCATTTTCGACACAAGCGGCAGATCATCCAATGCGAGCCTTCAACTGCGCTTCCACATCGGTCACGTATCTGCGTTGCCGCTCCCTGATGGAATCATCCAGCCCCAAGGCATCAGCGATGACCTGTTGCACACGTGCAATCTCATCCACGTGGCGATCCACCGCCAGCGACTGAGTGACTCCACCCGTGTGGCGACGATGGATGTTGAGCGCTTTCGCCCGATAGCAGATCTCGCTGCCCTCGCGGGCCAGCAAGGTTGCATAGAGATACCAATCTCCAGCCAGTCGGAAGGACCGCATCTGTTGCGAATGTTCGTCCAACACGCACAGCAGGTCTTCACGGCGGAAGAGAACGCCGCTCACGTTCAGTATGCAGTTGAGGACCGACAGGTACCTCTGAAGAAACTCATGCCCTGGAACCACGATATCGGCATCGAACTCGCCCGGCCAATGCTCGTTGTAGTAGTAGCGGTAGGACTCGGCCAAACGCTCTCCACGTTCCCCGACCTGGGCCGAGTCCGAATACGCCAAAGTCGTATGGCTCGAACATGCCTCGACCAGCGACTCAATGAACTCGGGCGCGCACGAATCGTCCCCTTCAGCGATCCAAATAAACTCGCCCGAACACGCGCGAACCGCCTCCGGCCACTGGCCGAATGCGGAGCCGGTATTGGTCTCCGAAACCACCACGGTGACGTCTCTTCCATAGCTCAGACTCAATGCCCGGACCTTGTCAACGGACCGGTCAGCTGACGCGTCATCATGAAACCTGATTTCATAAAGCGGATAGGTCTGCGAGAACACACTTCGCAGTCGCTCGTCCAGATGCCGTTCGTGGTTGTAGTTCGTGATCACGACCGACACCTTCCGCAATCCAGGGCGGCACAGACGCAGAAGGAAGAACACATACTCGCCCATGTCGTACCGGGCGCGCGCCGACGACGCTCGTTGTGAGCGCGCGGCCTCGCTGTCCTGCCCAATAAGGTCAGACACCGCCTGCGCCATACCTCCAACATCGAATTTATCGACCAGCAGCCCGCATCCCGGTTCGGCGAGCATGTCCGAGACCCCCCCCGTGTCTGCGAATGCCACCACGGGCACACCCAGCGCAAGAGCCTCCAGCGCCACCGACGGAAACGGATCCTCGCGAGACGTCAGAGCAAACACATCCGCTGCTCCGACATAGTCAAGTACATGCTCGGTGAAATCGATGACCCTGACCCGCCCCTGCTCACCTGAAATCGCCGGATCCGCTTCGACCCAATGCATCAGCTGTCGGTCGCAGCGGCCGACCCAAATAAAGTGGACGTTCTCGCCAAACCTGTCGGTTCGTTTGCTGAGTTCAACAAAAAGGTCGAAACCTTTGCGCAGGTCGGCATAACCCACGTTCACGACCAGCTTCGCGCCGTCGGGGATGCCCAGCTCCTGCCGGAGTTGAACCGGAGAACGGGACACGCGCGACAGGTCTTGGTAAATGCCTTGGGGCTGAACCATCGCTTGGCGGGGATTCCCGCTGCAAACCGCGCCAAAGGCTTGATGCACCACATGCGAGGGAAACACAACCACGTCCGAATGCTGCACCAAATGCTTGGCTTGGCTCTCCAGCCCTCTTTCGCGAATAAGGTGACCAAGCTCATGGACGAGCGACACCACGCGCATCCGACGGGCCTTCAGGTCTGGAACGATCGTCCCACTCACGACCGTGTTGGTCAGCGCCACCCATTCACTCGACGTGAAGGACGTGACCCCCAGTCTGGCCAAGGCCGAATCGATCCCTTCCGCCGGTGAAATGACCTCCGTATCGGCCACCGCACGATACTCGCGCAGCAGATCTCCCCCATCCAACAGAAGGAATCGGACCGTCACGCCGAAACGCGACTTGAGCATCTTCCCGACGTGAAGCAAAAGCATCTGAGCGCCGTGCTGGTTCGCATCGTGTCCGACCAGCAATATGCCACCTCCATGATCAACCGAGGTCCGGCCCAGTGCAGCCCGGCGGGTGGCGTTGAGGTAGGCATGACCAAAATGAACGTCGGGCTCCAGATAAGCCCCTTCCGCCCACTCATTCCACGCGTTAACAAACACCATCGGACACCCGGGGACCACTGGGTGGGCACATGCATGGTCTATGGCGTGGTGCACCCACTGCTCGTACTTGCGCGGCGTGGATCCCACAAACCCGAACCCCCGCCCCGGCTTGCGCGCCTCGTTATCCCAGTTCGGTACAACAGTCCGGATCAGCGGAAATTGCGGCGCACTCACCTTCAGGCTGCGTTCGACCAATTCATCATAGGAGCAATAATGACCCTGAAACTCAGGGTCATACAGCTCGTCCATGGAAATCGACTCCATACCCCTGGCCAGTTTATGGGGCGGAAACTCGATGGCACCGTCAAACCCCAGCTCAATTGGATCCTCCAGACCCGTCCACTGGACCATCAGGATGAACGGATCCTCCCCATGCTCATCCTTGCAGTGCCCCCTGAATCGCTCGACCCTGCCCTTTGTGTCCGGAATAATTGCCGGCCGATATATAATGAATAATGGCCGTCCACCGACTCGAACATATCGCGAATCTTTGAAATGTCGACACACATCGGCTGCAAAGTCGCGCTCAAACTCCTCTGAATAGGACTGGCGCAGGAGAACATCGTTCTCCTCCCCATCCCACCGCCGGGTCCAGTTTTCATTGGCCCAGTTGATACAAAAGCCAAGATCAAGTGACGGATCCGCCAAGAACGTCTCCAATGGCCGCTCCAGAATGCGCCGACCATCGAAGTTGTAGTAGTGGAAGCAGAAAGCCTGCACCCCACCGGCTCGCGCAAGATCAACCTGACGGTGCAAAACGCCAGCGGTCGTCACATCGTAGAAGCCCAGGTCTCGGGGAATGCGGGGCTGGTAATGCCCACGGAAACGCGGCACCCCACGAGACGTGTTGCGCCACTCCGTGAATCCTCGACCCCACCATCGGTCGTTTTCAGGAATAGCGTGAAACTGCGGCAGGTAAAACGCCACAACCAGAGCTCGGAAGTCGTCATCTCTCTTGGGAAGCAACGCTTCCTCATAAAGATCACCCGGTGCCTGAAAGCTGCGGAGCTCGTCGAAGAAACTGGCCAGCCGGCCGTTGCCGGACTGACGAACAAAGGCTTCAGTGACCTTCGACCGCGACTTTCGACGGCGGCGATCCACACGTTCGCGGTTCTTGCTTTTGATGAACTCGACGATTCTCTTCATGTTCTCTCGCCTGCCTCAATGCTTGTCCAGGACACACCGCGAGCCACTCACTCATCCACACCGAGACTCTGTGCATTCACCATGGAGGCATAACGCCCTCCAAAACGAATCAGCTCGTCGTGCTTGCCTTGCTCAATCAGACGCCCTTCTTCAAACACGTAGATGCAATCCGCGTTCTTCACAGTGCTCAAGCGGTGAGCAATCAGGACGATGGTCTTGTTTCCAGAGAGGCGGTCGATGGACTGCTGAATCACCCGTTCCGATTCCGCGTCCAGCGCCGACGTCGCCTCGTCAAAAATCCAGACTGCCGAGTTTTTGTACAAGGCACGCGCGATGGCCAGGCGCTGCCGCTGCCCTCCCGACAACCGACTTCCATTGACGCCGATCGGCGCGTTCAGCCCCTCAGGCTGCTGGGCCACATAAAGCCCGAGGTTTGCGGCCTCCAAGCATGCCGCGACGCGCGCATCATCGCGCTCCTGAGCATAGGCAACGTTATCGGCAATGGAGCCGTCGAACAGCACGATATCCTGCGACACCACCGCAAAGTGCCGTCGCAGCGATGGGCGACGCAATTCCTGGAGGTCGATGCCGTCCAGCGAAATGTGCCCCCCCGTCGGCTGAACAAACCCCAGGAGTGTGCTGACCATGGTGGTCTTCCCTGCCCCGGAGGAGCCCACGAATGCCACCGTCTGACCAGGCTGAATGTGGAGGGAAACTTGATCGATGGCCGGCCTCGGGCTGTCCGGATAGACCACAGACAAGGCGTCGACCTGGATGTCGCCCCGGCACTGATCCAGATTCCTGACGCCCGGATCCGGCTCCTCCGGCGCATCGATCAACTCGAATGCACCACGCAGTCCGATGAGGCTGTGAACAAACGATTGCGAAACGTCAGTCAGCTGCTTCAGCGGAGAAATGGTCATCAGCAATGCCGTCAGAAAAGCCACGAAGTCGCCGACGCTGGCCTGTCCGTTGCGAGCTTGCCATAGCGCCAGAGACAAGATGGTCGACACCGCCACGGCAGCCACAATCTGCGTGGCCGGCGTGAGCAGGTTGCTCGTCGCCGTGCGTTTGACCAAAAGCCGGCGCAGCAGTTGTGCCTCCTTGTCAAAACGCCCCTGCTCGAAGGCCCGAGCATCAAAGGTGCGGACGATGCGCCACGCCCGGGCCACATCGTCAACGATGTTCACCAAACGCTGCTGCGACTCGTATTCGCGCCCACCCACATCGCTCACCCGCTTGTGCAGTCGCCGCACCACCACGATGAGCAGAGGCACCGTCACCATCGAGAGCAAAGTAAGGTAGAAATTCAAATAGAAAAGGTATCCCAGGAGGAACAGGAAGGTCGACGACGCGCGCAACAGGGAATTGACGTTCCCCGAGAGGCTCGTGATCGAATGGTGAGGATCAGAAATGATCTTGTTGACCGCAAGGCCCGGCGTGAGCGTCCCGAAAACCTTGGCATCAACCTTAAGCAATGAGCGCATGAGGTCGTGCCGCACTTCGTACACGACACGCGACGAGGCATCGGCCATCAGGTAAGCACCCGAAAAGCTGGCGAACCCCCGCACGGTGAACAGCAAGATGACGACTGCCGGAACCATCCAGATCGGGAAGCTGTCGGCCGCCTGAAATCCGCTGTCCAGCAGCTTCTTGAACAAAGCCGGGATGGCGGGCTCGATGGCCGAGGTCATCAGCAGCGCCACGATGGCCGCGATGTAGCGTGCCTTGTGCAGCCTGACGTAGCCAAGCAAACGCCGGACCGTTGAGCGGTGATTGATTTCTTCCAAGACAAACCCTCGATGGGGCCACTCCACAAAAATGGAGTGGCCGTGATATTTTCACAGATTGGCAACCGGATGCGCGGCTTATCGCCGCCCGATCACAACAGCACGATGTCGTACTGCTCCGGATTCATCGTCGCCTCGGCCTGAAGGGAGATCGGCTTGCCGATGAAATCGCTCAGGCCGGCCAGGTGCTGACTCTCTTCGTCGAGCAGCAATTCCACGACCGCGGCAGCGGCCACGACGCGAAACTCCTTCGGATTGAACTGGCGCGCCTCGCGCAGGATCTCGCGCAGGATGTCGTAGCACACGCTGCGCGGCGTCTTGACCTGGCCGCGACCGCTGCAGGTCGGGCAAGGCTGACACAGCATGTGGGCCAAGGACTCGCGGGTGCGCTTGCGCGTCATCTCGACCAGTCCGAGCTGGCTGAAGCCACTGACCGACACCTTGGTGCGGTCACGCCCCAGCTGCTTGCGCAGCTCGGCCAGCACCGCATCACGGTGATCGGCGCGCGTCATGTCGATGAAGTCGAGTATGACGATGCCGCCCAGGTTGCGCAGCCTCAGTTGCCGGGCAATGGCCTGGGCCGCTTCCAGATTGGTCTTGAAGATCGTGTCGTCGAAGTTGCGCGCACCGACAAAGCCGCCGGTGTTGACGTCGATGGTG
>CAYRBG010000034.1:0-19102 GCA_964422355.1 uncultured Sphaerotilus sp. | reverse complement strand
GGCTCTCATCGATGCCGCCAACCAAGCCGGCGGTCGGGATAATATTGCAGTGATACTGGTTTCGGTCGAAGGTGGCGGTGAGAGATCGCGACCGTGGTGGCCGTTCCACCGCTGAGCTGACCTGGCCTTTCCGGCAGTCCGCAGGTGTACGCACAAATTCAGAGGATGCTCATGCCCAAGCTCGTTGTCTCACTGGACGGCGTCGTCATCAAGGAAGTCCAACTCACGAAGGACAAGACCACGCTCGGCCGGCGCCCCTACAACGACATCGTCATCGACAACCTCGCGGTGAGCGGCGAACACGCCGTGCTGCAGATGTCCGGTCAGGACGTCTACATCGAGGACCTCAACAGCACCAACGGCACTTACATCAACGGTCGCGCCGTCAAGAAGCAGCTGCTGCAGCACCAGGACACGGTCGAGATCGGCAAGTACAAGATCCGCTATCTCACCGAGGATCCCACCGACTACGAAAAGACCACCACACTGCAACCAGGGCAGATTCCCTCGCACCTGCAGGCCACGCGGCCCATGCATGCGGCCACCCAACCCGGGGATCTCGGTCTGTCGGGTTACGCCGCAGGTGCGGCGGGCTCGCCGCAGCCGGCCTCGATCCGTGTGCTGTCAGGGGCTGCGGCCGGACGGGAAGTTGCCCTGACCAAGGTCGTCACCACCGTCGGCAAGCCAGGCGTGCAGGTGGCCTCGATCACCAAGCGGCCCGGAGGCTATGTGTTCGCGCACGTCGAAGGTGCGCAGCGTCCGTCGGTCAACGGTGTGCCGGTCATGGGTGACCCGATCCATCTGCGCGACGGCGACGTGATCGAGCTGGCCGGCGCCCAGATGCAGTTCGTGCAACCCTGAGCACCACCCCCTCCCTGCTGGGGGTTTTCTCTTCTTTTGGACACGGCCTCAGGGCCGTGTTGTTGTTCACACCCCCCTCCAAAAGGGGAAGCTGGTTCCACTGGGCACCGCACTCCAGTGAGGAAATGCCCACGCCGGCACTTGTTCGCCACCCCAGGCTTGGGCACCATGGGCAACCTCCTTGAGCCCTGGTTCTTCAGAGTCTTTCCATGCAAGTGCGCGTCCTCGGTTGCTCCGGATCCATCGCCCGGCACGATCGCACCACGTCCTTCCTGATCGATGGGCGGGTCCTCGTCGATGCCGGCACCGGCGTGGGCGACCTGAGCTTGGACGAAATGGCCTGCATCGACCACATCGTGGTCACGCACTCGCACCTCGACCACATCCTCAGCATTCCCCTGCTGGCCGACAGTGTGTTGAAGCGCCGAATGGCGTCACCCACGACCCCACCCATCCAGATCCACGGCCTGCCGGACACGCTGGCCGCGTTGAAGACCCACATCTTCAACAACGTCATCTGGCCGGACTTCACCCGCATCCCCAGCGCCGACAGACCGATCCTGGCTCTGAACCCGGTCCACGCCGGCCAGATCCTCGACCTCGAAGGCCTGCGCGTGGAGATCCTGCCGGCCCGGCACACGGTCCCAGCTTGCGGCGTGGCGATCGAGTCCGATCGGGGCTGGTGGATCTACACCGGCGACACCGGCCCCAACCCCGAACTCTGGCGCACGCTGGCCGGGCGGAGCATCGCTCAGCTGGTCATCGAAACCGCCTTCAGCGACGAAGAGCGCGCGTTGGCCGAGGTCAGCCGCCACCTCTGCCCGAGCCTGCTGGTGGAGGAACTGAGACAGCTGTCTCCCGTTCCACCGCTGGCCATCACCCACGTCAAGCCGGGTGAGATGCCCGCCGTGATGGGTCAGTTGAAGTCCGAGGCACCGGCCGATCTGAGGGCCCTGCAGCGGGGCGACGTCTTCCGGTTCTGACCCACACACGGCCGGCCCCCATCGCCGACCACCGGACGCCCCAGTGACCGCGCCACGCGGGGTGTCACAGATGCCAAGCGTCCCAGGCGGTGCGCACCACCAAGGCCGCCACCACCCAAAGAAAGACGCCGCGCACGAACGTCGCCCCTCGCCGCGTGGCCAGAAGGGCTCCGGCCATGCTGCCCAGAACGTTGGCCAGCGCCATCGGCAACGCCCACATCCACCAGACGTGTCCGGTCGGGATGAACCAGGCCAGAGCCGCCAAGTTGGTGGCCATGTTCAACAGCTTGGCCCCGGCAGAGGCATGGAGAAAGTCGTAGCCCAGCCCCCGGACCAGGAAGAAGACAAAAAAGCTCCCGGTGCCCGGCCCAAAGATGCCGTCGTACAACCCGACACCCGCACCCAGCCACAGGCCCCGCCACCGGCGGGCCCGAACGGTCGACCACGGTTCGTGCGCTCGCCCCAGGTCCTTGCGGAGCAGCGTGTAGATGAGCAGAAGAACCAGCAGCAGCGGCAAGATCCGCCGCAGGTGGACACCGGGGATCCACGTCACCAACGAAGCCCCCAGCACGGCCCCCAGCATGGCGCAGACGGCGGCCGGCACGAGCACGGGCCACTCCATCGTCACCCGACGGGCGTATTGGCGGGCCGCCCACGCGGTTCCCCAAACGGAAGAGGCTTTGTTGGTTCCGAACAGCGTGGCCGGTGCGGCCTGCGGAAACGCCGAGAACAGCGACGGAATCAGAATCAGCCCGCCCCCACCAACGATGGCATCGACAAACCCTGCTCCGGCCGATGCCAATATGACCCACCAGCCCTCCACCATCCCTCGGCCCCACAAAAATTCGACGGACAAAGAAACAAGGCGCCGTAAACGGCGCCTTGCGATTTTCATACTTTTAGAAATTGCGCTTCTCCGCCTCAAGAGTGGGAAGCTTGTCTCCTCGTCCTCGGGTTCGTCCGCAACCGAGAGTCGCGGCGATCACCATGAGAGCATGGTGGGGTCCGACTCTTGGCCTCTCCATCGGTGCTTTCCCTCCCCACCGCCACCCAATCCACTCTTTCGAATACCCCCACAGGAAGGAACCGGAATCGCGTGCTCGATATCACGACAGAGTTACAACACTTTTGGTGTCGAATTCGCATCTTTGACTTGACTGTCCCGCATAATGCCCCCGGGTCTGGATGCGGTGCCTTTTCTCTGTTCCCTGGAATGAGTGCTGGCTTAGCTCCGCCACTGGCTTGATCAGTACTGCGGTACTTGTTTCTGTTGAAAGGCGCTCTTCCATGGGCAACAAACTGTATGTGGGCAACCTGGCCTACAGCGTGCGCGACGAAGACCTCAATGAGGCTTTCTCCGCTTTCGGTAACGTCAACTCCGCCAAGGTCATGATGGACCGCGAGACGGGCCGCTCGAAAGGCTTCGGCTTCGTCGAGATGGGCTCCGATGCGGAAGCTCAGGCCGCCATCAACGGCCTGAACGGCCAGCCGATCAGCGGTCGTGCAGTGGTCGTCAACGAAGCCCGTCCCCGTGAAGAGCGTCCGGCCGGTGGTTTCCGCAGCCCTTACGGCGGCGGCGGCCGTCGTGAAGGTGGCTTCGGTGGTGGCGGCGGTGGCGGTGGCTACGGTGGCGGCCGCGAAGGTGGCGGCGGCTACGGCGGCGGCCGCGAAGGCGGCGGTGGCTACGGCGGCGGCCGTGAAGGCGGTGGTCGCGAAGGCGGTTTCCGCAGCCCCTACGGCGGCGGTGGCCGTCGTGAAGGCGGTGGTGGTGGTGGCGGCGGTCGCTTCGGCGGCGGTGGTCGCGGCGGTGACGGCGGCGGCTACGGCGGCTACTGACACGCAGATCACGCGTTGAACGCTTGAAACAAAGGGCCCTGCGGGGCCCTTTGTGTTTGGTGCATCAGACGGCTCGCCCGGCAGCCCCCGGTTTCCGTGCTCAGACCTCCGAGCGACGGGGCTTGCGGGGACGGCCCGCGAACAGGAGGTCGAAGGCCTTGCACGGCAGGCGCTGCAACAGCCAGGCCACCACGCCCATCGGCCATGGAATCACCTTGCGGGGCTCACCCCGATCAATGGTCTTCACCGCCTGTTGAGCAAAGTCCCGTGCCTTCATCAAGAACGGCATGGGATAGGGATTGCGGCGCGTGAGCGGCGTATCGATGAACCCGGGCAACAAGGTCACCATCCGCACGCCCGAGGCGCGCAGCTCGACACGCAGGCTCTCGCAGTACGCCACGACCGCCGCCTTGCTGGCGCAATACCCGGCATGGCCCGGCAGCCCCCGGATGGCGGCCACGCTGGCCACCCCGACCAAGGTGCCTCGCCGAGCTTGGCGCATCGGCTCGATGAAGGGGTGAAACGTCGCGGCCAGTCCCAGCACGTTCGTGCCGAGGATGTCAGCGAGAACCTCCAGGTCTTCGCGCACCGCGGTGTCGATGCCCACGCTGATGCCCGCGTTGGCAATCACCACGTCCGGAAGGCCTTGGTCTGCCATGCAGCTGCGGGCGGCTTGAATCACGGACTCGGCGTCACTCACATCGACGCGGTAGCAGCGGCACCGGTCCTCGCCCAGCCCCTGGGCATCGGCCCACTTGCGCAGACGATCGACCCGCCTGGCCGCCAGGGCCAGGCGCCATCCCCGCTGGGCGTAGGTTTCGGCCAGGGCCTGTCCAAGGCCGCTGGAGGCCCCAGTGATGAACACCAATGGCCCTTCTTCGGGTCGGCTCACGGACGACGCCCCGCTGCCGCCGCACGGGGAGGCAGCACCCCGTGGACCCCCCCATCAAGCTCCAGATGACCGTTGTCGTGGTCGTAATAGAGGCGTCCTGCCTGCACACGATTGACGCCCTCGCGCAGCACCACAGGCACAGGACTGCGTACCGTGGCGGCATCGGCGTCGAAGTCCATGCGCTCGCTGGTGAACTCCAGATCGGTGCTGCCCCCCGGAACTGCATCCCGCCAGACCCGGGCATGACCTTCCAGACGCACCTTGCGTCCTTCTTCGCGCGCCACCGCCGTGTCGGCCGTGGCGTGCATCAGGTGCCCCTGCTCGTCGGCCCAGCGCAGACGCACCTGATCGATGAGCATTTCGTCGGTGTCGGGATAGTGGCGCACCCGGGCGCCCTCCATGACTCCCCGCGCCGGTCCGGCCTGCGTGTAGTGCTGAACCACAAAGCCCTGCATCTCGTAGTCCGGCTCGTGCCGCACCTCGCGGGCGGCAGATTCCACGGCGGCCTCCGGCGTGTTGCGGATGAGCCAGTACGTCGTGGCGGCGAACAGCGCCAGCAACAGCAGCGGCAAGGCGTTGCCCAAAGATTCGCGCAGGCGGATCGACCACGGCACGGGGGCCACCGCCTCGACCGCTCGGTGCGGCATGGGCGGCAGCATGGGCAGGGCTTGCGGGTCGGGATCCGGCTCCGTCACGGCGTCCCCGCACTCCCGGGCACCGCAACCGACAGGTCGAGCGTGACGCAGTGACTGTTCAACAGTTGGACGTATCGGCCGGAAGCCATCAGCAACACATCGCAGAACTCACGGGCCGCGCCTTGGCCGCCGGCCCGCCGCGTCACATGGTGGGCCACGGCGCGCACTTCCTCGTGGGCCTGGGCCGGCGCACAGGCAAAGCGGGCACGCAACAGCAAGGGCAGATCCGGCCAGTCGTCACCGATGACGGCCAGACCGTCCCACGAACGTTGCAACTGGGTCAGCAGCTGATCGGCCGCAGCCAGTTTGTCGTGCACGCCGAACAGCGCATGGCGCACCCCCAGATCGGCACAGCGGCGACGAACGGCAGGGGAGTCGCGCCCAGTGATCACCACCGGCTCGATGCCGGCCTGTGCAAGCAACTTCACGCCGTGTCCGTCCAGGGTGTTGAAGGCCTTCTCCGACTCGCCGTGCTCACCGATGTAGATGCGCCCGTCGGTCAGGCAGCCGTCGACGTCAAAGATGGCCACATCGACGCCCTGGGCCTGCAGCAGGACCTCGGGATCGACAGACATCACTGGCTTGAAGGAACGGGGTGCAGGTGGCGCCATGAAGGTGAATCCGGGTGGGCGGGCAACAAAGGTCCGGGACAGCCGATCAGATGACCTTGGCCCGCATGAGATCGTGCGTGTTCAAGGCCCCGACGAGCCGCTGCTCGGCGTCCTGAACCAGCAGCGTCGTGATGCGGGCCTCTTCCATCAGGGAGGCCGCTTCGGCCGCCAGGGCGTCGTCGCGGATGGTGCGGGGACGCGGGTGCATGATGTCCCGGGCCGACAACGGCAGAAGGTCGCGCCCCTGCTCCAGCGCCCGGCGCAGATCGCCGTCGGTGAAGACGCCGATCGCACGGCCCTGTTCGTCCACCACCGCAGCGGCGCCCAGACCCTTGGCACTCATTTCGCGCATCGTGTCGATGAAGGGGGCGTCCGGGCTCACGCTGGGCACGGCCTCGCCGGTCCGCATCACGTCACGCACGCGCAGCAGCAGCTTGCGCCCCAACGCACCGCCGGGGTGTGAACGCGCAAAGTCTTCTTCGCGGAAGCCGCGGGCATCCAGCAGGGCCACCGCCAGCGCATCACCCAGCGCCAATTGCGCCGTGGTGCTGGCCGTGGGCGCGAGATTGAGCGGGCACGCCTCCTGGCTCACCCGATTGGACAAAACCAGGTCCGAGTAGCGGGCCAGCGTCGACTCCGCACGACCGGTCATGCCGATCACCGCAACACCGAGGCGCTTGAGCGCCGGCAGGATGGCGGCGAGTTCGTCGCTCTCGCCGGAGTTGGAAATGGCCAGCACCACATCGTTGGCCAGCACCATGCCCAGATCGCCGTGGCTGGCTTCGGCCGGGTGCACAAACAGCGCGGGCGTGCCGGTGGAGGCCAGCGTCGCGGCGATCTTGCGCCCGACATGCCCACTCTTGCCCATGCCCATCACCACGACCCGGCCGGTGGCGCGCAACACCGTCGCGACCGCCTGGGCAAACGAATCCCCCTGCTGGGCCTGCACTTCACGCAGCGCATCGGCCTCGATCTGCAGCGTCTGTCGTGCCATTGCAATGGCACGCTGGGCGTCGAACGGCATATCGGTCACGTCGGGCGGGGTGGGTGATTTAGGATTGGGCGATTCTAGGGAAAGCATGGCCTCCAATCTCGACCTCGCGCTGTTGTATCTGCTGGCCGCCGTGATCGGTGTGGTGGGTTGCCGCCTGCTGAAACTGCCGGCCATGCTGGGCTACCTGATCGTCGGCGTGTTGATCGGCCCGAATGCCTTGGCTCTGGCCAAGGACTCCGCCGGGGTGACCTACCTGGCCGAGTTCGGCGTGGTCTTCCTGATGTTCGTGATCGGGCTGGAATTCAATCTGCCCAAGCTGCGCAGCATGCGCAAGCTGGTGTTCGGGCTGGGCATGAGCCAGGTCGTGCTGACCATGGTGGGCGCGATGGTGGGCAATGTGCTGCTCACCCTGCTGTTCTCCTACACCGCTACGCCGTGGGAGCTGTCGTGGCAGGGTTCGGTGGCGCTGGGTGCCGCCGTGGCCATGTCCAGCACCGCCATCGTCGCCAAGATGATGGCCGAGCGGCTGGAACTGGAGAGCGAGCACGGCCGGCGCGTGATGGGTGTGCTGCTGTTCCAGGATCTGGCCGTCGTGCCCCTGCTGGTGCTCATTCCGGCACTGGCCGAATCCACTGGGGGCGCGGAACTGGGACTGGCCATGGGCAAAGCCATGCTCAAGGCCACCGTGCTGCTGGGCCTGCTGCTGTGGGGCGGACAGAAGGTGATCCGCTGGTGGCTGACCCTGGTGGCACGGCGCAAGAGCGAAGAGCTGTTCGTGCTGAACGTGTTGCTCATCACCCTGGGCCTGGCCTGGATGACCGAGCACGCAGGCCTGTCCCTGGCCCTGGGTGCGTTTGTGGCCGGCATGCTGATCGCGGAAACCGAATACAAGCACCAGGTGGAGACGGACATCCGCCCCTTCCACGACGTGCTCCTGGGCCTGTTCTTCATCACCATCGGCATGAAGCTGGACTGGCACCCCTTGCTGGACCACTGGATGCTGGTGGTCATCCTGACCCTCGCGCCGGTGGTGACCAAGGCCGGACTCGTGGCCGTACTGGCCCGGTTCTTCAACACCACGCCGGGGGTGGCCATCCGCACCGGCCTGTACCTGGCGCAGGCAGGGGAATTCGGCTTTGTGCTCTTGAGCCTGGGGGCCGAACAGAACCTCATCAGCGAACGCTGGATGAGCCCCGTGCTGGCGTCGATGGTGCTGTCGATGCTCGCCACGCCGTTCATCATCCAGTACAGCGACCGCATCGTGATGCGGCTCTCGGCCACCGATTGGCTGATGCAGTCGGTGCAGTTGACGACGATCGCCAAGAAGTCGATCCGCAACGAAGCGCACGTCATCATCTGCGGTTATGGCCGCTCCGGCCAGAACTTGGCGCGGCTGCTGGACCAGGAGCACATCCCCTACATGGCGCTGGACCTCGACCCCGACCGGGTGCGCCAAGCCGCCGCGGCCGGTCAGAGCGTGGTCTTCGGAGACGCCGCCCGGCTGCAAAGCCTGATGGCCGCCGGTTTGGCGCGGGCCAGCGCCGTCGTCGTCACCTACCGTGACACACCCTCGGCCATGAAGGTGATGCACCACGTGCACGAACACGCGGCCCACGTGCCGGTCGTCGTGCGCACACTCGACGACACGGACCTCGAGAAGCTGCGCAGCGCCGGAGCCACCGAAGTGGTGCCCGAAGCCATCGAGGGCTCGCTGATGCTGGCGGCCCATGCCCTGGCCCTGGTCGGTGTGCCGATGTCGCGCGTCATCCGTCTGGTCCGGGACGCCCGCGGCGAACGCTACAACCTGTTCCGCGGCTACTTCCGCGGTGCCGACGACGACAGCGCCGATGCCCACGACCAGGAGCGCCTGCAAAGCGTCAGCCTGCCGCCCGCATCACCCAACATCGGCGAGCCCCTGTCCAACCTGGCCCTGCACGCCTTGGGGGTGACGGTGGTGTCGGCGCGTCGCCCTGGAGGGCAGGTGCTGCAGCCGGCGCCCGACGACATGGTGCTGCAAGGGGGAGACGTCCTGGTGCTGTCCGGCTCTCCGGAATCGCTGGCCCTGGGCGAAAGCAAATTGCTGCGCGGGTGAACACGCTGCCTCCCCATCCCTCGCTCGAACCCGCTGCCCCTCCATCCCTTCTGCTTCGACTGCAACTGCCCATGTTCAACACTGCCGACTACATCCGCGATCACATCCGCACCGTGCCGGACTGGCCCGCGCCGGGCGTGCAGTTTCGTGACATCACGCCGCTGCTGCAGAACCCCAAGGTCTTCCGCGTGCTGATCGATGCCTTTGTGCACCGCTACTTCGACCTGCGGCCGGACGCCATTGCCGGGCTGGATGCGCGCGGCTTCATCATCGGCTCGGTGCTGGCCTACGAGCTCAACGTCGGTTTCATCCCGATCCGCAAGAAAGGCAAGCTGCCCTTCACCACGGTGGAGGAAAGCTACGAGCTGGAATACGGATCGGCCACGGTGGAGATCCACACCGACGCCGTGCGTCCCGGATCGCGCGTGCTGCTGATCGATGACCTGATCGCCACCGGCGGCACCATGATGGCGGGAAAGCGCCTGCTGGAAAAACTGGGGGCCCAGGTCATCGAAGGCGCAGCCATCGTCGATCTGCCGGAGCTGGGGGGATCCGCCAAACTGCAGGCCGCAGGCCTGCCGCTGTTCACCCTCGTGTCGTTCGAGGGGCACTGAACCGCGACCGGGCCTGCCTCAGGCCACGGCGACCTGATCGGCCACATGGGAGCGCAAGCGCACCGCCATCACAGCGCCTGCAGCCCGCATCACCTCCAGGGCGATGGACGGCACCCGCTGGGTCAACTCCTCGAACCGGGGCGAGTGCAGGCCCCACACCACCGAAGGCACCAGTGCCTCGACCTGCGCGGTGTGCGGCGCATCGCTGAACAGACCGGACTCTCCCACCAGCGACCCCGGCCGCAGAAGCGCCACGCGGAAAGAACCGGGGGGAGCATCGTTCACATAGACGTGAAGGCTGCCGGCGTGCACAAAGTAGACCGATCGGTCCACCTCCCCCTGGCGCAGCAACAGGTCACCCGCACTCAAACGGTGCACCGACAGATAGCGCGCCAGCGTGCGCCACTGGGCCAAGCTCAGCCGCGGATGGAAGGCATCCTCGGTCCGCAACGACTCGACGGACTGAACCAGCTGATCGATCTCCATGGCTCGAGCGCTTTCTGGGGGCACCAGCAAGGAACATGCTGGCTCGGTATGATAGAGCCCAGATTTCATCATGGCCGGTGCGGGGCAACCCGCGATCTCCCCGATTGGCAACACCCGCATTTGCGGGTATCGCCTCCCGGACGGCGCCCTGAATCTACTGCGCGGGGAACAATTCCTGCTATCCAGACCTCATGCCCTTCCAAAGCCTGCTGATCATCGTCGCACGTCCGCTCGCCGCCCTCCGGCGCGCGGGACTGCGTCCGATCCTGGGCGCGCTGCTGAGCGTCTGGCTGCTTCTGCCGATGGCCGTGTCCGCCGGTGAATCCGACCTGTCGGCCCCTGCCTCGGCCAGCGCCCTCTCGTCGGACTCAAACACAGCCACGGACACCAACGCTCCATCCAGCACCTGCCTGGTCAAGGCCCTGGCGGCTGCGGCGGATCTGGACGCCGAATACCCCCCGACGCCCCGCTTCGCACCCGCCTTGGCGCACCATTTCGGGCACGCTCCCCCTCGGCCGGCCTGCTCGTCCGGCCACTTGAACCCCGATCCTCGGGGGCTCCTGCGCCCGCCCGACGCTTGAGCCGCTGAGCGCGCACGCGCTGCGCGCTCCCTCCTCTCTCCCGCGCCATTCCCGGCGTCGACCCTGCCTGCGTGCACGCGACCGCCCGGGAAAGAAATTCCTTTTCCTCTGCTGCCCCCATGAACACTGGCCCACATTCTGTGCGGCCGGTCCGGCGACGTGTGTCGCTGCGACCGACCTCGCACCCCAAGACCCGGCTTCTCGTCCTTCTGTGCGCTCTGGCGAGCGCCCCCTCCGCGTGGGCGGAGCCATCGGCAGTGCCGGCCCTGGCCGCTGCCGCCAGCACCTCGGCCGAGCCCGCCGGCACCCACAGCCCCACCTACACCCTGCCGGAACTGGAGCAGCTGATGCTCGACGGCAGTGCATCCGTAGCGGCCGAGCGGGCGCGCGTCCAGGCCGCAGAAGCAGCGGTGACCACCGCCCGGGCCTGGCCCAACCCGGAGGTCGAATGGACAGGTGGCCGGCTCTCCGCCCGTGCGGCCGGCGTGAACACCGGGTCGCTGGGCAGCGTCTCGCTGACCCAGCCAATCGAGCGTCCCGCCCTGCGCAGCGCCCGTCAGAACAGCGCACAGGCCAGCCTGGACGGCACCCGCCGCGCGGTCGATGCACAACTGCTCGACCTTCTGGCCCAGTTGCGCCTGCGCTACCACGAGATCCTGCTGCGACAGGCCGAGCGACAGGCCGCCAAGGAGGACCTGGCCCTGGCCAACCAGATCCGCGACCGCGTCCGCGCTCGGGTGAACGTGGGGGAAGCCCCCCGCTTCGAGCTGTTCCGCGCGGAAAGCGAGCAGCTCAATGCCCAGCGCCGCGCCCAGGCCACCGAACTGCGCATCCAGCAGGCCCGCGCCGAGCTGCGTCGCCTGATCGGCCCGCGGCTGAGCGACCCCTTCCGCATCAAGGGCCATCTGGCCGAACCGCTGGAGTCGCCTCCGGACTGGACTGCACTGAAGGCTGATCTGCTGAAGTCCCATCCCCAGGTCGCGGCGGCGCGCGCCGAGGTGCAGGCGGCACAAGCCCGTCTGGAGCTTGAACGCAGCCAGCGCCTGCCCACGTTCGCCGTGCGCGGCGGCATGGACCGTGAACCCGACACCCGCGCCACACGCGTCGGCGTGGTGATGTCGGTGCCATTGTTTGACCGCCGTGCCGGCCACATCGCCCAGGCCGCCGCCGAGGTCGAACGCGCCCGCGCACTGCTGGCCGACCGCGAGCTGCAGCTGACGCAATCGCTCGAGGTGGCCGCCCGCCAGTACGAGCTCGCCACAGGCCAGGTGAGCGCCTTCGAGAACGGCATCGTGCGCGAGTCCGAAGCCGCCATGAAGGTGGCCGAAGCCGCCTACCGCTTCGGCGAGCGCGGCATCCTGGACTACCTCGATGCCCAGCGCAGCCTGCGCCAAGTGCGCAACGACCTCAATCAGGCCCGCTACGAGCAGCGTGCCGCCCTCGTCGAACTCCAACGCCTGCAGGCCCAGCTGCCATGACCCCGAATCCCCGCATGTCTCCGATTCCTGCCCCGGTCTTTCCCCGCATCTTTCGTCTGACCGCCTTGGCCCTCGTGACGCTGGGTCTGGTCGCCTGCGGCGACGAATCCAACGCCCCCAAGGGTGGTGCCGCGTCCGCTCCGGCCGCCTCGGCCTCGGCCCCCACGGACGCCTCCCAGGTGGTGGCCTCCCAGGACCTCCAGCAGCGCCTGAAGCTGGCCACCGTCGCCATGGCCCCCGTGGCCGAGACGCTGGACGTCGTCGGCCGCATCGACTTTGACGAACAAAGCCTGGCGCGGGTCGGTGCCACGGTGACCGGCCGCATCTCCGACCTCCTGGTCCAGCCCGGCCAGCGGGTGCGCAGCGGCACCGTTCTGGCCCAGCTGCACAGCACCGAGCTGGGGGCCGCTCAGCTCGCCTACCTGAAGGCCCGCGCCCAGCGCGAACTGGCCGCATCGGCGGCCGAGCGTGCGCGCTCACTGCTGGCCGCCGACGTGATCGGCAGTGCCGAGGCCCAGCGCCGCGACAACGAACTGCAGGTGGCCAACGCCGAAGAGCGGGCCGCCGCCGACCAGTTGCGCGTGATGGGGGTGTCCGGCAGCGCCATCGCCGGCCTGGCCCAAAGCGGCCGCATCACCTCGACCTCCAGCGTGGTCAGCACGCTCGACGGCATCGTGGTCGAGCGCAAGGTCAACAAGGGACAGGTGGTGCAGCCGGCCGACGTGCTGTTCACCGTCGCCGAGCTGGGCCGCGTCTGGGTCGTGGCCCAGGTGCCTGAGGCCCAGGCCCCGCGGGTCCAGCCCGGACAGGTGCTGCGCATCGAGATCCCGTCGGGCGGCATCGCACCGATCGAGACCCGGGTGGACTGGGTCGCCGACACGGTCAACCCGGAGACCCGCACGGTCATGGTCCGCGCCAGCGTCGACAACCCCAAGCGCCAGCTCAAGCCGGCCATGCTGGCCCAGGTGAGGATCACGCCGCAGCCGATCGACCGACTGGTCGTGCCCTCCAGCGCCGTGGTCCGCGAGAACGACAGCGACCACGTCTTTGTCCGCACCCAGGAACGCACCTACCGCCTGGTTCCGGTCAAGCTCGGCAACGAGGTCGACAACCAGCGGGTGGTGGAGTCCGGCGTCAAGGCCGGTGACACCGTGGTCGTCGAAGGCGCCTTCCACCTCAACAACGAGCGCAACGCCGCCGCACTGGGGGATTCATGATCGAGTCACTGATCCGCGGGGCGCTCGCACAGCGCCTGATCGTGGTCGTCGTCTCGGCGGTGCTGCTGGTGTTCGGTCTGAATGCCGCCACCAAGCTGTCGCTGGACGCTTTCCCCGACGTCACCAACGTGCAGGTGCAGATCGCCACCGAAGCCCCGGGCCGCAGCCCGGAGGAAGTGGAGCGCTTTGCCACCGTGCCCATCGAAATCGCCATGACGGGCCTGCCGGCCCTGGAGGAACTGCGCTCGCTCAACAAGCCCGGCCTGTCGCTGATCACCCTGGTGTTCAACGACAAGACCGACGTCTACTTCGCCCGCCAGCTCGTGATGGAGCGCCTGATCGAGGTGAGCAGCAAACTGCCGCCGGGCATCGCCCCGGTGCTGGGGCCGGTCTCGACCGGCCTGGGCGAGGTCTACCAGTACACGCTGGACCACCCGGACGACGGCAATCGCGAGCTCACCCCCCAGGAGCTGACCGAGCGCCGCACGACCCAGGACTGGGTGGTGCGGCCGCTGCTGCGCTCCATCCCCGGCGTGGCCGAGATCAACTCGCAGGGCGGCTACGAGAAGCAGTACCAGGTGCTGGTGGCCCCCGAAAAGCTGCGCTACTACGGCCTGACCGTGCAGCAGGTCTACGAGGCCCTGGCGCGCAACAACGCGAACTCGGGCGGCGGCGTGCTGCCCCGACATGCGGAGCAGTACCTGATCCGCGGCGTCGGCCTCGTGCGCAGCCTGGACGACATCGGCTCCATCGTGCTGCGCGAGTTCGAGGGCACGCCGGTCTACATCCGCGACGTGGCGCAGGTGGAGATCGGCACGGCGCCGCGCGTGGGCTCGGTGGTCAAGAACGGCGTCACCGAGTCCGTCGGCGGCGTCGTGATGATGATGCGCGGCGGCAATGCCAAGGAGGTGGTCGAGCGCATCAAGACCCGCGTCGACGAGATCAACAAGGGCGGCATGCTGCCCGGCGGCCTGAAGATCGTGCCCTACTACGACCGCTCGGAGCTGGTCGACTCGGCCGTGCACACCGTCGTCAAGGTGCTGATGGAGGGCGTGGTGCTGGTGGTCGTGGTGCTGCTGCTCTTCCTGGGCGACGTGCGCTCGTCGGTCATCGTCGTGGCCACCCTCGTGCTCACGCCGCTGCTGACCTTCCTGGCCATGAACCAGTTGGGCATCTCGGCCAACCTGATGTCACTGGGAGGACTGGCCATCGCCATCGGCCTGATGGTGGACGGCTCGGTGGTGGTGGTGGAGAACGCCTTTGCCCACCTGGCCCGCAACGACCTGCAGGAAAGCCGCATCCGCACCATCTTCCGCGCCGTCACGGAGGTGGCCACGCCGGTCATCTTCGGGGTGGGCGTGATCATTCTCGTGTTCCTGCCGCTGATGACGCTGCAGGGCATGGAGGGCAAGATGTTCGCACCGCTGGCCTTCACCATCGCCATCGCGCTGGCGTTTTCGCTGGTGCTGTCGCTGACGCTGACGCCGGTGCTGAGCTCCTACCTGCTCAAGGTCAAGCCGCTGGCGGCCGCTTCGGGCCACGGCGACGGCGGGGCCCCCGCGCACGATGACGACGCCCACGACACCTGGCTGATCCGCAAGATCAAGGCGCCGTACATGAAGCTGCTGCGCGCAGCCATGGGCAACGCCCGCAAGACGGTGACGGTCGCCGTGGTCGCCCTGGTGGCCACGGTGGGGCTGCTGCCCTTCCTGGGCAGCGCCTTCATCCCGGAGATGAAGGAAGGCTCGGTCGTGCCCGGCATCAACCGCGTGCCCAACATCTCGCTGGAGGAATCCATCCGCATGGAGATGGAGGCCATGAGGCTGGTGATGCAGGTGCCGGGCGTGAAGTCGGCGGTGTCGGGGGTGGGCCGGGGCGAATCGCCGGCCGACCCGCAGGCGCAGAACGAGTCCACGCCCATCGTCTCGCTCAAGCCGCGCGACGAGTGGCCCGAGGGCTGGACGCAGGACACCATCACCGACGCCATGCGCGAGAAGCTCGCCGTGCTGCCGGGCGTGCAGGTGGTGATGGCCCAGCCCATCTCCGACCGCGTGGACGAGATGGTCACCGGCGTGCGTGCCGACATCGCCGTCAAGGTGTTCGGGGACGACCTGCACACCCTCAAGGCCAAGGCCGACGAGATCGCCAAGGTGGCCCAGGGCATCCGCGGCGCCACCGACCTGCGGGTGGAGCGCATCACCGGTCAGCAGTACCTGCAGATCGAGATCGACCGCCAGGCCATCGCCCGCCAGGGCCTGAATGCCAGCGACGTGCACGACGTGATCGAGGTCGCCATCGGCGGCAAGAGCGCCACCGAGATCTTCGAGGGCGAGCGCCGCTTCGCCGCCGTGGTGCGCCTGCCGGAGGTCTACCGCAACGATGTGGGTGCCATCGGTCGCTTGATCGTCAGCGCCCCCAACGGTGCGCAGGTGCCGCTGAGCAGCATCGCGCGCATCCAGGTCCTGGACGGCCCGGCACAGATCAGCCGCGAGCTGGCCAAGCGTCGCGTCGTCGTCGGCATCAACGTCGAGGGGCGCGACCTGGGGGGCTTCGTGGCGGAGCTGCAGCAGGCGGTGCAGTCCCAGGTCAAGCTGCCTTCGGGCTATTACCTGGAGTGGGGCGGCCAGTTCCAGAACATGGAGCGTGCGCTGGGCCACCTGGCCATCATCGTGCCGGTCACGGTGGGAGCGATCTTCTTCCTGCTGTTCCTACTGTTCCGCTCGGTCAAGATCGCCGGCCTCATCATCCTGGTGCTGCCGTTCGCCTCGCTGGGCGGGGTGATCGGGCTGTTCGTCACGGGCGAGTACCTGTCGGTGCCTGCATCGGTGGGCTTCATCGCCCTGTGGGGCATCGCGGTGCTCAACGGGGTGGTGCTGGTGAGCTACATCCGCGAGCTCCGGGGCCAGGGCCGGGGCGTGCTCGAAGCCGCGCTGGAAGGCGCCAAGCTGCGCTTCCGCCCCGTGATGATGACCGCCACCGTGGCCATGCTGGGCCTGATCCCCTTCCTGTTCGCCACGGGTCCGGGTTCGGAAGTTCAGCGCCCCCTGGCCATCGTCGTCATCGGCGGCCTGATCAGCTCCACCCTGCTGACGCTGGTGATGCTGCCCACGATCTACCGCTGGTTCGACGACCTCGGCACCGGCGAATGACCCGCAAAGCACAAGGAGACGTTCATGAAAGAGATCAAGGCCGTCATCGGCCCCCATCGGCTCGAACCGCTGCGTGAAAGCCTGCGTCAGGTGCCGGGCTTTCCCGGCATGACGGTCGGCCGCGCGGAAGGCTACGTGGCCCCCTCCGCCCACATGGGCCGCGAGTCCATCCGCCAGGCCCTGACGGACCATGTGCCGCGCCTGCGGGTGGAAATGCTGGTTCCCGACGAGGTGGCCGACGTCATCTTCGACGCGGTGGTGGCGTGCGTCTCGCGCGGCAGCCCCGGCGACAGCATGGTGTGGATGACCGAGGTAACCCGCTCGGCCTTCGTGCACAAGACCGTCTGACCCGTTCGGCCCCGAAGCCATCCCGGCCCGTCAGCCCCGCCTTCCACAGGGGCTGACGGGCCTTTTTCACATCACCGGGCCGTCGGCATCACGAACTCGGGCCCCTGCGCGGTGCCCTCGGGCCAGCGCTGCATGACCGACTTCTGCCGGGTGTAGAAGCGCACGCCCTCTTCGCCGTACGCGTGCATGTCGCCGAGCAGGCTGCGCTTCCAGCCGCCGAATCCATGCCAGGCCATGGGCACCGGAATCGGCACGTTGATGCCGACCATGCCCACCTCGATGCGCCGCGCAAACTCACGGGCGGTGTGACCGTCGCGGGTGTAACAGGCCACACCATTGCCGTACTCGTGAGCGTTGACCAGATCGACCGCCTCGGCAAAGGTCCGTACCCGCACACACGACAGCACGGGGCCGAAAATCTCCTCCTTGTAGAGCGCCATCTCCGGCGTGACGCGATCGAACAGCGTGCCGCCGGTGAAAAAGCCGTTGTCGAAGCCCGGCACGCGGCAACCCCGCCCATCGACGACGAGCTCGGCCCCCTCCTCGACCCCCTGGGCAATGCAAGCCTCGATGCGGTCGCGCGCCTGCGCGGTGACGATGGGGCCCATCTCGGCGTCCAGCTCCATGCCGTGGCCGATCCTGAGCCGGCGCACCCGCTCCGCCAACCGGGGAACCACCGCCTCGGCCACCTCGTCGCCCACCAACACCGCCACGGAGATGGCCATGCAGCGCTCGCCGGCCGAGCCGTAGGCCGCGCCGATCAGGGCGTCCACCGTCTGCTCGATGTCGGCGTCGGGCATGACGACCAGGTGGTTCTTGGCGCCCCCGAGGGCCTGCACCCGCTTGCCGTGACGCGCCCCGGTCTCGTAGACGTGCTGGGCGATCGGGGTGGACCCGACGAAGCTCACCGCCTTCACCTGCGGGTGGGTCAGCAACGCGTCCACCGCCAGCTTGTCGCCCTGCACAACGTTGAACACCCCGTCGGGCAGTCCCGCCTGCTTCAGCAGCCTGGCGAGGAAGAGGCTGGGTGACGGATCGCGCTCGCTGGGCTTGAGCACGAAGGTGTTGCCGCAGGCGATGGCCACCGGAAACATCCAGCACGGCACCATCACGGGAAAGTTGAACGGCGTGATGCCGGCCACCACGCCCAGGGGCTGGCGCACCGTCCAGTTGTCGATGCCGGTGGACACCTGCTCGGTGTGGTCACCCTTGAGCAGGTGTGGAATGCCGCAGGCGAACTCCACGATCTCGATGCCGCGGGTGACCTCGCCCAGTGCATCGGTGTACACCTTGCCGTGCTCGGCAGTGATGAGGGCCGCCAGCTCGTCGCGGTGGTGATTGAGCAGGGCCAGGAAGTGGTTCAGCACCCGCGCACGGCGGATCGCCGGCACCTCCGCCCAGGCGGGGAAGGCCGCCCGGGCCGCCGCCACGGCGCGATCCACGTCGACCGCATCGGCCAGCGCGACACGCCGCGCGGGCACACCCAAGGCCGGGTTGTAGACCGGCTGAAACCGGCCTCCGCTCCCTGCGTCCAAAACGCCATGGATCCAATGGACGACGTCGTCGACAGCGGTGTAGGGAGCGGGCACGGACATCTCGGATCTCCTCGATCGGTGCCTGCCAGTCTAGGCCTGAACTCAGAATTCGAGCGTCACCCCCACCTTTGGCTCCGCCAAAGGCTAGCCGCCTTAGAGTGGCGTCCATGCACCTGCTCATCATCGAGGACGACATCGACCTGGGTCAGGCCCTGCTGGCCGCGCTCAAGACCGAGGGCATCACCGCCACCTGGGTGCGCCGCGCCGCAGACGCCCGCGACCGGCACGACGATCCGACGATCGACGCCGTCCTGCTCGACCTGACGCTGCCCGACGGAGAGGGCCATGACGTGCTGCGCCACTGGCGCGCCCTGGGCTCAACCGTGCCGGTCATCATGATCACCGCCCGCATGGCGCTGGAGGACCGGCTGCAGGGCCTGCACGGCGGTGCCGACGACTTCATCGTCAAGCCCTTTGCCATGGCCGAGCTGATCGCCCGCCTGTGGGCCGTGGTGCGACGCAGCGCGCGGCAGTCCGGGCCGCTGTGGACCGTGGGCGATCTCAAGGTCGATCCGCGCGCCCACTTGGCCTGGTTAAGCGACGCGCCCTTGGACTTGACGGGCCGCGAGTTCCAGTTGCTGCTGGAGCTGGCGCGCGACCCGTCGCGCGTGGTGTCCAAGTCCACCCTCGGACAACGCATGGACCCGCTGGGCGAACCCATGGACGCCGC
>CAYRBG010000033.1:0-19106 GCA_964422355.1 uncultured Sphaerotilus sp. | reverse complement strand
ACATGGTGCCCTTCATCGACGTGATGCTGGTGCTGCTGATCATCTTCATGGTCAGCGCGCCGCTGATGAGCCCGGGCCTGGTCGACCTGCCCACCGTGGGCAAGGCGCGCCGTCAGCCCGACCGCGTCATCGAGGTGGTGCTCGACACCCAGGACGAACTGCGCATCCGCGTCAACGGCCAGAAGGACAACGAAGCGGGTGAGCGCGTCGACCTCCAGCGGCTCACCGGCCGCGTGCGCGACCTGCAGGAAGGCGTGGCCGACGCCCCCGTGGTCATCGCCGCCGACAAGGGCGTGAAGTACGAGGCCGTGGTCAAGGTGATGGACACGCTGCAGCGCGCGGGCGTGCAGCGCGTCGGTCTGGCGGTCCGCACGACGGGAGCCTGAAGCCGTGGCCCTGCCCCCACCGGTCGCGCCCGCAGGCGCACCGCCCGCCCCGCTGCCCGTGGCCGAAGACGAACTGCCGCGCCGCCCCCCGTCGATGGACGGGTTGGGGCGCGGCACGGCCCTGGCTGCCGTCGTCCACGTGGGGCTGATCGCAGCCCTGGCCCTGGGCGTGCACTGGAAACGCAGCGACGAAGCGGCCGTGACGGCCGAGCTGTGGTCGGAAGTGCCGCAAGCGGCAGCCGAAGGCCGCGCCGGCACGCCGGCCCCACTGGACAAGACCCCGGAACCGGCCCCCACGCCTGCCCCCCCTCCGGAGCCGACGACGCCCGTCGCCCCACCTCCGCCGGCCCCCATTCCCTTGCCCAAGGTGCCACCCGCGCCCACGCCGAAAGCCGTTGCCGAACAGGACGCCGACATCGCCCTGCGCAAGGCCGAAGAGCGCCGCCGCGCCGAACGGGAAGCCCGCGAAGCCGAGGAGCGCCGCCTGAAGGAAAAGGAACGGATCGCGCGCCAGGAAGCGGAGCGCCGTGAGCTCGCCCGCCGCGAGCAGGAACAGCGCGAGGCCGCCGAAAAGGCCCAGAAGCTGGAGAAGGAACGCCTGCAGAAGGAGCAGGAGCGCAAGCTCGCCCAGCAGCGCGAACAGGACAAGCGCGCCGCCGAGAAAAAGGAAGCCGAGAAGCGCGAGGCCGCCCAACGAGAGGCGGAAAAACGCGAGGCGTCCGCCAAGGCGGTCCGGGAGAAGGCCGAAGCCGACAAGAAAGCGGCCGAAGCCAAAGCAGCGGAAGCCAAGGCGGCGCAGGCCAAGGCCGACAAGGAAAAAGCCCTGCGGGATGCGGCCCGCCAGGCCCAGATGGATCGCCTGAACCGCCAGCTCGGCGGCACGGGCGACGGCGGCTCGGGAGGTTCTTCCAGCAGCGCCGAGGGCCCCGGCGGAAGCGGAGGCGGCCGTGCGGCGGTGGCTTCCGGCCCCAGCGCCGGCTACAAGGCCAAGGTGGCCGCGGCCATCAAGCGCCACGTGGTCTACACCGGTCCCAAGGACAACAGCCTGGTGGCCGAGGTGGAAATCCGCGTGGCGGTGGACGGTTCCATCACCAGCAGCAAGCTCAAGAAGTCCAGTGGCGACAGCGACTGGGACGAGGCCGTGCTGCGGGCGCTGGACCGCACCGGCGAGATTCCCAAGGACGTGGACGGGCGAATTCCTGAGAAAGTCATGATCATCGTGTTGCGTCCGTGACGAAATGCGACCGTCCCCTCAAGTCGACACGTAGAACACCGATGAGGCAATCGCCACCCGCCCATTCCGGATGGGATCGAGACGATTGCCATGATCTTTCAGCGCTCCGACTCCGAACTGCTCCACATGTCCGTCGATGCCTTGCGTCCGGGCATGTTCGTCCAGCTGGAACTGGGGTGGTTGGATCACCCTTTCTCGCGCAGCCGGTTTCGCCTGGAGTCGCAGGCGCAGATCGACACCCTGCGCAGCCTCGGTCAACGCCAGGTGAAGGTGCGCCGGGACCTGAGCGACCCGGACGCGTTTGCTCCCAAGCCCGAAGGAGCCGGCGCCGCATCCGTCGGGGCGCAGGGCGGCGCTGAGGCTCTTCCATTGGCCCCCACGGCGGAGTTCTCGGCCGCCGCAGTCAAGGCCGAGCCCCCCCCACCCTCAACGCCCTCCCCCACGGCCCAGGAAGCAGCCGTGACACTGGAGCTCGAACTCCAGCGCCGTTGCGAGCAAAGCCACGCCCGGGCCAACCAGGCATGGTCGGGCATCGCGCAGGACGTCGTGAACAACCCGGTCGCCGCACACCAGGCTGCGCTGAATCTGGCCCAGGACATGACCCGGGAACTGCAGGACGAGCACACCACGCTGCGCCTGCTGGGCCAGTGCGCCGGCTGCTCGGCCTCCCAGCATGCCGTCAACGTCACGGTGTTGGCGCTGATGCTGGGCCGTCACCTCGGCCTGTCCGGAACGGGCCTCTCCCAGCTGGCGCTCGGCGCACTGATGCACGACGTCGGCAAGCAGATGCTGTCGGCCGATCTGCTGGCGGCCACTCGACAATCCGCCTCCCCGGAGGTGATGCTGCGCGAGCGCAGCGAACACGTGATCCAGGGCGTGCGCCTGGGGCGCGCCATGGGCATGGACGCGTCGGCGCTGCGCATCGTGGCGCAGCATCACGAACTGAGTGACGGCAGCGGCGCCCCCAAGGGCCTGCACGGAGAAGAGATTGATCTGGGCGCCCGCATCGTGGCCGTGGTCGACCGCTATGACCGCCTGTGCAACCCCGGCCAGGGCCAGCCTCCCCGCACGCCCCACGAGGCGCAGGCACAACTGTTCGCTCAGATGCGTCACCAGTACGACGGCCGCGTCCTGGCGGCCTTCGTCAAGATGCTGGGCGTGTACCCGCCCGGCTCGATCATCGAGTTGTCGAGCGGACAGATCGCCATGGTGATCTCGTCCAAGCCCAGCCAGTCGCTGCGGCCGGTGGTGACCGTCCACGACCCGCAGAGCGGAGATCGGCCGCGACCTCCCGTGGACCTGAGCCAGCGCACCGACCTGTCGATCCGCCGCAGCCTGCATCCCCAGCACCTGCCGCGCAGCGTGCTCGACGCCCTTTCGCCGCCGATGGGTGTGCAGTACTACTTTGCCCATCCGGAACACGCTGCGCGTGATCTGTCGATGGCCGCATGAGCCCGAGGATGGACCACACCATGGGAACCATGCCCACGCCCCCAACGCCGTCGACGCCCCTTGTGCCCCTGGCCGTGCTCGACGCCATGCTGGAAGCCGCCTGCCTCGTCGCGGGTCGCCAACTGCGCATCCGGCACGCCAACCCGGCCGCCGCGGCCCTGTGGGGCAGCTCGGCCGAGCACCTGTGCGAGCTGGACATGGAGCGCCTGTCCTGCACCCCGGAGGACATGATCTTCTGGATGGAGGCCTCGCTCAACGACGCCGCCGCATCGCAACCCCTGCACTCCGACACCCTGATCCGCCGCGAAGACGGCCAGACCGTTCCCGTGGAACGCCGCGTCACGCTGCTGACCCCTCCGGGCAGTGAAGAGCCCGAGTGGCTGGTGAGCTGGATCGATCAAAGCCACGTCCGGCAACTGGAAGACGAGCTCAACCGCCTGACGGGCGAGCTCGGCGCGGCCCTGGACGGCAGCCGCGACGGCGTGCTGGTCACCGACCTGCAGGGCGAGGTCCGAGCCTTCAACACCGTGTTCGCCCAGATGTGGTCCCTGCCGGAAGCGCCCGACACGCGCCAGGGTGTCGGCAACTTCGTGAACGCCGCGCAGCGACGCCTGCTGAACGACGACGCATGCCGCAAGCTGGCACAACGGCAGCGCATCGAAGACGCCGGTGCCCCGCTGCAGGGCTGCATCACCGAACGCTTCCGACTCACCGACGGACGCACGCTGGAGTGTCGACTGCTGCCCCAATACGGCCGCGGTTCGGTCGTCGGCTGGATGCAGATCTGGACCGACCTCACCCAACAGCTCGCCCAACAGGCCCGCCTGCACCTGGCCGCCAGCGTGTTCGACAACACCCTGGACGCGATCCTCGTCGTCGACGAGAGCGCACGCATCGTCGCGGTCAACCCGGCCGCCGAGCACTTGTGCGAACGCAGTGCCGAATCCCTGACCGACCTGAGTCTCCCCGACCTCGTCACGCACCAGCAGGTGCCCCACGACGATACCGAGGTGCTCGACCCGTGGCGGCAACTGCAGGAAGGCGCGCCCCGCTGGGAGGGCTCGCTGTGGCTGAAACGGCAAGGTGGTCTGCTGCCGCTGCACGTGAGCCTGGTGCACCAGTCCGACCTGGACCTCGGGGCGGCTTCGGGCGGGAACTCCCGCGGCGGCTGGATCGCCGTGCTGCGCGACCTGTCGGAACAACAGGCCTGGCAGGAGCGCCTGCACGCCCTGCGCATGACCGATCCGCTGACCGGCCTGCCCAACCGGGCCCGGTTGGTACAGGTCGTCGACGAGCTGATGGCCGCCACGCACGCCCCGACCCCAAGTGACGACGACGCCGACCCCACGTCGCCGGACGCGCAGCCTCCGGCTCAGCCCGAGGTCATGCAGTCCCTGGCCTTGCTCACCCTGGGGCTGGACCGCTTCAAGCACATCAACGACACCTTCGGCCACCAGCAGGGCGACCGCGTGCTGATGGACGTGGCCCGTCGCCTCACCGACGCCGTGCGGGCCGGCGACGTGGTGGCGCGTCTGGACGGCGACCATTTTGTCGTCGTCCTGCCGAACGCCGACGCGCAGACGGCGGAGTTGATCGCACGCCGCCTGCTGGCCCTGCTGTCGGAAAACTGGCAGATCGGCGGACAGGCCGTGACGCTCAGCATCAGTGCGGGCATCGCCCTGTACCCCTCCGACGCGGACACCATCGACGGCCTGCTGCAGTTCGCCGAACACGCCATGCGCGAGGTGAAGAACCTGCGCGGCGGCGGCTTGCGCTTCTACCAGCCGCAAATGAACATCGACCGGCTGGCGCGCCTGAAGCTGGACCACGCCATGCGGCGTGCCCTGCCTCAAGGCCGCTTCTCGCTGCACTACCAGCCGCAGGTCGATCTGCGCAGCGGCCGCATCGTCGGTGCCGAAGCGCTGTGCCGCTGGCACGACACGGAGCTGGGAGACGTGAGCCCCGGGCGCTTCATTCCGGTGGCCGAAGAAACCGGCTTCATCTCCGAGCTCGGTGACTGGGTGCTGCGTGAAGCCGTGGCCCAATGCGCGCGCTGGCATGTGCAGGGCGTGGAGCTGCCCGTGTCGGTGAACGTGTCGCTGCTGCAGTTCCAGCAGACCGACTTCGTCGAGCGCGTCCGTCAGGTGCTGGAGCAGGCGAGCCTGCCCGCCCGACTGCTGGAGCTCGAACTCACCGAGAGCGTGCTCGTCAAGGACGTGAGCCAGGTGCTGGCCCAGCTTCATGCGCTCTCGGCCCTGGGCGTGCAGCTCGCGATCGACGACTTCGGCACGGGCTACGCCAGCCTCAGCTACCTCAAGCAGTTGCCCATCCACCGGCTCAAGATCGACCGCAGCTTCATCCAGCGCCTGCCCAACGACAGCAGCGATGCGGCCATCACCCGCACCATCGTCGATCTGGCGCGGGCCATGGGCCTGAGCGTGATCGCCGAGGGGGTGGAGACGCTGGAGCAGCACGCCCACCTGGTCAAGGTCGGCTGCAACCAGTTCCAGGGTTTCCTGTTCTCCAAGCCGGTGCCGGCACCGGACTTCGAGGCCCAGCTTCAGCCGGACCTGCTGCTGCAGGCCTGACCGCCCGCGGCGCAAACGGCGCCGCGGCAGCGGTCACTCGCGCAGGTCGATCACCTTCACGCGGACCTTGCGTTCGCGCTCGCCGCGCCGCACGGTCAGCTCCACCTGGTTGGCGATGCCGGCGCGGTCGAGCTCCGCCACGAAGGTGGACAGGGTGTCGATGGGACGGCCGTCCACCGCCACGATCACGTCGCCCAGGTCGCCCGTGCGGCGATCAAAGGGACGCAGACCCGCCTCGGCCGCCGGTGTGCCGCGACCGACCTCGGCCAGCACCACCCCCGTCACACCTGCGCGCGCCACGAGGTCCGGTCGCACCGGCGTCACGCCGATGCCCGGCAGCGGAGCATGGCCCTTGGCGATCAAGGCCGGCACCACGCGGTTGACGAGGTCGGCCGGGATCGCAAAACCGATGCCCGAGGAGCTGCCGCTGGCCGAGCGGATGGCGCTGTTCACACCGATCAGTCGCCCAGCGCTGTCAAGCAGCGGCCCACCCGAATTGCCCGGGTTGATGGCGGCATCGGTCTGGATCACGCCCGCCACTTCGCGGAAGTTGGCGGTGGGCAGTTCGCGGTCGAGCGCGCTGATCAGCCCCTTGGTGAGCGTACGCTGCAGGCCAAAGGGGTTGCCGATGGCGTAGACGGTCTGTCCGATGCGCAGGTCGCGCGAGCCCCCCAAAGGCACCGGTCGCAGGTTGCGCGGCACGCGCGTGAGCCGAATCACGGCCAGGTCGTACTCGGCCGCGCCGCCCACCGGCTCAGCCTCGATGGGCTTGCCGGCGTCGAGCTGCACAAACACCCGGCGGGCGCCCTGCACGACGTGGTAGTTGGTCACCACATGCCCCTGCGCGTCCCACACGAAGCCGCTGCCGGCGCCCTGGCTGGTCTCGGCCCCGCCGAAGACGTTGCGCTGTACCGTCTCGGTGGTGATGTAGGCCACCGAGGGCGAGGCCTGCTCGAACAGGTTGACCACCGCCTGCTCGTCGGACTGGAGCGGCCCACGCGGCGTCACGGCACGAGGCTGCGGATCGCGGACGCCCGCGTCCCGCGCACTGCTGTTGAAGGCCACCACGGCCATCGAAGCCAGCCCCACCCCCACCAGCAGGCCCAACGCCCCGCGCGTCACGGCCGTGCGCCACAGGCGGGACAAGCGAATCGGCGTCATCTTTTTGTTCGGCATTGGTGCACCCTCCATCCAACTGTTCGCGTGCGGCTGCGGAGCATAGCGCCGACGCCGCGGCGCTGCCGCGGGTATGCTCGACGACCTCATGTCCCGACTGCAATCCACCCTGCTCTCGGCCCGCGACCTCCTGATCACCGCCGGCCCCGTGCTGCTGCTGGCGCTGGTCCTTCTCGGCGTGGCGTACTGGATCCTGGACCCGACGCCGCCGCGCCGCATGGTGCTGGCCACCGGCAGCGCCCAGGGGGCCTATGCCGAGTTCGGCACCCGTTACCGGGACGCGCTGGCGCGCCAAGGCATTCAGGTCGAACTCCGCGCCACCCGGGGCTCGCTGGAAAACCTTGAGCTGCTTCAGCGAGGTGAGGTTGACGCTGCCTTTGTTCAAGGGGGGGCCGGCAAGCTGCGCAGCCAGGACGAGCCGCCGCCCGAGGGCCTGTTCAGCCTGGGCAGCCTGTTTCGTGAACCCGTCTGGGTGTTCTACCGCGAGTCCTCGGCACGCAAGCACCTGCGTCGACCGAGCGTGGACCGGCTTTCGCAGCTGGGGGGCTGGAAGCTCAACATCGGCCACGCCGGCAGCGGGGTCACCAACCTGATGCGCCGACTGCTGGAGGCCAACGACCTGCCGGTGGACCGCATGACCCTGGGTCAGAGGGAACCCACGCCCGCGGTGGTGGCCCTGCTCGACGGCGAGATCGACGCCCTGGCCTTCGTCTCGGCGCCCGAGTCGCCGCTGGTGCGCATGCTGCTGATCACGCCCGGCATCCGGCTGCTGGACTTCAACCAGTCCGAGGCCTACTCGCGCCGCGTGCCGCAGGTGAACCCGGTGCTGCTGCCACGGGGAGTGGTCGATCTGGCGCGCGACCTGCCGTCGCAGAACGTGCACCTCGTCGCCCCGACCGCCACCCTGCTCGTGCGAGAAGAAACCCATCCCGCCCTGCAACAACTGCTGGTCCAGGCGGCGCGGCGCATCCATGGCGAAGCCAACTGGTTCCAGCGCATCGGCGAGTTCCCGCAGGCCCAGGTCAGCGAATACCCATTGGCCGCCGAAGCCCACCGCTTCTACACGGGCGGTGAGCCGCTGCTGCAGCGCTACCTGCCGTTCTGGCTGGCCAACCTGATCGACCGCATGTGGGTGGTGCTGGTGTCCATTCTGGCGGTGCTGTTTCCGCTGTCGCGCGTGGTGCCTCCGCTGTACACCTTCCGCATCCGCTCACGCATCTTCCGCTGGTACGGGCGGCTGCGCGAGCTTGAAGACGAAGCCGCACGCATCGCCGCCGACACCTCGACCGATCGCGCCACGCTGCTGCAGCGCCTGACGGAACTCGACGACCACGTGGGTGGCCTGAACGTGCCGCTGTCGCACGCCGACGAGCTCTATGCGCTGCGCAGCCACATCGCTCTGGTGCGGCGCCGCCTGAGCGCCGAGCGCGACACCCACGCCGTGCCGTCTCCATCGTCCGTGACGACGACGCCCTGAGTCACCCGCCCCTCCCCTTCTGCCGCCCCATGGAAAACCCCTCGATGGCTGCCCCTCTCCTTCCCTCCATTCCCCAACGCCTGACCGCCGTGCGGGAAGCCCTGCAGCGGCATGGTGTGCAGGCGCTGTTCGTTCCTTCCTCCGACCCCCATCTGTCGGAGTACCTGCCGGCGCACTGGCAGGGCCGCGAGGTGTTTTCCGGCTTCACCGGCTCGATGGGCACGCTGGTCGTCACCGGTGCCGCGGCGGCGCTGTTCACTGACAGCCGCTATTGGGAACAGGCCGAGGCCGAACTGGCCGGCACGGGCGTCGAGCTGGTGCGCATGCCCACGGGCGCGGTGTCGCACTACGTCGATTGGCTGGCCGAGCACCTGTCGGCCACCGACACCGTCGCCGTGGACGGCCAGGTGCTGGGCCTGGCTTTCGCTCAGCAGCTCGGCAATGGCCTGGGCAATCACGGCATCACCCTGCGCACCGACTTCGACCTGCTGGCCGAGGTCTGGACCGATCGCCCCGCCCTGCCCGCGGCCGCCGTCTACGAACACCTGCCGCCCCACGTCGGCCGACCGCGCGCCGAGAAACTGGCCCGCATGCGCGAGGCCTTGCGCGCGCAGGGCGCCAGCCACCACTTCGTCTCGACGCTGGACGATCTGGCCTGGATCACCAACCTGCGCGGAGCCGACGTGGACTACAACCCCGTCTTCCTCGCCCACCTGCTGATCGCACCGGACGACGCCACCCTGTTTGTTGCCGAGGGCAAGGTCAACGCCGACCTACAGTCCCGTCTGAGCGCCGACGGTGTTCGAATCGAACCCTACGCCCAGGCCGCTGCAGCCCTGGCCGCGCTGCCGAACGACGCGGTACTGCTGATCGACCCCAAACGCATCACCCACGGCCTGCGCCACGCGGTGCCCGAGCACGTGCGCGTGGTCGAGGCCGCTAACCCCAGCGTCGCCGACAAGGCCTGCAAGACCGAGCACGAGGCTTCCTGCATCCGCGTGGCCATGGAGCGCGACGGCGCCGCGATGTGCGCCTTCTACGCATGGCTGGAACAGGCGCTGGGCCGCGAAACCCTCACCGAGCTCACCATCGACGAGCGGCTGAGCGCCGAACGCGCCCGTCAGCCCGAATTCGTGTCGCTGAGCTTTCCGACCATCGCCGGCTTCAACGCCAACGGGGCCCTGCCGCACTACCGGGCCACCCCGGCCTCGCACGCCACCCTGTCCACGCCCGAGGGCTTGGCCGCTTCCGGGCTGCTGCTCATCGACTCTGGCGCACAGTACCTGGGCGGCACCACCGACATCACCCGCGTCTGGCCCATCGGCACCCCGAGTGCCGCGCAGAGGGCGGATTACACGCGTGTGCTGCGCGGCACGATCGGCCTGTCGCGCGCCCGTTTCCCCCGCGGCACGCTGGCCCCATCGCTCGACGCGCTGGCCCGCGCGCCGCTGTGGGAATCGGGCATGGACTACGGCCACGGCACCGGTCACGGCGTGGGCTACTTCCTGGGGGTGCACGAAGGTCCGCAGAGCATTTCCAAGACCATCGCGCAACCGGCGATGGCGATGCAGCCCGGCATGGTCACCTCGATCGAGCCGGCCGTGTACCGGCCTGGGCGCTGGGGCGTGCGCATCGAGAACCTGGTGCTCAACGTGCCCTGCACAGAGGTGGCCAGCGAGGAGTTCGGCGAGTTCCTCGCCTTCGAGACGCTCACGCTGTGCCCGATCGACACCCGCTGTATCGAGCCGTCGCTGATGCGCCCCGACGAGATCGCCTGGCTCAACGGCTACCACGCCGAGGTGCGCCGACGCCTTCTGCCTCACGTCGAGGGTGCGGCCCGGGACTGGCTGATCACGCGGACCGAGCCGATCTGAATCGGAAAATCAAAATCCCAGCAATCTGATCCAGATCAAAATCCCACCCCGCTCGTTGGACTAGGGCAAATCCTTACTCTTCATCCACGGCCTTCACAGGGAAGGCCGATCGACAAGGAGCCGCGATCATGTCCATGCCAACGTTCAACTTCGCAGCGGATGCCACGACGGGCGCCCCTGCAGGAACCTATGTGTCGGCCGACGTCGCCCAGACGCTTGAACAGACCCTGTCCAAGCTGGTCTGGCAAGTGCTGTACGGCAAGGCCATCGACGCTTCTTCGGCAGCGATTTCGGCAGAACAACTGCTGGGTCGGCTGAAGACCGGCGCCTGAGGCGGGGGCCTCTTGCACCGGTGACCCCAGGGTGGGGTGGGCCGCCAGGACGTGGGGTGACGTCCGGGCGGCCTTTCTTTTTCGCCGTTCTTCACCGGGGCGAAACGGGCGGCAAGCAAGGCCACACAAGGCCTGAGGAACATCGGCGCAACGGGAAATTCCTTCCCGGCCCTCAAAGAGACCCCCGTGCGCGACCTTCACACCGACTCCAGCCCTCACGTCCAATCCCGTCCCACCCGCAGTTTCCCAATTCGACCGTCTCGGGTGCTGTGCACGACCGTCGGCGGCCTGCTGATCGCATCGGCCCTCAGCGGCTGCGGCGGCAGTGGCGACGACGACAGCTCGACCCAGATCCGGCTCATCAACGCCAGCGCCGGCTACAGCAGCCTCAACCTGACCTGGGACGACAGCACGGTGGCCAGCGCCGTCAGCCCAGGCACGGCCAGCAGCTACACCGGCGTCTCGTCGGGCACCGAAGACACCACCATCACCACCAGCGACTCGGCCACGGCGCTGGTGACCACCTCGCGCAGCCTGTCGTCGGACACGTCGTATTCCGTCGTCGCCTACGGCTGGAAGGGCGCGCTCAAGACCTCTGTGCTGACCGACGACGAGGACGCGGCCGACAGCGGCTACGCCAAATTCCGCATCTTCAACACCGCCACCGACGCAGGTACGCTGGACGTCTACCTGACCGGCACCGACACCGCCCTGAGCGACAGCACCCCGGTGGCCAGTGCGGTCGAAGCCGGCGCCTTCAACAGCGCGGGCTACCTCAAGGTCAAGAAAGGAGCCTGGCGCCTGCGCGTGACGGGCACCGGCAGCACCACCGACCTGCGCCTGGACGTCTCCTCGCTCACCCTGTCGGACACGCAGGTGTACACGCTGATCCTGTCGCCGACCACCGGGGGGGTGATGGTCAACAGCATCCTGGCGCAACAAGGCAGCACGGTCACGGCCTACGACACCGGTCTCGCCCGTGCCCGCCTGGTCGCGGCGGTCACCAACACCACCACGCCCACCGTGTCGGCCGTCGTCGGCGGCACCACCCTGAGCACCGGCACCAGTTCGCCCTCGGTCGGTTCCTATCAGATCGTGACCGCCGGCAGTGGCCGCACGCTGGACCTGAAGGTCAACGGCACCGCCCTGAGCAGCACCTCCGTCGACATCACCGCCGGCACCGAGGTGAGCCTGCTGGTCGCAGGCGACCCCAGTGCCGCCACGCTCACCACGCTGACCGACGACAACCGCCTGCCGTCCTCAGGCTACGCCAAGATGCGCCTCGTCAACGCGAGCTGGGGCACGGGCGACCTGTTCCTGACGGTGGACTACGCCAGCCTGGCCAGCAACATCGGCTACGGCGTCGCATCCGACTACAGCACGATCGTGGCCACCGGCAGCACCGAAAACACCGTGCAGATCAGCAGCGCCAGCGGCACGGTCTACAGCCCGTCGGCGGTGTACCTGCAGAGCAAGGGGGTTTACAGCGCCTTCCTTCTGGGGTCATCCACGTCGCAGAGTGGGCGCCTGAGCAAGGACCGCTGAGCGGGCAGCACCCGTGCTTCCAAAAACAATGCCGGCCCTAGGGCCGGCATTTTCATGACACCGAAGAATGCGGTCTTCACACGATCAGAACGTTTCCCAATCGCTGTCGGCTGCGGTCGAAGCTGCGGTCGATTGGGGGGAGGACGGGGTGCTGGACGAGGGCTCGATCGAGCGGGGGTTGGCGCGCTGCACCACGGTAGCCGCCTTGACGGGGGTCGGACGAGGAGTGGACACCGGCGCCGGATGCACCACAGGCTTGGGCACCGAGGCCACCGGAGCGGAAGCCATGGCCCGGGCGGATGTGAAGGCGGATGGAACGTCGGACCCAGCCCCGCGGAACGCCCGCACCGCTTCCGACAGGCGGTCGGCCTGCTGACGCAAGGCTTCCGCTGCGGCCGCGCTTTGTTCAACGAGCGCGGCGTTCTGCTGGGTCATCTGGTCGAGCTGGCTGACCGCCTGACCCACTTGGCCGATGCCGCCGCTTTGCTCGGAGGCTGCCGCGCTGATCTCGGCAATGATGTCCGTGACGCGCTGGACACCGGACACGATGTCGGACATCGTCGAGCCGGCCTCCTGAACCAGGCGCGAGCCGGATTCGACGTTGTCCACGCTCGCTCCGATGAGCGACTTGATCTCGCGCGCCGAGTTGGCCGCGCGCTGGGCCAGGTTGCGGACCTCGCCCGCCACGACCGCAAAGCCGCGGCCTTGTTCGCCCGCCCGGGCCGCCTCGACGGCGGCGTTGAGGGCCAGGATGTTGGTCTGGAACGCGATGCCGTCGATCACACCGATGATTTCCGCAATCTTGCGACTGGATGCACTGATGCCTTCCATGCTGTGCACCACCTGGGCCACCACCTGTCCGCCGCGCTGAGCGGCATCGGCGGCGGACGAAGCCAGCTGGCTGGCAGTGCGCGCAGAGTCGGCAGTCTGCTGGACCGTACCAGTGAGCTGCTCCATGGAGCTGGCGGTCTGCTGCAGGGAGCTGGCGGTCTGCTCGGTTCGGCTGGACAGGTCCTGATTGCCGGACGCGATCTCGTGGCTCGCCGTCGTGATGCCGCCCACCGCCATCTGGACGTCATGAACCACCTGCGCAATGCGGCCGATCGCGGACTTGAAGCGCTGGCCCAGGTCCGTGTGCACCGGCTCGGAATCCAGGTGCAGGTCGACCTGACCATCGGCCGTCAGGCGCTGCACCAGGCGGGTAACCTCTTCACCCACTTGCGAATCCTGGCGCATGCGGTGCGCAATCATGATCTCGAAGGCCGACTGCACCACGACAAAGCCGGCGTGGATCAGCACGATGGCCAGCGAAGGCTGAGTCAGGCAGTACACCCCCACCCCTTGGGCCTGGAGCCGATCGAAAACGATGTGATGCACGGCAATCGTGCCCGCCGCAGCAACGATGGGCTTCCAGTCGCGGTACACCAGCAGAATTGCCAGGACCACGAAGACGCCAAAGTGCATTTCAGTCAGCCCGCGCGCCAGTTGCACGTGCAGGCCCACCATGGACATGGCGCTGACGGCCAGGGCCAGGGCACTGGCCGTGGTTCCTCCCGCCAGGAAGTACGCGGCGGCAGCGGCCAGGCCGATGAGCATGGAGCCACCGGCCGCCAGCGCGAAGTCGCCAAAGTACGACGCCAGGGCCAGGGCGATGAGCGACTCACCACCCATCACGATGAGCATCAGGCGGTCGGCCCGCAAGGCGGATGAAGATCGGGAATCAGAGGGAGCAAGGGACATGGAAAAGCTCGGTACAACTCAATGGAACGTACCCGATGCTGTATCCGGATCCCCTTGCAGCATCGCGGAAACAGCACCCCCGCAGCCGCCCAATTTGCATTCAAGAAATGAAGAGCGGGAGACGTTGCCGCTCCCGCTCTTCAGGTTTCAGATCCGACGCGCAGTGTCAGAACCGTTCCCAGTCCCCGTTGCGACCCTGTGCCCCGGAGTCTCCGGAGGAGTCGGACGGACCGGACAGCCCACCAAAACGCGAACTCAGGCGTGCCCCCGAAATGGCCGAGTGCGCGGCCCAGGCGGCCTCCTGGGTCTGCTGCAGCAGCTTGAAGGCCGACACCACCTTCTGCAGCCGCTCGGCCTGCTCGCGCAGGGCGTCGGCCGCGGTGGCGCTTTCTTCCACCAAGGATTCATTGTGATCGGCCAGGCGACCCAGCTGCATCACGGTCTGACTGACCTGCGCCAGCGCTTCGCCGGACGACTCGCCGCCGTCACCCACACGCCCCATGATCTCGGTCACGCTCTGCACCGAGCTGACGATGGCCTCCATCGTCGCCCCGGCATCGCGGACCAGTCGGTTGCCGGCCTCGACCTTGTCCACCGACTGGTTGACCAGCGACCGGATCTCCCGTGCGGCACTGGCTGCGCGCTGCGCCAGGCTGCGCACCTCGGCCGCCACAGTGACGGTACCTTCACCCTGCTGGCGGGCACGGGCGGCCTGCACGGCGGCGTTCAACGCCAGGATGTTGGTCTGGAAAGCGATGCTGTCGATGGTGGCCACGATCTCGTTGATCTTGCGGCTGGAGGCGCTGATGTCCTCCAGGTTCTGCACGACGCGCACCACCACCTCGCTGCCTCGCTCGGCGACGGCGACCGCGTCATGAACCACAGGGTTGCCCTTGGAGACGGTCGGCGAGACGGCCGAGCGCGGCTGAACCTCGAACGGACGACGCACCACCGCCACGGGCTCGGGCTTGTCCGCGGGAGCTGTGACCGTACGCGGGGCGAAGTCGTCGAACCCATCGTCCGCTGAGGCAGCCGCCGGCTCAGGGCGGCGCGCGGCCTGAGGCTTGGACGCGGCCGCACCCATCTCCGCCGGACGCTGAACCGCAGCGGCCCCAGCCCACAGCAGCCAGATCCCCAGTCCGATGGTGACGGTCGAAACGACCGAAAACACCGTCATGGCCAAGGAACCGGATCCGGCCGGTTGGCGCAAGGCCCACAGACCGGCACCGGACAAGATCACCAAAGCGGCAAAGAGGAGGCCCTGGCCCGTGCGCAGACGGGACACCGCCGATTGCTCAACCCAGGTACGACGAATGGATGCGAGCGAGATCAAGCCGTTTCTCCAACAAGATGTAGGTCCGAGTTGGCATTGTGTCGATCCGACGCCCTGAAGGAACCCCACGAATCATGCCCGCGGGGCCCCAGTTCGGGGTATGACAGGGCCGGTTTTTCGTTCTGGGCCGCCCCGGGTTCACCCCGAGGTGCGCACCCAGGCCGCATTCATGCTGTCCCGCAGGATGCGCCGGCAATCCTCGAGGTGCGCGCGGGCCTCGGCAGAGGCCGACGCACCGGCGGAGCCGCGCTGCAGGCGTGTCAGCAAGGCCTCGGCCTGCCCCCGCAGCACGCGACGGGACTCGGCCCGCCCGGCCGCGGTCGGCCGCAGCAGGGCCGCCGACAGGCGCTGGACGTGCTCCCGCTGCAGTTCCCGGCGCATCGCGGCCAGGGCGGGCGAAGTCCCCGCCCCCGCCTCTCCCCACACCGCCTGGGTCAAGCGCTCGTGCAGCTCGGACAGCGTGAGACTGCGCTCGCCTGCCGAGGTCGACTTGGCGGCGCTGTCGAGCAGCCGCTGCGCTACCGCATCGCCCATCAACTGGTTGAGCAGGGTGCGCTGCAGATCGATCAGCAGGTTGTCCGGTACAAAGTCGGTGCTCAGGCCTGCTTCGCCATGGCCGAAGAAGCTGTCGCCACGGTCCAGAAAATCGGGGGCCAGACGGCGCTGCAGAGCGGGCGAGACGGTGAAGCCGCGGGGGGAAAACACACGCTGCATCAGCACGTCCAGCGCCTGTCGCTGCTGCGCAGCCGGCAGAGGCTGCAATGGATCACGTCCGGTGCCCGGCGCGTCACGCAGCGTACGCACCCCGCCGATCTGCCGAACCAGCACCGACGCGCCGCGGCCCACATCGCGCAAGGCGTACGCCACCGCGCGGCGCAAGCGAGGGTAGGTGTCCGTCGTCGGTGTGAGCGCCCCCGACTCCAGCCGCTGCAGCAGTTCGGAAGCGATGTCGAAGCGTTTGACCGCAAAAGCCACCGGATCGTCACCCAGGTCGCCCTGCATCACTTCGGGATCCAGCCCCAGCAGATGGTCTTCGTCGGTGCCGAACGCCAGCTCGCGCTCGCCGCTGCGTGCGGCGATGCGTGCCAGTTCGTCCACCTCCTGCTCAGGCACCAAAGGCTTGTAGGCGTACTCGATGGCCCAGTAATCGTAGGGGCCGATCGTGGACTGGAAGGGGCGCGGGGTGGCCTGCCCTTGGCGGGCCAGGTTCACCGGCGCGTATTCCATCACCGAGCCGGTCAGCACCTCGCGGCGAGGATCCTCCAGCTCGCGGTCGGTGTACGCCCGTGAGGCCCGGAAGTTGTGCCGCAGGCCCAGCGTGTGCCCGACCTCGTGCATCGTCACTTCCTTGAGGTAAGCCAGCACAAAGGCCTGCGCCTCGGGACTGGCCGGATCCAGACCGTCACGGATCTGCGCCACGTCGAGGGCGTAGTCGAGCTGCTCGGCCGCCAGATCGGCGTGCTCGCAGGTGCCGTCGTGACGCCGGTGGTCTGCGCTTTCGACGGTCCCCAACGAGCCGCCCGACTCGACGGACGGGCTGGCCAGGATCTGCGCGCGCAACTGGCGCATCGAGCGGGAAGACAGGCTTTCCAGTGCGATGTCGGCGTCCAGGATTTCACCGGATCGGGGGTCCACGTGCGAGGGACCGACCGCACCGAACTGCGCCTGGGCGTTGGTCATCCAACGCACCGACGCGCGGCCGGTGTCCAGCGTGTCGTAGTCGGCGTCGTCCGGCTGCTCCTGCACGACGATGGCGTTGCGGAAACCGATGCGCTCGAAGGCCTTGTTCCACTCCAGGATGCCCGCACGAATGGCGCCGCGGTAGGCCAGAGGCACCGAGTGGTCGATCCAGTAGGTGATGGGCTTGACCGGATCGGACAGTTCGGCCGTCGGGTCCTTCTTGTCCAGGCGCCAGCGGTTGACGAAGCGGCGGCGCGGGGAGCGCGACAGGTCGTCGGTGTAGTCCTGCACGCCGGTCAGGAAGTGACCGATGCGCGGGTCGGCGGGACGCGGGCGCATGGCTTTTTCAGGCAGCCGCGTCAGCGAATACTGCAGCTGCACGAACAGGCTGCGGGCATCGGCCAGCGCCCCCGGCACCGACGGTGCCGCCCCCGGGGCCGTACCGGGTTGAGCGACGGCAATCGACGCCGTGGCGTAGTGGTTCTGCGTCTCGAACACCAGCTCATCGCGCAGCCCACGGGCGCGCAGCACGGCGGAGTTGCGCACATCCAGGCCATAGCCCTGTCTGTAGGTGCGCTGCAGATGGGGACCGATGCCCAGCAGATCCGTGAGAAACAGGGCGTTGGCCTCGATCAGCACCGTCTTGCGCTCAGGGTGAGGCTGGCTGGCCACGGCGGCGCTGCCCAGCAGGCTCGGCGAGAACGCCCGCGCCACAGCCCGGGCCGCCGGAGTGCCCGCTTGAGCGACAAACTCGGCATTGCGAGCCAGCAACTGCACCTGGTTGTGCACCCGGTGGAACTCCACCCACTGCGCCCCGCCATAGCTCGCACCAAAGCGCCCAGCCATCAGGCCGCCGAACACCCCGCCCTCGCCGATGCCCGACACCAGCTTGGGCGACAGGAACAGCGGTTGGTCGAAGTCCTTCTCGCCCAGCTCGATCCAGAACTTGTCGTCCTTCTGCCAGACGGTGAGCAGGCCCTCGATGCGGCGGGCGTCTTCGACCACCTTGGCAAACGGCGGTTGCGGTGGCATCGGTGCGGGCCGCGCGGCAGCTCCGTTGCCCGGCGCCGAGGCCGCGCCCTGCGTGGGCATAACTGCGGCGACTTTGGGTCCGGCAACACCGCTGCCGGCGGCTGCTGCCCCACCATTCCCCGATGGAGCCGGAGGTTTGGCGGTGGGAGCGTTGGAGGAAGCGGCACCGGAGGTGGCGCCCTGGGGCGTCGATGCACATCCCACCAGCATCAGCGCCACCGCGACCGCCCCCGTCAGCGGGTGCAATTTCAGCCCCCGCCGCAGCGCACCCTGGCGCTGCGCAGTCCGCTGTGCCCACAACACCTCGGCCATCCCCGCCTGCTTCATCTCTGGGTCTCTTTCTCTGCTGCACACCCCGTGGGGATGGTGCGTTGAATCCAGGCGCTGTCGCCGTTCAGGCGCGGAACTTGGACGTGATCGGATAGCGCCAGTCGCGCCCGAAGGCCCGGTGCGTGATGCGGATGCCGATCGGGGCCTGACGGCGCTTGTACTCGTTGAACTTGATCAAGCGCGTAACCTTCTCGACGTCGGCGCGGTCATAGCCGGCCGCCACGATCTCGTCCAGGCTGCGATCCTCTTCCATGTACATCGACAGGATCGCGTCCAGCACCTCGTAGGGCGGCAGGCTGTCCTGATCGGTCTGGTCCGGGCGCAGCTCGGCCGAAGGCGGGCGCGTGATGATGCGGTCCGGAATGACCTCGCCTTGCCCGGAGGCCACACCCTGCTCGTTGCGCCAGGTGGCCAGCCGGTAGACCAGTGTCTTGGCCACGTCCTTGATGACCGCGAAGCCGCCGGCCATGTCGCCGTAGAGCGTGCAGTAGCCCGTGGCCATCTCGCTCTTGTTGCCCGTGGTCAGCACGATGGAGCCGAACTTGTTGGACAGCGCCATCAGCAGCACGCCGCGGATGCGCGCCTGGATGTTCTCCTCGGTCGCATCCTCGGGGCGACCCGTGAACTCCTCGGCCAGCGTGGCCTTGAAGTCGTTGAACATCGGCACGATGCTCATCTCGTCGTAGCGCACGCCCAGGCGCTGGGCCATGTCTCGGGCGTCCACCCACGAGATCTCGGCCGTGTAGGGGCTGGGCATCATCACGCAACGCACCTTATCGGCACCAATGGCATCCACGGCAATGGCCAGCACCAGCGCCGAATCGATGCCGCCCGACAGGCCGATGATCGCGCCCGGGAAACCGTTCTTGCCGAGGTAGTCGCGCACGCCGGTGGTCAGCGCGCCCCAGGCCTGGGCTTCGTCGGACG
>CAYRBG010000032.1:0-19189 GCA_964422355.1 uncultured Sphaerotilus sp. | reverse complement strand
CCGCTCCGGTCGTGTCTGCTGGCCAATCCTTCAGCTACGCCGAGAACCGCTCCGCTGGCGCAGTGATCGGCACCGTGGCCGCCTCCGACAACGTCGCCGTCACCGACTTCCGCTTCAGCGCCAACAACTCCTCCACCAGCGCCGACGGCTACTACGCCATCAACTCCACCGGCCAGATCTCCATCACCGCCGCAGGCGTGGCCGCCGGTGTTGCCAACAACGACTTCGAGATCACTCCCAACGCCTTCACCTACGGCATCCAGGCCTGCGACGCCGCCGGCAACTGGTCTGCCGCCACCAACGTCTCCCTCAACGTCACCGACGTGAACGAGACGCCGGCCAACCGCGCTCCGACGCCCGGCGATGCCTCGGTCCCCGGTTGGGATGCCGCGAACCAGCGCTACGCTGCTGAAACACCCAAGAACACCCCGGTGCAGGGTCAGGTCCGAGGCAGCGACCTCGACGGCGATGCGCTCGCCTACTCGACCGCCAGCGCAGCCGGTCACGGCAGCGTGACCATCGATCCCGCGACCGGCGCCTGGACCTACACCCCGACGTCGGGCTACGTCGGCGCCGACCGATTTGAGGTGCGTATCTCCGATGGCCGCGGCGGCGAATCCCTGGTCACCGTTCTGGTCGAGGTCACTCCCACCAACGCCGCACCCCGTTGGGCCGACAGCGACCTGGACACCCCGCAGGATCAACCCTACGCCGGCCAGTTGCCCATCGCCACCGACGCCGATGGCGACGCGCTCACTTACGCCCTGGTGAGTCAGCCGGCCCACGGCCGGGTCAGCGTCGACGCCGACGGCCGCTACACCTACACGCCGGCCACCGGCTTCAGCGGCAGCGACCGCTTCCAGGTTCGGGTCACCGACGCCGCCGGCGCCACCACCGACGCCTGGGTCGACGTGACCGTGCGCCCCGCGCCGACCTTGGGCCTTCCTGCCCCATGGGACCTGGGCACCTCCGACAGCGACCGGGTCACCTCGGCCCCCATCATCACCCTGGCGGGTGACGCCACCGCCGGACAAACGCTGCACCTGTATGCCCCGTCGGGCGCGCTGGTCGCCACGGTCACCGCCGATGCGGACGGCCACTGGTCGGCCCCCGGCATCGATCTGCGCACCTTCACCGGCGACACACCCGATGCGGCAGCCGGTGCCGTCGGGTCCTACACCTTCACGCTGCGTCCGGTGACCGCCTCCGGCGGCGACGGCCCGGCCGTGGCCCTGACGGTGGTGCGCGAGTTGCCCCCTCCGCCCCCCGTCACGGACAAGGCCCCAACTCCGGAACCCCGTCCCGTCGAGGCGCCGGCACCCGCCCCGGCTGCGGCCGAACCCGCACGCCCAGCCCCCACCCCGTTCGACTCGGCCCTCAAGCCGGTCAACTCCGGCAGCGCCGCTGGTCGTCACCGACAGCCGCGACGCGATGCGCATGCCCACCCCGCCTGCGAACGACCTGGTCAACAACTCCGGCGAGATCTACACCCGCCCCAGCGGCTTCCGCACGATGGTCAAGCCCGATCCGGAACCGACCCTCAAGCTGTTCAACGGTGTGGACGACCAGGTGGTCAAGCTCGGCCAGGCCATGAACCTGCAGATCCCGGCCGACACCTTCGTTCACACCCAGATCAACGAGACCATCCGCCTTCAGGCCACCCAGGCCAACGGCACCCCGCTGCCGGCCTGGCTGCGCTTTGACGGCAAGAACGGCACGCTGGTCGGTGAGCCGCCGGCCGGCTGGAACCGCGACATCGCCGTCAAGATCACGGCGCGCGACTCCAAGGGCCGCGAGGCCACCGCCACATTCCGGATCAAGGTCGGTGAGACCAGCGGCCGTCCGGGTGCCGGGTTGAGTCGGCAACTGATGCAGGAGCGCGCCGCCCTGACCGACAGTGCAGCGAGATCCACCGCCCGGTGGTCTGGTGTTCCTCCTCGCGCCTGAGGCCCTGACCCACCGATGCACGCCGATCCCCTGAACCCGATCGACCTCGACGCCGACGCCACGCTGACGCTGGTGGACGCCGCGATGCGGGCCACCACACCGGCCGAGCGCCGCTTCGTCCTGCTCAACCGATCTCGGGAACCTTGGCCCTTCCAAGTGGCCGTGTACTGGGACGGCCATGGCGTGGAAGGCCACTCCGGCACGGGCCAGATCGACCACCAGGGCCCTTACGCCCAATGGCTCAGCCGCTGGATCCGACACCTGCAGGGACAAGGCCCTCACCCCGTGCAACCCAACGACATGCCGGAAGACCTGTCGAGGGAGTGGCACGAGTGGTGGCCGGCGCATGCCCTGTGGCTTCCATCGGGCCCCCAGCCCCAGGCTCCCGCCTGGATCGTCGTGCGCGACGTGCCCTGGACGGCCCGGGAACAGGCCACGCTGCAGCGCTGGTTCGACCTGTGGCTGCGCACCGACCAGCGCGGCAGCCACGACGGGACCCCTGCCCCCCTCCGACACTGGCGGCGACTGAAATCACAATGGCGCACGCGCTCACCGGCCCAGCGGCGCCGCGTGGCGGCCGCTTTGGTGGCGGTTGTGGCCGCCCTGTGCTGGCCCGTGCACCTCACCGTGCGCGCGCCCGCCGAACTGGTCGCGCGGGACCCGGTCGTGCTGCGGGCCACGGTGGACGGCCAGGTGCGGGCCCTGCGCGTCGAACCGAACCAGGCGGTCAAGGCCGGCGAGGTGCTGGCCGAGCTCGACGACGCGGGCTGGGCCAGCAAGCTCCAAGTGGCCCAGCAGGCCCTGGCCACGGCCGAGGCCGAGTGGCGACAAACCAGCCAGCAGGCCCTCAACGACGCCAAGGCCAAGGTGCAGTTGGCCGCAGCCCAGGGCAAGTACGAGGAGAAGAAGGCCGAGGTCGACTTCCTGACCCAACAGGTGCAACGCAACCAGATCGTCGCACCCAGCGACGGCGTGGTGCTGGTCCAGGACCCCGGAAGCTGGGCCGGTCGCACCGTCAGTGCGGGCGAGCCCATTCTCAAGCTGGCCCGTCCGGAAGACCAGGAAGTCGAGGCCTGGCTGGCCGTGGGCGACGCCATCGACCTGCCCCAAGGGGCGGCCATGCACCTGCACCTGAACCATCGCCCCGGCTCGGCCCTGCAGGCCAAGCTGCGCAGCTACGCCTACGAGGCCGAGCACCGCGCGGACGCCGGCCTCGGCCATCGCCTGCGCGGCACCCTGGAGGCGGGATCCACCGCCCGCCTCGGTGCCCGCGGCACGGTCCGCATCGAAGGCGAGCGTGTGCCCCTGCTGTATTGGGTGCTGCGCCGACCGCTGGCTGCGCTGCGCGAGTTCACCGGGCTCTGAAGCGATGTCATCCACCCTGAACATCGGAGCGTCCAGCCTGGCCCAGGCGCTTGCCGGCCCCTCCATCTCGCCGGGCCCGTGGCCGGACCTCCGGGAGGAACTCCGCCTGCACCCGAGCTCGCCGGACGCCCAAGGCCAGCCCACCTGGACCCTGCAGGACCCGGTGCGACACCGCTTCCTGCGCATCGACTGGACCACATTCGAGGTCTTGAGCCGCTGGTGGCTGGCCGACCCCCGCGCCATTGCCGAACAGGTCGGACACGAAACCACCCTGCAGATCGGTCCGGAAGACGTGATGACCGTCCTGCAGATGGCGGTGCGGGAAGAGCTGGTCCACCCGACCCAGCCACCCGCCTCGCCAGCCCATGCGGCGAAGGGTCTGCGTGCCGGTCTCACGTGGCTGCTGCACCACTATCTGTTCTTCCGCATTCCCCTGGTGCGACCGGATCGGGCGCTGGGTCTGGGGCTGCCCTGGGTGCAATGGCTCGGCGGCGCCGCCTTCGCCCGCTGGACCCTGCTGGCCTTCCTGATCGGGCTGTGGGGCGTGACGCAGCAGACCGAGCGTCTGGGTGCGCAGTGGCTCGACCTGATCTCGTGGCGCGGCCTGGCGTTGTATGGCCTGACACTGGGCCTGGTCAAGGTGGCCCACGAACTCGGGCATGCGTTCGTCGCCAAGGCCCAGGGCCTGCGTGTGCCGACCATGGGGGTGGCGTTCATGGTGCTCTGGCCCGTGGCCTACACCGACACCACCGAAGCCTGGAAACTGGCCGATCCGCGCGCACGCTGGCGCATCGCCGCGGCCGGGGTGCGCACCGAGCTGACCCTGGCGGCCTGGTCCACGCTGGCCTGGGCCGCCCTGCCCGACGGCCCGCTGCGCACGGCGACCTTCGTCGTCGCCACCATGACCTGGGTGAGCTCGGTGCTGATCAACCTCAGCCCGTTCATGCGCTTCGACGGCTACTTCCTGCTGTGCGACGCGCTGGACCAGGCAAATCTTCACGAACGCAGCTTTGCCATGCTGCGCTGGGCGCTGCGCAAGCACCTGCTCGGCTGGCAAACCGAAGCGCCGGAGACGCTCACCGCCTCCGCGCGCAACTGGATGCTCGCCTTCGGAGCCGCCACCTTGGGCTACCGACTGGTGCTGTACCTGGGCATCGCCTGGACCGTCTACCACTTCGGCTTCAAGGCCCTGGGTCTCTTTCTCTTTGCCGTGGAGCTGGGCTGGTTCATCGTCGGCCCCGTGGCCCGGGAGCTTCGCCAGTGGCACGCCGGTCGCAGCGCCTGGATGCACACCGCTCGGGTCCGACGCAGTGCCGCAGGGCTCGTGGCGCTGGCCGGCGCCGCCTGCATCCCGTGGAGTGCCAGCGCCCCGGCCGCCGCACTGGTCCAACCCACCCACCACCTGGCGCTGCGCCTGCCCCAGTCGGTGACGATCGAACAGATCCCGGTGCAGATCGGGCAAACCGTGCGCGCCGGCGCCCCCTTGCTGCGAACCCTGACCCCCGAGCTGCAGCGAGAACGGGACACCGCCCTGGCCCGCCTGAACCAGCTGGATCAGGAACTGGCCACCGCCGCCGTGAGCCCCGACCAGCAGGCCCGCTGGGCCAGCCTTCAGGCGGGCCGGGCCGCGGCGCGCGACCAGGTGAGCGCCATCGAGCAGGAGCTGGCCCGGCTGCAACCCCTGGCCCCGTTCGACGCCATCGTCGTGGACCTGCACCCCGAACTGCGCGCCGGCCAGACCGCCCCACCGCCGCGCGAGGTGCTCATGCACCTGGCCGCCACCGACCGCTGGAGCGCCGTGGCCTACGCCGACGAAACCTCCGCGCAGGCCATCGCCAGCGGGCTCAAAGCCACGATCGTGCTGGATGCCCAACCCCACCGACAGTGGACGGCCACCGTGCGCAGCGTGGCGCCCCACCCCAGCAGCTCCATCGCCGAGCCGCAACTGGTGCGGACCCACGGCGGCCTGATCGAGGCCCAGCAGTCCGCCAACGGCAGCTGGACCCCGTCACAGGCGCTCTATCGCGTCGAACTGGATCTGGACGCCACCGCCGCCCTGCCCCCCCGCCAATGGCGGGGACACGTGGTCTTCAAGGACGAGTCCCGCTCGCTGTGGACACGCCTGTGGCAAAACATCGGTTCGGCCTGGGTGCGCGAAGCGGGGTTCTGAGTCCGCACCGACCTTGTCGGTGCAAGCTCTTCCCACCCGTCAGTTGAGCGTCACGACCCGATCGCCCGGCCCGGCCACACAGCCGCGCTCGATCGGCGTCCACCCCTCGTGCACGACCACGTCCTTGCCGCGGTGGCAGAACTCGATCCGTCGGGCCTGCGGCTCACGCTGACGCACAAACGCCTCGATCGAGGCCGGCATGTTCACCCGGTAGACGCCGGCCGCCAGGTTGGCGTCGGGATGGTCGTCGCTGTGCAACCAGGGGGAGAAGGTCACGAACAGCCGCACCAAGGGGTTGGCCGGCATGTCGCTGGGGCGGTAGTCCACCGACTGCAGCCATTGCTGGGCGGCTTGGCGGGTCGACACCGGAGCACCACTGGATGCGTCGCGCCCCGGGTCCGCCTCAGGCTCCCGACGGCGCCACGCAGTGGCCAGCAGCTCGATGAGCCACTGGTTGCAGTTCTGGTACCGGTCGCTGAAGGCGTAGGCGTTGGCGCTGTAGACCCCGCTCAGGTGGTCGAGGACCTGGGCCTTGTCCAGTGCCGTGCGCGCCACCGCCGGTTCGGCTTCGGAGGGCAGCAGCACCACCGACAGGAAGCCGACGTCCGGATCGTCCGTGCCGAGCACGAACCCGGACATGCCCTGGTCAAACACCCGCGGACGCTGCTCGTCGCAGGCGTAATAGAGCTGTCGCACCGACCAGGGCGCGTTGTCGCTGTCCCGCAGGCTGATCCCGGCGTGCGAGTAGCGCACGCCAAAGCGCTCCAGATCGAGCCCGGAGCGCGACACCAACGCCACCTGGGCGCCGGAGCGGTCCAGCTCGTCCTTGACGAGCGCGGCAAAGCGGAAGAGCCGGTCCTGCTGAGCGGTCGACACCTCAGCCTGGCGGTCGCAAAAACGCGTCGAGCCGGCCACGCCGGCACTGCAGCTCAGTACCAGCGCGCCGGCCACGACCAGCCGTCGTCGGCCGCGGCGCCCCAAAAGCGCCCCGGCGTTCAGAACCGACAAGATCAGAGGACGACCGGGTTGGACGCCAGTTCGCGATGCCAGGTGTCGGCCATCACGAGGAAGAAGGCTTCGCGGTTGTCGGCACGGGCGAACTCGACGCCGTAGGGGCGGCCGGTGGCGGTCACCGTCTCGCCCTGGGCCAGACGGCCGGCGTCAAAGGCCTTCTTGGGCACGTACAGGAAGAACTCGCCGTCCTTGGCGTCTGCAGCCACGGCCTGCAGCTTGACGCGCACGATGCCCGGGCGCTCTTCGGCGGCAGCCACATCCACCACGCGGTAGTTGCCGTCGGCCACGTCCTTCTTGTCGCCCTTGGAGCTTTCGCTGGACTTGCCGATCGAGTCCGAGAAGCTGCCCACCGAGGTGGAAATGCTGTCGGAAACCGAGGAACCGGCCGTGCTGGACGCCAGCGCCGGGGTGGCTGCGACCATGGCGGCCAACAGCGACAAGGAAGCAACACCTGCCTTCAACGTGCTCATCGTGACTCCAGAAAAGGGAGAAAACCGAGGGACCATTTCCCGCAGCGGCGGAGCATACCCGCGCCGCACCAGGGCTTCATGACCCGATCGGTGTCGATGTGTCACAGACCGCGCCAGAGGGTGCAAAGCTGCGCAGTCGCGTCGGAAATTTCAGGGCACCGACGCTTCAGAGCCACTGCACAAAATCGTCGACCGACGGCCGCAGCCTGGGCGGCTTGACCTTGGTCGACGTGCCCATGCCGATGAAGCACACGGCCTGCTCGCCTTCGGCCAGGTCAAAAGCCTGCCGCAGGGCCATCGAGCGCAGCGCCTGGCCACTGGTCAGGCCGGTGGCCCACCCCTGCGCCGTGGCCGCCAGGAGCACGTTTTGAATGGCCGCGCCCAAGGAGACAAGGCGCTCGGCCGGCGCCACCTTCGGATCCACCGCGCGCAGATCGGCCACCGCCAGCACGAGCACCGGGGCGTTCCAGGCCTTGCTCCGCGCAGCCTCCAGCTCGTCGGGGGCCGCCTGGGGGTCCCGCTCCCGCAGGGCATCGGCAAACGCATTTCCGAGCCGCGCCCGGGCCGATTCACCGATGACGATGAAGCGCCAGGGGCGCAGCTGACCATGGTCCGGCGCGTGGGCGGCTGCGGCCAGCAACCCGCGCAGGGCCTCGTCCGAGGGCGCTGGTGCCACCAGGTGCCGCAGTCCGGTATGGCTGCGGCGACGCAACAGCTCGGCCAAGACCGTCTCGGGACAACCGCCGTCCGCCCCCACTTGAGCAGGCGCCAAAGGCACAGCGGTCATGCGACCCCCTCCCCTTTTGACGGCGGCGGCTGAACCGCCATGGCCGACACGGGACACGGCGCCACACAGGCGCCGCACCCCGTGCATCGCAGCGGATCCACGACGGGCAAAGCCACTCCGCCCAGGCGCGGCGGGAACTTCAGGGCGGACTCGTCACACGCGTCGCCGCACAGGCGGCACTCGACGCCCCGGTGCGACAGGCATTCAGAAGCAACCACCGCCACGCGGTGCCAAGGCGCCTCGCCCTCCACGCGCTGCAGGGCCTTAGGTTTGCACGCAGCCTCACACAGACCACAGAACGTGCACGCCCCATCGCGGAACGAGACTTCCGGATAGCCCCCGTCGCCCGCCACAAGCACACGCTCCGGGCACACCGGGACACATTCCAGACAACGCGTGCAGCGCTGAAGGAACTCGGGCTCAGGACGAGCCCAGGGAGGGCGCGGACGCGCTGGGGGAACCGCCTGGACGGCTTGCGCCACCCGGCCACGCAGAAACAGACGGCGCCGAGGATCCATGATCAATCACAGGCGATCACTGCACCTGATAGCGGGCCAGACGCCCGGCATCCGGAATGTGGATCTCGCGCTTGTCGATGTGGATCAGTCCCTCGGACTCCAGCTCGTGCAGCACGCGCGAAAAGTACTCCGGCGTCAGCGACAGGCGGGACGCAATGGTGGCCTTGCTCACCGGCAAAGACACCCGGACTTCGCGCCGCAGGTGACAACTGTCCCGGCACGACGCCTCACAGCCTGCGCCCGCCCCCACCATGGCCGAGGACCCGTCACCCGCCATGTCGTCCGACAGGTCGCGCAGCAGGTAGCCGATCACCCGCTGCATGCCCGAGTGCAGGGAATAGGCCTGCACGTCGTGCACCAGCCCATGCAGGCGCCGCGAGATGCCCGCCAGCATGCGCATGGCAAAGCGGGGATCCCGCTCGATTTCCTGCGTCACCGCCTCCTTGCCCACACTCAGCAGCAGCGTGTCGGTCAGGGCCTGCGCGTTGATGATGTAGGGCTTGTCGGTGAACATCAGCGCCTCGGCAAAGCTGTTGCCGGGCCCGACCAGTTCAATCACCTTCTCCTGCCCCGACGGCGAGATGGCAAACAGCTTGACCTGCCCCATCACCGCCACGTGAAACTCGTTGCAGGGCTCCCCCACACGAAAGATGTTGTCCCCGCGCCCCAGGCGCCGGATGCGGGAGCCCTCGGCCAATCGCTGCAATTCCTCGGAGGTCAACTCCTGGAACAGCGGCAACACCGACAGGTAACGAGGCAAGTCGAAGCGGGTGGATTCCATCGATTTGTCTCCAATTGTTTCGTACAGCAAACCGCGTGATTGTCGAAAGCCACCCCCTGTGTGGTCTTAACTTATATCAAGTTTAACCTGATATTTCCCACTGTTTCACTTGGCTTTCAAGGACGGGTCAAAGCGGCATAAACGTGGGCCAGTTTGTGAACCAGATCGCGCGGCCGCTGCACCCGGGCATACCCTTGCTGACCAAACAGCATCGGAAGATAGTCGTGGGCGTCTTCGTCGATGGTCACGCAAAACGGTGTCAGGCCTGCGTCACGCGCCGACTGAATGGCGTGGCGGGTGTCCTCCAGACCGTAACGCCCTTCGTAGACGTCCAGGTCGTTGGGCTTGCCGTCGGTCAACAGCAGCAGCAGGCGCTGGCGCTCGGGCCGCTTCGACAGCCGCTGCGTGGCCAGCCGGATGGCCGCCCCCATGCGGGTGTAATAACCCGGCTTGACCGCACCGACCCGCTGCCGGGCCGTCTCGTTCCACGGTTCGTCAAAACCCTTGAGGTGCTGGATGCGCACGTTCTGACGCCGCACCGAGCTGAAGCCCAGCATCTCGAAGGCATCGCCGCCCGCGTGCAGCGCCTCGCCGAACACGTAGAGCGCATCCCGGATCACGTCGATGACACGCTGTTCCGGCACCCCGGACGCCACCGACTCGGGGGCCGCACCCAGGCGCAAGAGCTTGCTCGCCGCCGATCCGCGCTCCACCGCGGGAGGACCGTTCCAGACGTAGGCATCGGTCGACAGCGAGAGGTCCGCCAGCAGCAATGTGGCCAGACTGCGCTCCGTGCGTTCGCGCCGGGAGAACACGGCCGGCGCCTCTGAACGCCACTGCCCGGCGCCGGCCCCTTCCACCTGATGGCGGACCCAGGCGTCCAGGTCCAGCTCTTCACCTTCGGTCCGGGCATGCGAGCGGCGCGGTGCGGCACGAAGCACCTCCAGCCTGCGCCGCACGCGCCGGGTCGTGGCTCGAAGCTCCGGCGACGCCTGGAACACCGTGCCCGGCTGCGCCACCAGGCACTGCGCGCTGCAATGGTCCGGCACCAGGCGGGCTCGCTTGTAGTCCCACTCGGGCAGGAGAACACCAGGCCCCAGCGGCCGGTCGTCCGCGGCGGCGCTGGGCAGATCCAGATCGAAACGCACCCGCGACGCGGTGGTCTCGCCGTCGGGCGCCACCGAGATCACGTCCATGTCGTCGGCCACCTTGGAAGCGTTGTCGTCCGGGTCGTCGTCGCTGGCCCGGTTCACCTTGACGAACTCGCCCCAGCTCAAGATGGACTCGGCGCGGAAGAACATCATCAGCGGCGCGCGATGGCGCTCGTCGGTGACCTGTTCGGCGCGGCGCCGCTTGCGATCCTTGCCCTTGGCGCGTTGGCCGCCCGGAGCATCGTCCCCGGTCGCAGGCTCCCTTGCCTCGCTGGGGGTGGGGCTGTCCATCGCCGCCGATTCCAGCCACAACCAGACCGGCGCCACATCGCGCGGACCGACCCCGGCCGAGCCCTCGATGCGCGCGGGGCTTCCCATCTTTTCCAGGGTTTCACGCACCGCGCGCTCGGCGTCCTGCTGAGGTTTCTTGAGCGAAGCGGGATCGGGACGCTGCTGCAGGTGCGCCTGCACGAGCCGGTCCAACCGCGGGCGCAATCCCGGATAGCGGAGCAGAACCCGTTCGGCCGCCGCCAGGTTGTCGTTGAGCCAATGCCCGGAGCCCTCGACCGCACACGCCGCCAGTGCGGCCAGCCACAGATACAGGTCGCGATTCAAGGCCGCGGTATCGAACACGGCCAGCTCGGGCGGCAAAGCCAGGGCCTGCTCATCCAGCCGGGGCAGGTTGGCGTGCGTGCCCGACCCCGCCACCTTCTGCAGCCAGTGCCGAGCCCCGCCGACCCGCGTCGCTGTGGCCGAGGTCATGCGCACGGAGGCCGAGCCTCCTCCCGCCCGGAACATCAGCCCCAGGGTGCGCTCCATCTGCGCCAAGGTGACCCGGGCGTCGGCGTGCTGCCGATCGGCCGCCCGCGTGATCAGGCGATGCCACTGCCAGCCGACCCACTCTTCCATCAGACACACTCCCGGCCGCCAAGGGGCAGCGCCGCATCAAGGTTCACTCTGCCGCTCACGGTCCAACTCGGCCTTGCGCGCCCGCAAGGTTTCTCGCACGGCGTCTTCGCCGACCTTCCATTCGAGCAGCGGCTCTCGGGTGTGCGCCGCCTGCGAATCCTCACAGGCGTCCAGACACTGACCGCATTGCACGCACGAAAACATCAGGCGCTTGATGTTGCGGGGCCGAAGCCGCATCGGGCAGCCCGAATCGCAGGCGTTGCCTTCCGGGAAGGCCAACGTGCCGCAGTCCCGGCAGTCGCGCGCCTGCTCGCGCCGGTACGCCACCACCATGCCGCGCGGATTGGCCATCCAGGCCAGGCTCTGAAAAAAGCCCACCGCGCAACCGAAACGGCAGAACAGGTGCCGGGCAAACGCGAACTCTGCCGTGAAGATCAGCGTTCCGATGCCGATGAAGCGCGCCTGATTGGCCGTCAGCCGGCCCTGCACCAGATTGCCCCAGATCTCGGCCGGCGGCAGCAGGTAGGTCAACAGCGTGATGGCCCACAGGAAACCGAAGATCAGACACGACAGCGCAAACAGCGGCCACCAGCCCTGATTGGGGGAGCGGTCCTCGCGCGGGGTCGGTTTGGCGTCCCAGACGCTGTACTTGCCGCAGGCCCGGTGCAGCAGCCCGTTGAGCAACTCGACCAGCGAAAAATGCGGGCACAGCCAGCCGCAGTACAGGCGCCCATAGCGCCAGGCGATGAAGAGAAAGGCGCCCACCAAGGCGATGGCGGGCACAAAAGCCCGCCCAACGATGCTCAGACCCGCCTGCGTGGCGCTGATGCGCCCGGCCATGAAGTCATCGATGCCCAGGGACCAGCGCTGACCCAGAAACCACAGCTGGGCTTCGTTCAGGTCGAAGCGCAGCAGGTCCAGGGCCGGGGCCAGCAGGAACAGGGCAAAGAACCCCAGTTGAAAAAAGCGACGACGACGCTGCATGTCGAAGGATGAAGAAGCAAGGTAGGAGCAACAGGCAAGCAGCTCTCGTGTCGTCGTCGCGCAAGATCAGGGCGATCCCGTTCAGGATCATCCGGGACATTCAGGGCGACGCCACCACGGCTGACATCACCTCCATCAGGGCGTCGGCCGTGTCGGCATCGTCGGTCAGGGCATCCACCACCGCCGCGCGGCAGGCGGTGTGCATGTCCACCCCCGAAGCCACCAGGCGCGCAGCCATCACCAGCAGGCGCGTGCTCACGGTTTCTTCGAGGTCGTGATCGGTGAGGCGCCTCAGCGCCTCTGCCAGATGAACCAACTGAGCAGCCACAGCGGCAGACACCCCGGCCTCGGCCTCGATGACGGTGCGCTCCACCGCCGGGCTCGGATAGCCGAAGTTCAGTGCCACAAAACGCTGGCGCGTGCTGGGTTTGAGGCTCTTCAGTAGATTCTGGTAACCCGGGTTGTAGGAGATGACGAGCATGAATTCCGGCGGCGCCACCAGCATTTCGCCGGTGCGCTCCACAGGCAGCACGCGACGGTCGTCGGCCAGCGGGTGCAGGACCACGGTCGTGTCCTTGCGGGCCTCCACCACCTCGTCGAGGTAGCAGATGGCGCCGGTGCGCACCGCGCGGGTCAACGGGCCGTCGGCCCACACGGTGTTGCCGTCGCCGATCAGGTGGCGGCCGACCAGGTCGGCCGCACTCAGATCGTCGTGGCAGCTCACCGTGACCAGGGGGCGACCCAGGCGGGCCGCCATGTGCTCCACGAAGCGGGTCTTGCCGCACCCCGTGGGCCCCTTGATCAGGAGCGGCAGGCGCTGGCGCCAGGCGTGCTCGAAGAGCGCGGCTTCCCCGGCCTGCTCGGCGTAGAAGGGGATCCCTGCGATCTGGCGGGCGCTGCCGAATTCCATGCTCATCTCCTGTTTCAGGTCAGTCCTGGATCGGTTCAGGCACGACGTGCCATCACCGGACGGGCGGATGCACCGGACCCGACGTTTTCTTCGGTGACGGCTTCACCGCCGACGAAGAAGCTGTACAGGTAGGCCAGCAGACCGACCAGGAACATCACACCACCGCTCAGGCGCAGCCAGTAGAAGAAGCGCAGCTGGTCTTGGGTGGCCATGAAGCCCATGGCGTTGTTTTCCGGCAGACGCTGCAGCCAGACCTGCAGGATGCCGGCGCCGGTCAGGGCAAGAACCATGGTGGCCATGCCGATGGTCATGATCCAGAAGCTCCACATTTCCACGCGCTGGGACTGCATCGAGTTGGCGATGCGACCGCGCAGCGTCGGCATGGCGTAGCTGATGATCGTCAGCACCACAGCCACGTACGCGCCGTAGAAGGCCAGGTGACCGTGAGCGGCCGTGACCTGCGTACCGTGGGTGTAGTAGTTGATCGGGCTGAGCGTGTGGATGAAGCCCCACAGACCGGCACCCAAGAAGCCCAGCACGGCGGTGCCCACGGCCCACAGCACGGCAGCCTGGTTCGGATGTTCACGACGACGACGCTGCACCATGTTGAAGGCGAAGATGGTCATCATGAAGAAGGGGATGGGTTCCATGGCCGAGAAGACCGAACCGATCCACTGCCAGTAACCCGGCGTGCCGATGAAGTAGAAGTGGTGACCGGTCCCCAGGATGCCCGTCATCAGCGCGAAGGCGATGATCACGTACAGCCACTTGTCGATGATTTCGCGGTCCACACCCGTGGTCTTGATCAGCACGAAGGCCAGCAGCGCACCCAGGATCAGTTCCCACACGCCTTCCACCCACAGGTGAACGACGAACCACCAGTACATCTTGTCGCGCACCAGGTTGTGCGGGTTGACGAAGCTGAACAGGAACAGCAGCGCCAGGCCCCACAGACCCATCAGCAGCACGAGGCTGACGCTGGTCTTGCGGCCCTTGAGCACGGTCATCGTGACGTTGAACAGGAAGCCCAGCGCCACGACCACGATGCCCAGCTTGGTCGGCAACGGTTGCTCCAGGAACTCGCGCCCCATGGTCATCAACAGGTCGTTGCCGGTCAGCTCGGCCAGCTTGGCGTACGGCACCGTGAGGTAACCCACGATGGTCAGCGCACCGGCGACGAGGAAGATCCAGAACAGCGCAATCGCCAGCTTGGGGCTGTGCAGCTCGGTTTCCGCCTCTTCAGGCACCATGTAGTAGGCCGCCCCCATGAAGCCGAACAGCAGCCAGACGATGAGCAGGTTGGTGTGGACCATGCGGGCCACGTTGAACGGGATGGCCGGGAACAGGAAATCCCCGACGAGGTACTGCAGACCCAGGGTCAGACCGAAGAGGATCTGCCCGGTGAACAGCGCCAGTGCGGCAATGAAGTACAACTTCGAGACCGACTGACTCTTGTATTTGAGAACGCTTGTGTTCATGGTTGTGCTCCTTCGTCCCCATCAACCTTCGATGTTCGGAGGCCACTTTTCAGTGTTGATCTCACCGGTCCACTTCAGGAACTCGACGAGGTCGTCCAGCTGCTGTTCGGTGAGGTTGAACTGAGGCATCTGGCGACGACCCGGTGCACCCGTGGGTTGGGACTTGATCCAAGCCTTGATGAACTCGCCTCCGCGGCGCTTGTAGACGTTGCCCAGCTCGGGTGCAAAGTAGGCACCTTCACCCAGCAGCGTGTGACAACCGATGCAGTTGCGTGTTTCCCAGATCTTCTTGCCCGCGACAACCGCGGGAGTGATGGCCTGTGCGTTGGATCGCGTTGGCGTCTGTCTCTCCGTGTGAAAAACGATGGCGACGAAAAGCAGCGCAAAAAACGCCGCCCCGCCGTAGAACATGTTGCGGGCCATCTGCTTGGTGAACCCGCTCTGACTCTGGCTCATGGCACCTACCTCCTCGGGACAATGAGCCCGCAGTCTCGTGAGGCGGCCGGTCTTTTTCCTTGAACCGGTTCAAGTCTGGCGGCAACCGATCCGTTTTAGGCTGGGCCATGACCATGGACAAGCCGGCCGCACGGCCCCCGATCCTCTCCGCCCGGCAAGCGCCTCATCGCCCGTGGTTTGCGGCCGGAACCCTCCTCGGCGTGGGCGCCGGCCTGTGGTGGCTGTCCGTCCTGACCGGATTCTGGGAGGCGTCCGCCCCAGGATCGCGGCCCCCTTCCACGGCCGTCCACGCGGTGCTGTGGACGTTCGGCGTGTTCCCACCCTTCATCGCCGGCTTCATCCACACCGCTCTGCCGCGCTGGCTGCGCTCGAAAAGTCCTCCACCGGCCTTTGACGGACGTTCGGCCGCCCTCTACACCGTGGGACTGGCCTGGGCAGGCGCAGGCCTGCTCTTGAATCTCCCTTGGGCGACCCTCGGCTGGGCCCTGTCCACAGGGACTTGGCTCGCATTGACCCTGGGTGTCGTTCGCTCGATCCGCAATGGGTGTTCAACGGACCGCCTGCACGCCATTGGAGTGGGGACCGCGATGGCGATGGTGGCATTCGCCTTGTTCACGGCCACCCTGGCATGTGCCTTGGATCAACCCCTTCTGCTGCTGGCGGCCGGCCGCTGGGGATTGGGCACGGGCGTGGGCGTGGCCTACGCGTTTGCGGCCCATCGCATGACGCCGTTTCTGCAGCCGCCGCGCGAAAACTGGCCGCCCCTGCTCACACTCGGCGCGGTGCTGAGCAGCCTCGGGTTGATGACCAGCAAGGCCACGGCCATCGTCATGGGCGCACCATGGCCCGACGTGCTCCAACCGGTGCACATCGCGGTCTGCGCCACCACCGCAGTGCTGTTGGTCACAACCGCCCTGCTGGATCCGAGCGTGCGAAGGGCCTGCCGGACACCGATGCTGAGGCACCTGCGCCGGGGCGTGTTCTGGCTGTGCGCAGCGCTGGTCGCGACCGCCATGTCCTGCGTGGAACCCGTCCTGCACCACTGGCCTGGACTGGAGAGCGCCGCTCTGCACATGCTGACCCTCGGCTTCATGGGCACCACCTTGTTGGCTCAGGCCACCCGCGTCGTGGCCACGCAGACCGGGCGGGCCCTCGTGATCGATCGCCACGGCGAGCACCTGCACGCCCTGCTGCAGGCAGTCGTGGCGGTCCGAGTCCTCGGTGCCCTCTGGCCTCCCGCAGCCGCCCTGGCCCTGCCTGCCGCAGATCTGGGTTGGACGCTGGTGCTCGCCCTGTGGGGGCGGCGCTGGTTGCGGACCACCCCTAAACAGGCCCTGACACCGAATGGGAAGGCCCGGCCAGCGCCGCCACCAGATCGGCCTGAGTGAGCATGCCCAACAGCCGGTTCCCGGGTCCAATGATGGGAATGTGGTGGTGTCCGCCCTCGGAAAAGAGCGGCACCAGATCCGCCAACGGGCGATCCGCACTGACCACCCGAACCTGACGGGTCATGATCTGCCCGACCACCTCCGGCTTGTCGGAGTGGGGCCCCGGCGTCGCCTGAATCAATCGCTTCAGGCGTCCGTCCAGGCCGGACAGGCCTTGGGGATCATCCAGACCGGCGTGGCGCAGAAAGTCGGCCTGCGTGACGATGCCCACCAGATGCCCGTACCGGTCCACCACCGGCAGGGCCTTGACGCGGTGTTTGCGCATCAGGCCCCATGCTTCATTGAGAGACGTTCCGAACTCCACGGTGTAGGGATCCGGTGTCATCAGGTCGCGGCAGCGCAGGGTCTGCATGCGCCTGCGGTGGGCCTGCTCCTGGGCGGCCTGCACCAGCTCACGCAGGTCGTCGCGCGGTACGTCCAGGACCTGGTTGTAGCGGGCCAGCACCGCGTCCAGATCGGCCTCAATGAAGGTTTCGACGGTCGACGGCATCTGCGCGGGTGCCGATCGTTCCACCTCGTGGGGATAGCGCCGCCCCGTCGCCGTGTTGTAGACCACCCCGGCCGCCACGAGCAAGATGGAATTGAGCGCCACGGGCGCGAGCACCATGCGCCAATCCAAGGCCCCCGACAGCACCATCAGCAGCGCCATGGCCCCGCCGGGCGGATGCAGGCTGCGCGTCAAGAGCATGAGTCCAATGGCACCGGCCACGGCCAGCGCGGCCGCAACCTCCGGTGTCGACACCAGGTGCACACAGGCCACCCCCACCGCCGCCGACACCGTGTTGCCCACCACGACCGCCCACGGCTGAGCCAGCGGACTGGCTGGCACGCCAAACACCAGCACCGTGCTGGCCCCGATCGGAGCCACCAGCCAAGGCCAAGCCCCGCCCCAAGGCACCGCCCAGTGACTGGCCCACGCGGTCAAGCCCAACCCCAGCAAAGCGCCACACACCACCCGCCAGCGCTCCCGGGCGTCGATGGCCATCGACACCGGGCGCCACAGGCCTCGAACATGCCCAAGGGGCCAGAACTTCATCTCAAATCCCCGGAGGATCAACGCAGGTTCGCAGCCCGGGACGATCAGGGCGCACAGAATGGGTGCACAGGATACGAGGAATCAAATCCCCAAAAACAATAAGCTCTATTCCAGATATTGCTTCTGACTCCGGTCGCCGACACAATAGATCTATTCTTCATCCATCTTTACGCATTCACCATGAATCAAGTCACCTCCCTCGTCGTCGGCGGCAACGGCACCCTCACGCCTCAAGCCATCCTGGAGGCCTTCAGCCGCCTGCCTGTGGGCGACGCGGTGGAGTGGACACAGACTGACGACCCGTCGCCCCTGCATCAGGCCCTGATGGCGCAGTGGCCCGGCCAGTTCGCCTGGGACCGTCAGGACCTCAACGGCGACGCATGGACCCTGCGCCTGACCCGCAAGCCGGCCGGCAAGAGCTGCTGCGGCTGCTGCGGCGGCTGAACTCCATACCGAGGCTGCACCCCATGGCCACAGTCTTCATTCCGCTGCAGGAGCCGATCCGGCGCCACCCTTCGCCCGACCGCATTGCCTTGTGGGATCTGGGCTTTCGTCCGTTCTACCTGCTGGCGGCCGCCTTCGCGATGCTGACGGTGCCGCTGTGGGCGCTGCAGTTTTCCGGCGTGGTCGCCCACCCGTGGCTGCGCGGTTCGCTGTGGCACGCCCATGAGATGGTGTTCGGCTACACGCTGGCGGTGGTCATCGGCTTTCTGTTCACCGCCGGGCGCAACTGGTCGGGTCAGCCGACACCCACCGGCCGACCGCTGATGGCGCTGGCCGCACTGTGGCTGGCGGCCCGTGTGCTGGTGCTGACCCCGTTTGAGGGGGCTGCGGCCGTCGTCAACACCGCCGTGCCTCTGGCCGCGGCCTGGGGCCTCTGGCGCGCACTGAAGGCCGGCAACAACCAGCGCAACTACTTCTTCGTCGGCCTGCTGGTGGCGATGGGCGTGGCTTCGGCCATGGTGCACGCGGTCGGTCTGGGCTGGATCACCCCGCCGGAAGGCCTGGTGCGCAACGCCGCCAACGGCCTGGGCATCCCGGTGGCGCTGGACGTGGTGCTGTTCATGATGGCCGTGATGGGCGGCCGCGTGATCCCGATGTTCTCCAACAACGGCGTGCCGGGCATGTCGGCCCAGCGCAAGCCGGGTGTGGAAAAGGCCGCGCTGGGCAGCGTGATCGCCCTCATCGCCATGGACGCCCTGGGCGTGCACGGCGCCGTGGCAGCCGCATTGCTGACGGTGGCCCTGGCCGCCCACGCCACCCGCTGGAGCCTGTGGCAACCCTGGAAGACCACGGGCAACGCCCTGGTGTGGGTGCTGCACGTGGCTTACCTGTGGGTGCTGATCCATCTGGCGCTGCGCGCCGGTGCGGAGCTCGGTCTGTGGGCCGCGGGCCCAGCCACACACGCCTTGACGCTGGGCGGCATCGGTCTGATGACCATGGGCATGATCACCCGCACGGCCCTGGGCCACACCGGTCGCGCACTGCGTGCCGGCCCGATGGAGACCGGCGCCTACGTGGCCATGCTGGCCGCGACGATCGTGCGTGTTCTGCCGCCGTTGGTGGCACCGGCCACGCTGCTCACCGCGGTGAACGTCTCGGCCGCGCTGTGGACGCTGTCGTTCGCGCTGTATCTGATCCGGTACGTGCCGATCCTGTCGCGACCCCGTGTCGACGGTCAACCGGGCTGAGACAATCCCGCCATGCGCCTGACCACGATGACCGACTACGCGCTGCGCCTGCTGATCTACATCGGTCAGCGGCG
>CAYRBG010000031.1:12877-19680 GCA_964422355.1 uncultured Sphaerotilus sp. | reverse complement strand
GCCTGTCCGGCGGCATGAAGCAGAAGCTGCTGATTGCCATCGCCCTGGGCCGTGAAGCCCAGGTGCTGGTGCTGGACGAGCCCGCCGCCAACCTCGATCCTCAAGCGCGCAAGGTCTTCTTCGAGCTGCTGGAAGAGCGCTCGCGCAACGCCACCATGCTGATCTCCAGCCACCGGCTCAACGAGGTGTCCTCGCTGGTCAACCGCGTGATCGAGCTGGACCTGGGCAAGGTGGTGCTGGACGACCGCGTGGCCAACGACGCCAACCTGACCAGCCTGCTGGACTGCCGCATCACCGTGCGCCGCCCCGACGCGGCACTGGCCCGCGCGCTCGAAGGCTGGAACTTCGCCGACCAGGGCGAAGGCCTGGTGTGGTGCGGCCAGGTGGCCGGCCCAGACCGCCTGCGCTTCCTGGGCATGACCTCGCGCTACGTCGGCCTGATCACCGACCTGTCGCTCGGCGAGCGGGACGCGGCATGAAGCGCCGGGAACTGCTGGCCGCCGGTCTGGCCCTGAGCCCCTTGATGGCCGCCCTGACCGGCTGCGGCAAGAAGGGCGACTGGCCCGAAGGCATGTCGCCCATCGTGTGGGATCGGGAGGTCTGCACCCGCTGCCGCATGGTGATCTCCGACCGCCGCTTTGCCGCCGAGCTCAAGGGCTCAGACGACCACCGCCAGCTCTTCAAGTTCGACGACATCGGCTGCGCCGTGTTCTGGATGCGCGACCAGAAGCAGACCCACCCCTGGATGGCCGCTCCGACCACGCGCCTGTGGGTGGCCGACGTGAACAACCGCGCCGAGTTCTCCCGCTGGCTGGACGCGCGCTCGGTCCAGTACATCACCAAGACCTCGCCGATGGGCTACAACTTTGGTGCCGTGCCCCATCCGCAGGGCGGCTCGGTGGATTTCGCCACCATGAGCGAGCACACCCTCGCCCGCGGTCGCTGACCCCACGCTCCCCAGAACCAGAACCCCGAAAGCCCGTCCCATGTCGTCCCTCTGGTTGACCGCCCGCCTCGACATCGTCGAATCGCTGCGCGCGCGCTGGTTCCTCATCTACACGCTGGTGTTCGGCGGCATCGTGGCGCTGCTGTTCCTGTTCGGGCTCACCGAGTCGCGGGTGCTGGGCTTCATCGGCCTGTCGCGCCTGCTGGTGACCTACATCCAGCTCACCATGGCCATCCTGCCCATCTTCGTGCTCATCACCACCGTGCGTTCGGTGGCGGGCGACCGCGAGGCGGGGGTGTTCGAGTACCTGCTGTCGCTGCCCGTGTCGCTGGGCGCGTGGTTCTGGGGCAAGTTCATCGGGCGCTGGCTGGTGGTGTTCCTGCCGGTGGCCGCGGCCATGCTCGCGGCCGTCGTCATCGCCCTGGTCAGGGGCATCGAGGTGCCCTGGCCCATGTTCGGCTGGTACACCGCCCTGCTGGCGGCCATGTCGGCCTGCTTCCTCGGTCTGGGCATGCTGATCTCGTCGGTGGCGCGCACCACCGACATGGCGCAGGGTGCCGCCTTCCTGCTGTGGCTGGTGCTGCTGCTGTTCCTGGACCTGATCCTGCTGGGCGTGATGATCCAGGGGCGCGTGGCGCCGGAGACGGCCGTGGCTGTGGCGCTGGTGAACCCGTTGCAGGTGTTCCGCACGGCGGCACTGGCCCTGTTCGACCCGCAGCTCATCGTGCTGGGCCCGTCGGCCTTCGTCATCCTCGACACCTTCGGCTCGCAGGGCTATCTGCTGTTTGCGCTGGCCTACCCGACGCTGCTGGGCCTGCTGGCGGCCGGCCTGGGCTACTTCATCTTCCGCCGGGGGGATCTGCCGTGAACCGACCGCTCCAGCCCGATCCCCAGCGCCGCCGGCTCCTTGGAGGGTCCAGTCTCGGTCTGTTCTGGGCGGGAAGCCGCGCCGGCGCGGCGGGCCCCATCGCCGGTCTGGCCAGCGCCCTCCTGGGACAGCCCCCCGCGGTCCAGGCGGCAGAAGGCCGTCCCGGCACCGAGGGTCTGATCCTCGACAAGGACGGCCAGACCTCCATCGCCCCGCTGCTGCAGGCCGAGCTCTGGGATCTGGACAACCACCCGGCCCGCATCAAGCCCCGCGCCGGGCGCCCGCTGGTGGTGAACTTCTGGGCCCGCTGGTGCGGACCGTGCCGAGCGGAAATTCCCGAGCTGGTGGCCCTGGTGGACCGCAAGGAAGGCGTGGACGTGGTCGGCATCAATCTGGAGAAGGACCCGCTGCCCGTGCGCGACTTCGCCAAGGCCTACGAAGTCAACTACCCGATCTACCAGGCCCGCGAGGGCGGGCTGGAGCTGATGCGCGCCCTGGGCAACGTCAACGCCGGCCTGCCCTACACCGTGGTGCTGGGCAAGCGCGGACAGCTCGTGGCCAGTCGCATCGGGGTGCTCAAGCGCGAGCACCTGGACGCGGCCCTGCGGCACGCCAGGACCGCCTGACCCACGGAGCCCGCCTTGACCGTCCCGCAGCGACCAGGCCCCGCCCTCGACCACACCTTCGGTGACCAGACGGTCGACACCGAAGAGCGCCGCGCCCGCATCCGACGCGTGTTCCAGGCCGTGGCCCCGCGCTACGACCTGATGAACGACCTGATGAGCGGCGGCATCCACCGGTTGTGGAAGCGCACGCTGGCGCGCCGGGTCCGACACTGCACCGGCCGCGTCGTGGACCTGGCCGGCGGCACCGGTGACGTGGCCCGCCTGCTGCGCGCCCCTGGCCGCGATGTGATGGTGATCGACCCCAGCCCCGCCATGATGGCCGCCGGTCAGGACCGCCCCGACAGCGCCGGCCTGGGCTGGATGGAGGGCGAAGCCGAGCACCTGCCCCTGCCCGACGCCAGTGTCGATCTGCTGACCCTGTCCTTCGGGCTGCGCAACACCACGCGTGTGGCCGAGGCACTGACCGAGATCCGGCGCGTGCTCAAGCCCGGTGGCCTGTACGTGTGCCTGGAGTTTTCGCGTCCCCAGCCGTGGCTGGCCCCGTTCTACGACCTGTACTCGCGCTGGGTGATCCCGCGGCTGGGTGCGGCCGTCGCGGGCGAGCCCGAGGCCTACCGCTACCTGATCGAGTCGATCCGGCGCTTTCCCGACCAGAACGAACTGGCCGGCCTGATGCGCGCCGCCGGCTTTGCCGACGTGCGCTGGGAAAACCTGTCCTTCGGCATCGCCTGCCTCCACTACGGGAGCCGTCCCCATGAAGGGTGACCCGACGCTGGGCCTGTTGAGCACGGCCCCCACTTCGCTGCGCCCCGCGGCTGCGCGCCCCAAGCAGGCCTGGAAGGTCTGGCTCATGGCACTGCGCCCGCGCACGCTGAGCCTGGCCGTGACGCCCGTGCTGCTGGGCACGGCGATGGCGTGGTCCTCCCCCGGCCCGCGCGACTGGCCGGCCTTCGTCGCAGCGCTGTGCTGCGCCCTGCTGATCCAGATCGCCACCAACCTGCACAACGACGCCGCCGACCACGCCAGCGGCACCGACAACGCCGATCGCATCGGTCCGCTGCGGGTGGCCGCGGCCGGCTGGGTCAGCGCCCAGGCCCTCACGCGCGCGGCCATCGGCTGCCTGCTGGCGGCGCTGGCCCTGGGCGTGTTCCTGGTCGAGCGCGGCGGCTGGCCCATCCTTGTGGCTGGGCTGGCCTCGCTGGCGGCGGCCTGGGCGTACTCGGGCGGCCCGCGGCCGGTGTCGCACAGCGCGCTGGGCGAGCTGTTTGTGCTGGTGTTCTTCGGCCTCGTGGCCGTGGCCGGCAGCCACTGGCTGCAACAAGGCCGCACCGCGTGGGACGTGTGGCTGGCCGGTGCCGCCATGGGCCTGCCCGCCGCCGCCGTGCTGCTGGTCAACAACTACCGCGACCTGGAAGGCGACTGCCAAAGCGGGCGGCGCACGCTGGTGGCACGCCTCGGGCGAGAACGCGCACGCACGGTGTACGCCGTGCTGATGCTCGCGCCCTATGGGATGGTGTCCCTCGTGGCCGCACTGGGGCATCCGGGGGCTTGGCTGGCATGGCTGGCCCTGCCCTTGACGATCCGGCTGATCCGCAGCCTCGGTGCCCAGCCGCCCGGCGCCTGGATGAACCAGCAACTGGCCCAGACCGCCCAGTCGGGCACGCTGCTGGGCGTGCTGCTGGCGGCGGGAGTCATGCTGTGAACGGATCCGTCGTCACCTCGGCCCTGCTGCCGCTGGCCCTGGCCTTCATCATGTTCTCGCTGGGCCTGACGCTGCGCGTGGCCGACTTCCAGGCCGTGCTGCAGCACCCCAAGGCCCTGGCCGTGGGCCTGTTCGGTCAGATGCTGATGCTGCCGACCCTGGGCTGGCTGGTGGCCCGCGGCATCGGACTGCCGCCCGAAATGGCCGTCGGCCTGATGGTGCTGTGCGCCTGCCCGGGCGGGGTCAGCTCCGGGCTGCTGACGCACCTGGCCAAAGGCGACGTGGCGCTGTCGATCAGCCTGACCGCCGTGACCAGCCTGGCCGCCATGGTGTCGCTGCCGCTGGTGGTGGACGTGGCCCTGCGACACTTCATGGCCAGCGGCCTGCAGATCGATCTGCCACTGGCCCGCATGGTGCGCAGCATGTTCCTGCTGACCACGCTGCCGGTCCTGCTGGGCATGGCCCTGCGGGCCTGGCGTCCTCAGGCCACTGCCCAGCGTTGGGAGCCCCGGGCCTCGCGCGTGGCCACGGTGCTGTTCCTGATCATCGTGGTCGCCACCTTCTGGGCTCAGCGCGAGGTGCTGGCGACCCATTTCGGCACGCTCGGCCCGGCCTGCGTGCTGCTCAACGCCGCCGTGCTGGGCGGCGCGTGGACGCTGGGCACCGCCTTCGGCCTGGAGCGCCGCGACCGCATCTCGGTGGCCACGGAGTGCGGGTTGCAGAACTCGGCGCTGGGCATCTTCGTTTGCATCGAGCTGCTGCAGGCGCCGGCCATGAGCGCCCCGAGCGTGGTGTACGCGCTGCTGATGAACGTCGGCGCGCTGCTGTTCGTCGCCCTGATGCGTCGCCCCGCAACCGGAAGGGCGGGCTTGCCCGCCTGAACCATGGCCCCGGCCGTGCCGATCCGTCACGCCCTGGGCGCCATGCTCGGCATCGCCCTGCTGGGTGGAGCCGCGGCGCTCGTCACCACCCGAGTGCGCCCGCCATCCGTCCCCTTGCCGATGAGCGCCACGGCCGCGCCCTCGGCGTCCCCCACCGTCGCCGGCCCGGTCATGCCCCAAGCGCTCATCCAGGCCCAACTGGACGCAGCGCCGGCCGGCAGCACGGTGGCGCTCGCCCCCGGACGCTACCAAGGGCCGCTGCACATCACCCACCCGCTCACGCTGGACGGGCGGGGCCAGGCCACCATCGAGGGCGACGGCCGCAGCACCGTCCTCACCGTCGAGGCCGACGACGTCACCGTGCGGGGCCTGATCCTGCGCGGCAGCGGCGATTCGCAGGACCGTGTCGACGCCGGCCTGCAACTGCAGGGCGCCCGCCTGCGCGCCGAGGACAACCGCATGGAAGACGTGCTGTTCGGCCTGCACCTGAAGTCGGTGTCGCACTCGGTCGTGGCGCGCAACCGGGTGCTCGGCAAGGCGCTGGACACCGGCCTGCGCGGCGACGCCCTGCGCCTGTGGAACAGCCACGACAACCGCGTCGAGGACAACGTCTTCGAGCGCGGGCGCGACCTCACGCTCATCAACTCGCCCGACAACCGGCTGCTGCGCAACCGCTTCCACGACGGTCGCTATGGCCTGCACGCGGTGTTCTCGCCACGCCTGCACGCCGAAGGCAACACCCTGGACCACACCGGCACCGGCGTGGTCGTGCTGTACTCGCCCAACCTCTCGCTCCAGGGCAACCGCATCGCCCACGCTCTGAAGGACGGCGGCGCGGCCGTCGTGCTCAAGGAAAGCAGCGACAGCCGGGTCGAAGGCAACGAAGTGCTGCACTGCGGCGTGGGCCTCAAGCTCGACACCGGCCAGGAAGGGCGCGAGCGGCTGGTGGTGCGAGGCAACCGCTTCGCCCACAACATCGTCGGCCTGTTCTTCTACGGCGAGGCCGGTGGCGACCGCTTCGTCGACAACCGCTTCGACAACAACCTGACCACCGTGGCCGTCAGCGCCCCCGGCGCCGGTGCCGCCCATGTCTGGCGCGGCAACCAGTGGGACGAGTACCAGGGCTTCGACCGCAACCACGACGGCGTCGGCGACACACCGCACGAGGTGCTGGTGTTCTCCGACCGCATCTGGATGGAGAACCCCATGGCCACCTTCTTCCGCAACAGCCCGGCGCTGGAGCTGCTCGATTTCCTGGAGCGCCTGGCACCGTTCACGTCCCCCTATCGCATCCTGAAGGATCCGCAGCCGCGCATGGTTCCGCCTCCCGCTGATCCAGGTCAGAAGCCGGTCCCGCCGGCGCGATGACCGCGTCCGCCGCACCCACAATCGCCCCCCCGGAGTCCCACGACATGACCCTCATGCCATTCACCTCGAAGACCCCGCACCGAGCCCCTCTCGCTGCGCCGGCGGCTGCAGCGATGGCCCTGCTCCTGACCGTTTGGGCCCCTGCCTTGCCCGCGCATGCGCAGACGGCGGTCGGCACCGGCCTGAAGGAGATCGGCGACCTGGGCCGCATCAACGGCACGGCCCTGGCCTGCCAGGACCTGCCGGCCGCCCGCCGCGCCAAGGCCCTGATGCTCAAGCACGCCCCCAAGACCGAGCGCTACGGCACCCGTTTCGACGAAGCCACGCAGGACGGCTTTCGCGCCGTGACCGCCCAACAGACGCCTTGCCCGACCGACCCGAGCGCCCTGCAGACCCGCCTCGACGCGGTGGA
>CAYRBG010000031.1:0-12777 GCA_964422355.1 uncultured Sphaerotilus sp. | reverse complement strand
GGCCGCGACGGACGACAACCCGCCCGACCCCACCGTCAACCCCAACGTCTCCTGGAAACTGCCGCGCTACCTGCTGCAGGCCCCCAACGGTCGCGCCGTGACGGCCAACGACTTCCCTGGGCGCTTCCAGCTCATCGCCTTCGGCTTCGTGTCCTGCCCCGACGTGTGCCCGACGACGATGATGGAGATGCAGCAGATCCTGCAGTCGCTCGGCGACGCCCAGGCCAAGCAGTTGCAGCCCATCTTCATCAGTGTCGACCCCGCACGGGACACGCTGGAGGTGATGGGGGCCTACACCCGCTCGATCGACCCACGCATCCTGGGCCTGACCGGGCGGCCCGACCTGGTGAAGTTCGCCGCCGACCAGTTCGGCGTGACCTACACCAAGGTGCAGGAGCCCGGCGCACCGGCCAACGCCTACACGATGGACCACACCGCCGGCATGTTCCTGCTGGGCCCCGAAGGGCAGTTGCTGGCCCGCTTCGGCTACTCGACGCCGGTGCCGCGCATGGTCGAGCGCATCCGCAGCTGGATGGACCGCAGCAACGACATCGAGCAGCAGCGGACCCAACCGCCCCCGGCCCACAAGCCGTGAAGCGCCGAGCCGTTCTCCAGGCCGCGGGCGCCACGCTGCTGGCCCCGGCCCTCGGCCGCGCCGCACGCCTGGGTGGAGAGCGGGTGGTGATCCTGGGCGGCGGCTGGGCGGGCCTGAGCACCGCCCGGGCCCTGCGCGCATCGGCCCCGGAACTGGACGTGACCGTCGTGGACCGTGAAACGGTCTGGCGCTCGCTGCCCCTGAGCACGCCGTGGCTGGTGGACTGGCAGCCCGAACGCCTGCCGCGCCTGGAGCTGGCCGCCCATGGCCGCAGCCAGGGCTGGCGCTTCGTCGCCGCGGACATCCAGTCCATCGACCGCGAACGCCGCCAGGTGCTCACCCGCGACGGCGCCCTGCCCTACGACCGCCTGGTCCTGGCCACCGGCGCGGAGGGCGACCACCGCGCCTGGTTCGGCGACGACGCGCGCAGCATCGAGCTCACGCGCACGCACTTTCCGGCCGGTTTTGTGGCCGGCGAGCTCGACCGCACCCGCGAGGCGCTGCACCGCTTCGAAGGGGGCGATCTGGTCATGACCGTCCCGCCCGCACCCTACCGCTGCCCGCCGGCACCCTACGAGCGAGCCATGCTGCTGGCGTGGTGGCTGCGCCGGCGCGGACGCCCCGCCAAGCTGACCGTGATCGACGCAGGCGCCGGCATGCCCCGCTACACCCGCCTGTTCACTGAGCGCCACCGCGACTGGATCGACCACCGCCCCCACAGCGTGATCCAGCAGGTCGACCCGCAGGCCCGCACGATCACCACCGCCGAGGGGTCGCTGCGCTTCGCCCATGCCCTGCTGCTGCCGCCGATGCGTGCCTCGCGCTTCGTCGAGTCGGCCGGGCTGCACGGACAGGACGCGCAAGGCCGCCCGACGCGCTGGGCTGCGGCCGACCCGGCCACGCTGCGCTCCCGCGTGGACGAACGGGTGTGGGTGGTGGGCGACGCGCTCGACACCGTCTCGCCCCTGTTCGGCCCCTATCCCAAGACCGCTCAGATCGCCGCCCGACTGGGCCACGCCGCCGCCCAGCAGATCGCGGCCGCCTGCCGGGGCGAAGCGCCGCCCGCACCGCAATGGCCCGACAGCCAGTGCCACGTCTGGCTCGATGCCGATCCGCCGGAACAGATGACGCTGGAAACCCGCTACCAGCCGCGCGGCGACGGCGCCCTGGTGCAGACCGTGCGCCAGCAGGCCAACCCGCAGCCGCGCGGGGAAGAGCTGCAATGGGCCACGTCGCTCCTGGCGGAGCACATCACCCGGCTTCTGGGATGAGGCCTGGGATCACGGTGATCGCCGGGACCCAGTGATCCGGCCATCCGGTGATTCGGGCATCAGTGGCGCGCCCAGATCCGGGTGCGCCCATCAGGGGTGATCAAAAGGGTCTGGAAGGCCTCGCGCCGCACCTCGGGTTCGCGTTCGGCGTTGTCGAGAATGGCGCAGGCGGTGTCGCACACGGGGTTGTAGCTTTCGAAGCCTGGTGCGCCCCGGGGCGTGCCCGGCACGGCGAGACCGCGGGCCTTGGGCCGATCGCGCAGCAGCTCCAGCACGTCGTCCACCGGCACCGGCCCTTCCAGGAAGTAGGGCCCCACCTGGGCGGTGAGCACCGAGGTCACATCCTCGGGCACCTTGAGTCGCCGCTTCAGCTGAGGCATCTCGGCGTGCGGCACATCGGACAGGCGCACCTCAAAGCCGCGCTGGCGCATGTGATCGGCCCAGTCGATGCACGACAGGCAAGGCGTCGGGGCGTAGACCACGATGGCAGGCAAGGCACGTACCGCCGACGCGGCAGTGGGGGCAGAGGCGGCCGAACCCGCCCCCCAGGCTCCGGTCGCGATGAAGACCGACAGCGCCAGCCCGCCCCCCAAGCGGCCGAATGACACCGGCATCCGCGGCGTCGCGTTCAGCACGGGCGCCCCGGCTTGCAGCCCTTGAGGATCCACAGGGACACCTCCCCCACCAGCTCATCGGCACGGACGCGTCGGCCCAGGCTGGTCACGTCGCGGCCATCGTGGGTCTTGAGCAGCGGATCGGAGCCGGCCTGCAGCAGCAGCTTGGCGTTGGGCGTGCGGGTGGCAAACGCGGCCATGTGCAGGGGGGTGCGGCCGTCGGGGTCGCGGGCGTTGGGCGGTGCTCCCGCCGCGATCAGCACTTCCAGCGGGCCGGTGTCGGCGTTCATGGCCGCCTGGTGCAGGGGGGTGGCCCCCAGGCTGTTGCGGGCGTCGCGCTGCTCGGGATGGGCCTTGAGCAGCGCCTGCATCTCCGCCCGGGTGCCCGCACGCGCCACCTCGTGGATGGGCAGGTCCGCCCCCGTGCGTGCGCCCAGGGACTCTTGCGCCGACGCGCCCAGGCCGGTCAGGGCCAACCCCAGCCCGACACCGGCCATCCAGATCCGCCAGCCCGGACGCTTTCCGACGGCATTCGACATGTGCACCTCCAAATTCCAGTTCAACCCGCCGCAGCGGCGTCACGGCGGTGCAGGGTCAGGCAGGCCACCCCTGCACGTCCTTGAAGCAGATCAAGTTTCAAACATCCGAAAAGAGAAGATACCCGGCGTAGTAATTGTTTTGGCCGATCTTGATGACAAATGAGATCGCGATGCCATAAGCTTCTTTCAAATTCATCTTTGACCGCGCCCGCTCCGGCAGGCACATTGAACGCATCGTCCCTGCCGCCCGCGCCTGAAGCCCCTGCCCCATGCCCCGCACCCGAGCCCCTGCGCCACCGATCGCCCCAGACCTGCTGGCGACCGCATCGCGCCGAGCCCCAACCCGCTTGGCGCGGTGGGCGCTGGCCCTGCTGATCCTGGCCCCCGGTCTGGCGTCGGCCGAGCGTGCCGGGCTGATCGCACGGCAGGATCGCGCCTGGGCGGCGGCTTGCGCCACCTGTCACGGCGCATCGGGCAGCCCGCCGGCCGGCGGCGCCCCGGCGCTGAACGGCCGCGATGCCGAGCTCACCTACGCCCAACTGCTGGCCTACAAGGACGGGCGGATGCCTCAGGCCACCGTGATGCCGCAGCTCGCCAAGGGCTACTCCGACGACGAGCTGCGACGCATTGCAACCTATTTCGCCAGCCACCCTGCCTCCAATTCCATGGCGCCTCGGTAAGTGACCCCGGCCCAACCGCCCCCACAGCTGGACTTTCCCCATGCGCCGTCGAACCTTTGTCTCCGCCGCCTTGATGGCCGGCACCGGCCTGAGCGCCACCGGCTGCGCCCACGTCCAGCGTCCGCCGTCCGCACGGGTCGTGATCGTGGGGGGTGGATTCGGCGGCGCCACCGCCGCACGCACGCTGCGGCGCTGGGCGCCCGACGTGGACGTGACCCTGGTCGAACGGCAGGATCGTTTTGTGTCCTGCCCGATGTCCAACCTGGTCGTGGCGGGAATGCGCCCGCTCGCCCACGTCACCCGCCGCTACGACGCGCTGGACCGCAGCGGCGTGCGCCGCGTGCAGGCCGAGGTGACGCAGATCGACCCCGAGCGGCGCGAGCTGCGCCTGGCCGACGGCCGACGCCTGCCCTACGACCGTCTGATCGTCTCGCCCGGCGTGGACTTCCTCACCGGCACCATCGACGGCCTGGACCGGGCCCGCGCGCAAGGTCTGGCCCCGCACGCCTGGAAGGCCGGACCTGAAACCGAGGCCCTGCACCGGCAACTGCTCGACCTGCCCGAGGGCGGCGTCTTTGCGCTGTCCGTGCCCCACGCGCCGTACCGCTGCCCGCCCGGACCGTACGAGCGCGCCAGCCTGGTGGCGCAGTTCCTCCAGACCCACAAGCCGCGGGCCAAGGTGCTGATCCTGGACGCCAACCCCGACATCGTGGCCAAGAGGGCGCTGTTCCAGAAGGCCTGGGCCGAGCTGTATCCGGGGCTGATCGAGCACCGCCCCCGCAGCGAAGTCACCGCCTTCGAAGCCAGTACCTCACGCGCCCGGCTTGCCGACGGCACCTGGGTGCGCGCCGACGTCTGGAACGTCATTCCGCCCCAGCAGGCCGCGGCAATCACCGCCCCCTTGCGCCCCGCGGGCTCGGCCTGGGTGCCCGTGAACTTCCAGAGCTTCGAGGCCACGCTCGCTCCCGGCGTGCACGTGATCGGCGACGCCACGGACGCCGCGCCGCGCATGCCCAAGTCCGCGTTCATGACCAACAACCAGGCCAAGGTGGCGGCCGACGCCGTGCTGGCCCTGCTCGGGAACGAGCCGGTCAACGATGCCCCCATCGTCATGAACACCTGCTACAGCTTCGTCTCGGCACAGACGGCGATGCGGGTGAGCTCGGTGCACAAGTGGGATGCGGCGCAGCGCACCCTGCTGCCCGTGGCCGCGGCCAGCGGCACGTCGGCCACCCACTCCGCAGCGGAAGCGGCACTGGCCCACGCCTGGGCCGAACGCGTGTGGGACGAGGCGGTGGGCTGACGCGTTCAGAACGCCGACAGCGGCCGGGCCAGGCCGTCGTGGCCCACCTGCAGCACCGCGCCCGAGGCCGACACCGTCAGGCCACGAAGGGCCGGTCGGGCCTTCCACAGCCGATCGAGCGTCGCCACGGGCACCGGGCCGTCCACGAAGTACAGGCCCACGCGCGCCAGCCACACCGACTGGGAGTCCGAGGGCACCGACAGCCAGCGTCGGATGCGCGGCATCTGCTCGGGTGGACGCTCCTGCGCCTGCACGGTCCAGCCGGCGCGGCGCAGCGTGTCCATCCACGCGCGGCAGGCGGGGCCGGACAGGTCGCCAAACACCTCGGCCACCGGTGCGCCCTCGACCACGGAAGCCGGTGCGCCGCCATCGGCGGCCCACACTCTGCCCACCGGCGCAAGCGCCGTGCAGGCGGTCAGGGCGAGCAGAACGCGGCGGCGACCCGCCACACGGTCGCCATGGAAGTTCTGGAGGTCACTCATGGCTTGCCGTCCTTCTTGGCGTCGGGGGTTTCGGGGGTCTGGATCAGGGTCAGGTAGGCCAGCACGTCGCGCACGTCGTCGGGCTTGAGGCGCTTGAACACGCCGACCGCGTTGCCTTCGTCGTCCTGGTCGTGCGGCCGCTCGCCCTTGGCGAAGGCGTCGACCTGCTTTTGCAGGTAGGCGGTGTACTGCCCCACCAGGCGCGGATAGCGTCCCCGGCCCATGCCGTCCTTGGCGTGGCAGGACGAGCAATCGGCCTGAAAGATCGTCCGTCCGCGGTCCACGTCACCCGGTGCGCGCGGCAGGATCATGACCTTGTCCATCGCGTTCAGGCGGGTCAGGGCGTCGTCGTCGGGCTTGAACACCGGCCACTGCGTCGGCAGCTCGATCGCGGCCAGGTAGGCCGACACGTCCTCGATGTCCTCGTTGGTCAGCTCACGCTCCTGCGTGTACGGGAACATCGGGATGTTGATGCGCGCCCGGCTGCGGAAGGCCTTGAGCTGCTCCACCAGATGCCCCTTGCGCTGCCCGGCCAGGCGCGGGTACTCGCCCTTCTTGCCGCCTTGGCCGAACTCGCCGTGGCAGCCGGCGCAGGTGGCGTTGATCTCGCGGCCGTGATCCAGGTTCTGCGCCTGGGCCGCGCCTGCGGCACCCAGCAGGGTCAGGGCCAGGACACCCGGGCCCAGGGCCGCTCGCAGGGTGGACGGGAAAAAGAGAGGCTTCTGCATCGGTCGGCGGAGGGTTTCTTGTCCGCGGAGCGTCGTTCAGCGCCCGCCGGCTGTCCTTGAACCGGTTCAAGAACCGGGAGCGAGGCGCCGGGTCAGGGCGGCCGGAGCCCAGGCCCCTATCCGCCGCGGCGGTAGCGCAGCATCCGGCCGCGGTAGGCCGGACCCTCGGCGGGCGCATGCCCCAGGTCGATCTCGTCGAGGGAGAAGCCCGAATGCGCCATGCGCCGGTTGAAGGCGGCCCGGTTGCCCCGGTTCGGATCGACGATCAGCACCTCGGCCGCGGGCTGCGCGTGGCGTTCGATGAAGCGGCTGAGGTGGCCGTCTTCGTCGCGCTCGTAGAGCACGTCGCTGCCGATGATCAGGTCAAACGCGCCGCGCACCACCGGGTGCGGGTGCCGCTCGCGCGCCTCGTCGCTGGCCGACCAGTGACCGTGCCGATAGGGCAAGGACGGCAGATCGTTGAGGCGCACGTTTTCCGCCAGAAAGCTCGACGCCAGCGGGTGACAGTCCGACGCGGTGACGATCGAGCCGCGCCGGTGCGCGACCAGGCTGGCCAGGCCCAGGCCGCAGCCGACCTCCAGGATGGTCTCCCCGTCCACCAACGGCCGCTCGGCCATCCAGGCGGCAAGCTCCATCGACGACGGCCAGAGCAGGCCGAACAGCGGCCAGGTCGCGCTGGAAATGCCCAGCGCCTCGGCCTCGCCGAGCGGGTCGGCGTACTGCTGGCGGTCGGTCAGCGAACGGATGTGGAGCGGTTGCGCACCGCGAATGGCAATGTGCGCGTGTCTGGTCAGGTAGCCCGGCAAAGTGGAGCCCGCGTGGTCCGGCCCAGCCACACCCCTTCTGCAACGTCATGCAGAAGCATCAAGAAACGGGTGCGGAAACGGCCAGGGGTGAGTCGGCGCTGTGCGGCGGGTCAGAGACGGGGGCGGTGTCGCGCAGGGGGCTGGATCAGCCCACCCGCCGGGCGACGCCGACAGAGGCACTCACGCGGGGCAGAACGAAGAAACGGCGCGTCGCCACAGCTTGGGTCGACGGCATCCGGGCCGCAGTGTAGCCCTGCAGCCCCCAGGTCCGCCGCCGCGGGATATCCTGCCGCACCATGTCGTCACCCCCCATCCTCCAGATCACCGGCCTGACCAAGAGCTACAAGTCAGGCTTCCAGGCGCTCAAGGGCGTGGACCTGACGGTTCGCCAGGGTGAAATCTTTGCCCTGCTCGGCCCCAACGGCGCCGGCAAGACCACCCTCATCAGCATCGTCTGCGGCATCGTCAACGCCAGCGGCGGCACGGTGGTGGTCGACGGCCACGACCACGTGCGCGACTGGCGCGCCGCCCGCGCGGCCATCGGCCTGGTGCCGCAGGAGCTGACCACCGACGCCTTCGAGACGGTCTGGAACGCCACCTCCTTCAGCCGCGGCCTGTTCGGTCAGGAGCCCAATCCGGCCCACGTCGAGAAGGTGCTGCGCGCCCTGTCGCTGTGGGAGAAGAAGGACGCCCGGATCATGACGCTCTCGGGCGGCATGAAGCGCCGCCTGCTGATCGCCAAGGCGCTGGCGCACGAGCCGCGCCTGCTCTTCCTGGACGAACCCACCGCCGGCGTGGACGTGAACCTGCGCCGCGACATGTGGCAACTGGTGCGCGAGCTGCGCGACACCGGCGTCACCGTCATCCTCACCACCCACTACATCGAGGAGGCCGAGGAGATGGCCGACCGCATCGGCGTGATCCGGCAAGGCGAGCTGGTGCTGGTGCAGGACAAGGTCGAGCTGATGCGCCAGCTGGGCCGCAAGGAGCTCACGCTGCAACTGGCCGTACCGTTGGACGCCCTGCCCGCCGCGCTGGCCGCGCTCGGCCTGGAGCGCAGCGACGACGGCCTCACCCTGCGCTACACCTACGACACCCGCAACACCGACGGCCCGGGCATCGCCCCGGTGCTGAAGGCGCTCGACGCCGCGGGCATCGCCTACCGCGACCTGCAGACGTCCGAGAGCTCGCTCGAAGACATCTTCGTCAGCCTCGTCCACCACGAAGACCCAACGCCGGAAGAGTCCGCCCGATGAGCACCCGCCACAACCTGCGCGCCGTCCAGGCCATCTTCCGCTTCGAGATGGCGCGCTGGACGCGCACCCTGATGCAGAGCATCGTCTCGCCGGTGATCTCGACCTCGCTGTACTTCGTGGTGTTCGGCGCGGCCATCGGCTCGCGCATGCCGCAGGTGGAGGGCGTGAGCTACGGCGCCTTCATCGTGCCGGGGCTGATCATGCTGTCACTGCTGACGCAGAGCCTGTCCAACGCCTCCTTCGGCATCTACTTTCCGAAGTTCACGGGCACGATCTACGAGCTGCTGTCGGCGCCGGTGTCGCCGCTGGAGATCCTGCTGGGCTACGTGGGCGCGGCGGCCACCAAGTCCATCGTGCTGGGGCTGCTGATCCTGGCCACAGCGGCCTTCTTCGTGCCGCTGCACGTCGAGCACCCGGTATGGATGCTGGCCTTTCTGGTGCTGACCTCGGTCACCTTCAGCCTGCTGGGCTTCATCATCGGCATCTGGGCCGACGGCTTCGAGAAGCTGCAGGTGGTGCCGCTGCTGATCGTCACGCCGCTGACCTTCCTCGGCGGCAGCTTCTACTCCATCGAGATGCTGCCGCCCTTCTGGCAGCAGGTCGCGCTGTTCAACCCGGTGGTCTACCTGATCAGCGGGTTCCGCTGGGCCTTCTACGGCCTGGCCGACGTGAGCCTGGCGGCCAGCCTGGGCGCCACGCTGCTGTTCCTGGCCATCGGGCTGGGCATGGCGACGTGGATGCTGCGCACGGGCTACCGCTGGAAAAACTGAGGCCGCTCAGGAGCGGCCTCTCTGCGGATCAGCGGTAGTACGGCTCGACCGTGCCGCTGATCTTGACCGTCAGCGGCAGGCCCTTGCGGTCCACCTTCTTGCCCACGGGCACGCGCACCCAGCCTTCGCTGATGCAGTATTCCTCGACGTCGTGGCGCTCCTTGCCGTTGAAGCGGATGCCGATGTCGTGCGCAAACACGGTGGCGTTGTAGTGCGGGCTCTTGGGGTCACCGCTGAGACGGTCGGGGAGCGCGGGCTTGTCGGTGGAGTCGGTCATGGTCGCGAACGGAAATCGGATGAACAAGGTGTCCGAAGACGAGGCCGCAACCATACACCGCGAGACCGCAACCGGCCCGCGCCGGCGCACAGCCGGGCAGATCGCTCGGGTGATTTCCCTGCCGCGGCTCGGGCAGACTGACCTGTACGGCGCCCCACCCCGCCTGCTCCACTGGTGACCCCGGACCGGCACCCGCCGGGACCGACACAACTTTGGAGACACACCCCATGCCCACCCCCTGCTTCGACGACAGCCCCATCGACTGGCAGCCCTTCGGCGACTTCCCCCACTTCGTCTACGCCATCCAGCACGTGGACACGGAACAGCGCATCGCCGACGTGCTGTTCAAGTTCGCGGCCGGCCAGCAGATCGTGCTGCACCGCCACAAGGCGCTCAACCACACGTTCGTCGTCCAGGGCGAACACCGCATCTACGAGATGGACGGTCGCCTGCGCGAGGTGCGCCCCACGGGCAGCTACACCGTCTCGCCCGCCCACGAGACCCCGCACCGCGAAGGCGGCGGCCCCGACCAGGACGTGATCGTGCTGTTCAGCATGCGGCCGCAGCCGGGCGAAAAGCTCTACGAGATCCTGGACGACCAGGGACACCTGCTGGCGGACCTGACGCTGGAAACCCTGGCCGCGCTGTTCGAGGCCCGCCATGCCACCGCCTGACCTCGCGGCGACCAGCGCCGTGCGCCTGGCCCTGCTCAGCGGCGGCGGCCTGCTGCTCACCGGGCTGCTGCTCGGCGTGTGGAAATACATCGCCATCCGCCGCAGCCCCGACGCCGTCGCGCCCGAGTACGTCAGCATCGCCCACCGGGCGGCGCTGATGTACGCCTTCGCCTGCGGTCTCATCGCCCAATTGCTGCAGCCCACCGCCCTGTCCGACGACGTGGCCCGCGCCTGCGTGATCGGCCTCGTCGCCTCTTTCGTCGTCGCCGTGGGCTCCTATGTGCTCCACGGTGCGCTGCGGGACACCGACAACCAGTTCAAGGCGCCGCACACGCTGGGGCCGGTGCGGGTGCACAGCCTGCTGGTCGATGCCGTCATGGTGCTCAAAGGCGGTATCGAACTCGTCGCGACGGTGACGGTGCTGGTGGGGTTTGCTCTGGCGCGAGCGGGTTGACGAAGTCCGCCAAAAGCGGAACGCCGGGGACGGCGCTTCCCGTCATGTCAGGCCGAACACTTCCTCCAGATACGCCACGAACGCCTTCACGTTGGGATGCCCCCGCCGGCTCTCCGGCCAGACGGCCGTGATGACCGAGCTGTCCACCGCATGCTCGGTCAACAGCGGCACCAGCGCGCCGCGCTGCACATGCGGCGCGGCGATCCACGAGACGGCCATGCCGATGCCCCCGCCGGCGGCGAGCACCTCCACCACCGCATCGCTCACGTCCACCACGATGGCCGCATCGGGGGTGAGTTCCAGCGTGCGACCGCCCACCTGGAAAGGCCATCGCATCACCTGCCCCGAGGTCTGGTAGCGGAAGTTCACGCAGTCGTGCTGGGCCAGGTCTTCAGGCCGGGTGGGCGTGCCGCGCGCCTGCAGGTAGGCCGGTGACGCGTAGGCCTGGAGCCGCACGGGGGCCAAGGGGCGCGCCACGAGCCGCGAATCGGCGAGCGCGCCGATGCGGATCGCCACGTCGATGCCCTCCTCGACGAGGTTGACGAAGTGGTCGCTCAGCCGCAGGTCGATGTGGACCTTGGGATGGCGGCGGCGGAACTCGGGCAGGGCCGGCGCCAGCAGGCGCGTGCCGATGGGCAGGGGTGCGGCGATCTTCAAGGTTCCGGACGGCTCGGCGTGCGCCGCTGCGGCAGACTGGACCACGTCCTCGACGGCCTGAAGCAGGCGCAGCGCCTTGTCGTGGAGGTCCCGCCCCTCGGGCGTCAGGGCCAGCGAGCGGGTCGTGCGGGTGAACAGGCGCAGCCCCAGCTGCTGCTCCAGCCGCTGGATCGTCTTGCTGACGGCCGACGGCGACACCGACAAGGACCGCGCGGCGGCCGAAAAGCTGCCCAGCGACCCCGCCCGCGCGAACGCCACGATGCCCGTCAGGCGCTCCAGACTGAGTTGTTCCGTCATGGCACTTATCAAGTGAGTTCAGGCCCGATTATCAAACCGGCATCGCTTGTCCACACTGCCCTTCCGGGGCACCCCTACCGTGCCCAGAACCACGCGATGAAGGACACCGCCATGACGACCCAGACGATGAAGGCCATTCGACTCCACAAGTTCGGCGGCCCCGAAGTGCTGCGCTACGAAGACGCCCCCGTGCCGGACCTGAAGCCGGGCGAAGTGCTCGTCCGAGTTCACGCCGTGGGCCTGAATCCGCCGGACGGGTATCTGCGGGAGGGGTACAAGATGCTCCCGCCGGAGTGGCAGCCGCCGGTGACGTTCCCGGTGATCCTGGGCACCGACGTGTCGGGTGTCGTGGCGGCCGTCTCGGACGGTGTGACGGGCTTCGCCGTCGGCGACGAGGTCTATGCGATGGTCCGCTTTCCGAGCGGGCTGGCGGGCGACAGCCGGGCCTATGCGGAGTACTTGAGCGTGCCGGCCACCGAGCTGGCCCTCAAGCCGGCCGGCGCGGACCACCTGCACGCCGCAGGGGCCCCGATGTCCTTGCTGACCGCCTGGCAGTTCATGATCGAGCTGGGGCACGACGTGCCCAATCCGCTGCAGGAGCACCGGCACGAACCGGTGCCGCTGGCGGGGAAGACCGTTCTCGTGAACGGGGCAGCCGGCGGTGTCGGCCATTTTGCGGTGCAGCTCGCCCAGTGGAAAGGCGCGCGGGTGATCGCCGTGGCCTCGGGCCGGCACGAGCCCTTGCTGCGCGACCTGGGCGCCGACACGTTCATCGACTACACGACGTCCACCCCGGAGGACATCGTCCGGGACGTCGACCTGGTGGTCGATGCGGTGGGCGGCCCCACCACGGGCCGGTTCCTGCGCACGCTGCGGCGCGGCGGGGCCCTGTTCCCGATCTTCCCCTTGGGCTACTCGGGCGCCGAGGAGGCGGCCGCGCGGGGCGTCACGGTGTCGACGACGCAGGTCCGCTCCAGCGGCGCCCAACTGGCCGAACTCGCCGCCTTGCTGGACTCGGGGGCTGTGCGCGTCCACATCGACAGCACGTATGCGCTGGCCGACGCGCGCCTGGCCCACGAGCGCGCAGCCGCCGGGCACATCGCCGGCAAGATCGTGCTCCAGGTGCGATGAGCCGCCTCCAAGACGCCATCGGCGACCTGTTCGACCCGCAACTCACCGCTGCAGAAGCGGTGGACCGGCACTTCACCCCCGACTTCCGCCAGCGCGTCAACGGGCAGTGGGACGACCGGGCGGGGTTCCTCGCGCGCATCGGGCAGCTTCGGGACGAGGTGGCACAGGTGGCCGTGACGGTCCTCGACGAGTTGGTGCAGGGCGAAAACTACGCGGAGCGGCATGTGATCGACCTGAGCCTGC
>CAYRBG010000030.1:0-19732 GCA_964422355.1 uncultured Sphaerotilus sp. | reverse complement strand
CTACGACCTGCTGCTGACGAGCCTGAAGCTGCAGCAGGCTGCTGGGGTGCTGACACCGGCGGCGCTGCCGCCGATTGATGCCGTCTCGAAGCGCTGACTCTCACGGAGAGCCTCCAACGCCCGGTTGAGGTCCAAGCCCTCCCGGGCGAACCTGACGACCGAAAGCGGCAACGTTCGGCCTCAAGGGATGAGCCTCATCCCGCCAAAAACATGACTTCCCACCGGAAAGGCGATTTCTGATGGGGATGGGTCTCGCTCCCCTATACATCGGGGCTTGCCGGTTGCCCAGCGCCGTCTCCACAATGCCCAGGAACGGGGTTACCGACTCGGCATTTGGACCATGAAGACAAACATCATCCGACCTAATAATTTTGACATTATTCGATTTGTTGCTGCCTTCCAAGTGGTGCTTCACCACAGTGTTGAATATCTAGGCATCGAACATCAAAGTGGGCTGCTCAAACTAATATTCCAGATCGTCTTGTATTTCCCAGGCGTTCCTGCATTCTTTTTCATCAGCGGATTCCTGATCAGCCGGTCCTATGAAAACAGCAAGACCCTGGGTCAATATACTGAAAACCGACTGCTGCGCATTTATCCGGCCCTGATCGTCTGCAACATCGTCAGCGTGATTGCCGTTTACGCGACGGGATACCTCCCCCAGCCGGACGTTTCCGGCCTCAAGATTGCGGGCTGGATGCTGGCGCAATCTTCCGTTGTGCAGTTCTACAACCCCGATTTCATGCGCGGGTTCGGAGTGGGGGTGCTCAACGGCAGCCTGTGGACCATCGCCGTGGAACTGCAGTTCTACGTCCTGACGCCCATCCTCTACCGTATGCTGCCCAAGGGCGCCAAGGCTCGACTGTATGTTCTCGTGGCCATGACGGCAGCGTTCTGCCTCATCAATCTCGGCTATTGGAAGCTGGATCCGGAGAACCAACCCAGCATCGCACTCAAACTGCTGGGCGTGTCGTTCATGCCTTGGTTCTACATGTTTCTGTGCGGTGTCTTGGCTCAGCAGAACTTTGACCGGATCAAATGGCTGTTCCAAGGCCGCGCACTTACAGTGAGCGCCGTGTATTTCGCACTGGTTTTTGTGGGCCGTACGTATTTGGACCTGCCTTCCTCCAACGACATCAGCCCCCTGCTGTATGTACCGCTGGTGTGGATGCTTTTGTCCTGGGCCTACACCCGGCCAGAGCTGTCCGAAAAGCTGCTCCACGGCAATGACATTTCCTATGGCCTCTACATCTATCACATGCCGGTGATCAACGTTCTGCGGTATCTCGGCCTGAACCAAGGCGTGGCGATGATCGGGTTGACGGCAGTCATCGCGATCGTGCTGGCCACTTGCTCCTGGTTGATCCTCGAAAAGCGCTGCCTCAGCATGAAAAAGGGGCTGAGACCGGTGGCCAAGCCCGCCTTGACATGAGCGAACGTCGGCAGCTGCTACTGAAGCATGAAAGTCTCGTACTCAAGCTTCTGCAGCTTGCCTTCCAGCGCCAGCACCGCCACGAACACGGTGATCATCATGGCCAGGGCCACACCGTAACCGTAGAACGCGGCGCCAAGATGGAGGCTCAGTGCCGACAAGCCCACATTCAACACCAGCAGCAGTGCAGTGAGCATGAACACGACGCGGCGCTTGTCGAGGTAGAAAAAGATGTTCAGCAGGCCCAGCAGCACCACCTGCAGGCTGGCGGCCACCACCTGAAGGTAAAGCAGCGACAGGTACAGGCGTGAAATACCCAGCCAGTCGAGCAGTTTCGGTGCCGCAAGAAACACCAGCAGAACGGTGATGCCCTGCACCTTCAGGATTTCATACAGCCCTTGCCGGATGGTGAACACCATCTCGTCGCGCAGCCGGTGGATGCTGCCCAGCGTGGCCCCCTCCCGCACCGCATCGAAGAAACGCTCGTAATACTCGGCAAAGTCGGTCTCGATCCGGACGAGGAACACGGCCATGCCCGGAATGATCGACAGGTAGGCCAGGAACGCAGGCAGGTCATAAATGATCGAAGCCCGCAACGGCCCGATGATGGGTTGACTCACTTCCGGCGCCACCCAGAACACCAGCTTGTCGGCCCAAACACCCAGGTTATAGAACAAGCCCACCCAGATCAGCGAGGTATACATCGCACCGCGCTGCAGAAACTCGAAGGAGATCAGGCGCTCCGTGGGCAGCGCGCGCGTGACCATGACCAGCATGCCGGCCAACAACACGAACTGCCCGAGGGCAAAGCCCAGCAGCAGTCCCTCCATGCCCAGCGGACGCATCCACAGGGCGGCGGCCACGCTGATGCCGTATCCGACGGCAAACAGGCCCACGATGGTCTTGTACTGCTTCATGCCCGACATGAAGATCGTGGTCAGCCAAATAGCTCCCATCACCGCCAGGGTGCCGGCAAAAGACACCCTGAACAGATTGGTCTGTCCCGGAAACAACGTGGCCACGGCGACGAGGCCCACCACGCCGGTCCCCACCAGCACCAGGATCAGTGCCCCCATGAAGTTGGGCACGATCGCCGCGTCGCGCTTCTCGAACAAGCGGTCCGCCACCCAGCGAGTGAAAGACAACTGGATCGGCCCGGTCAACACCAGGGACGACATGATCAGATACGTGACCGCCACCTGAAACTGCGTGATCTGAGCCCCGGGAACCACCACCGCCGACGCGATGCCGATCAGCAGGATCCCCAGGATGGACAGCACCCAAGGTCCGGCACTGATGATGCCGGCGTACACGTAGGCCTTGAACAGACCGCCGAAGCTGCCCCGCTGCAGCAGCTTCCTCAGCTCGAAACCGATGCCTGCCACGTCAGGGCCCTTTCATAGACATCACGATACCGATCCAACATCTGCTCCGCCGAGTAGTAGCGATGAACCCGCTCCACACCGGCATCGCTGGCCTGCCGCCAAGCCTGTTCATCCGACAGCAGTTCCACTGCCGCATCGGCCAGAGCCGCGGGATCAGCCAGCCCCACCACTCGACCCGCTTGGCCGATCGCCCGATCCTCGTCGTTCAGCCCTTCGATCAGCTGGCGACAAGAACCGACGTCGGTGCTGACGGCGGGCACACCCGCTGCAAATCCCTCCAGCAGCACCAGCGGCAAGGCCTCGCTGATGGACGACAGCACCACCAAACCCACCTTGGGCAGCAAGTCGGTGACTTTCTGGAACCCCAGGATGCGGACCTGATCCTGCAGTCCCAGGCTCTTGATCAAGAGTCGACACTCGTCGACATAGCCGGGGTCTTCATTCTCGGGGCCCGCAATCCACCCTTCGGCCTGCGGCAAGCGATTGACGACGCTGCGCATGGCGCGGATGAAGGTCTTGACGTCCTTGATCGGCACCACCCGGCCGATGAGGCACAACACCGGCGGCACACCCCCCTGGCGCTGCTCACGACACGGAGTAAAGCGCGAAAGATCAATGCCGTTGGGAATCGACCGGGTGCGCTCGACACGGGCCCCGTCCGCGATCTGTCGCTGGCGATTGGCCTCGAACAGCGAAATCACCTGATCGCTGGCCTCATAGCAGGACCGGCCGATGCCTTGAAAAAAGCGGATCCACAGTTCCCGGAAGTAGCTCAACTCGGTCAGGTCGCGCTGCAGGAACGAGCGGTTGTCGGCAATCCAGCGGGCGCCGAACAGATCGATCTTGCGCTCCTTCGTGTAGATGCCGTGCTCGGACAGCACCAGCGAGCGCCGTTGCCGGCGCTTGCACATCGCCCCCAACAGACCGGCGTACCCGGTGGACACCGTGTGAAAGGCCTTCACGGGAATCAGTCCGTCGGCAATGCGCTTCAGACGCCACAAGGGCGTGTGCATGATGCGGACGGTCCAGAAGTAGTCCTTGAACGACGGGTCGGTACAGTGCGCCTCATATTGTTCGCACACATATTTCCAAGACTCGTCGCCCCGCATGAAGTGCGCTTCGCTGAGCGCTCCGTCAAACCGATCCACGACCGCTCCGAACAGATCGTGAGGATCTTCCTCCACGGCCTCATCGTCTGAGCTCTTCAGGAAGCGGTGCAGGGCCCGGACATGCTGGAACGCTGCCGGATCGGTGTGCAGCGCCTGCTCGGGAGGGGCCTCGCCTTCGTCAAAGATGTAGTGCGCCTCCAGATGCACCAGGTTGGGCGGAAAACGGTAGCGGATCGGGCCGTAATCTTCGGGCCTGGACCCCAGAAACACCACGGCAAACCGCAGGTGCGGAAACCCTTCGATGATCTGATGGACCCAGCTCGACACGCCGCCGGAGATGTAGGGATACGTCCCTTCCAGCAGCAGCGCGATGTCTGCGGACTCGGCCCGGGGCAGCTCTTGGGCCGCGATGTCTGATGAACTCAAGAAGGCTCTCCTGCGGTCTGCCAGTAGCGCACCAAGGCCGCCATGCGCGGGGTCACCGTCAGCGGATCGATGCGCTGCATCAATGCGCGCACGCCCGCCCAGTCGCGGCGCTGGTAGGCCATCTCGGCCATGTAGGGAAGCACGCGGTTGTCCGGCAACCCATCTTCCAGCGCACGATGCAGGTCCACGCGGGCCTGCTCCGGATCGTTCCGCTCCAGATGAATGCGCGCGAGCAGTTGATGCAAGCCGCCATCGGTCGGATCAAGCTCGATGGCAGCCCAGGCGTGGCCGACAGCCAGCCCCAGCGTGTGATCACGCACATCCCCCTGCACCAGGGACTGGTAGACCAACTCGTAGTTCAGCTCGGCAAGTCGGCGCAACACCTCGGCAAGACTCACCTGGTGCTCACCTGGCGCCTGAGAAACGCGCTGCAGCAAGGCCGTCTGTTCCGAGATGCGGGCTCGCAACTCGCGCTCTCGTGTGTCCAGCAGTCCGTAGGCCACCAGGCGCAGATCCTCCACCGGATCCTTCAGGAGCTTGCGCAGCAGGTCACCCGAAATCCGCGGCGGCTTGCAGGCGATCGCGTTGAGCGCACGGGTGCGCAAGGACGTGGCCGCGTGCACGTCGACCAGCAGTTGCCGGACGCTCAACCCCCGGAACAGCCGGGTCGGCGCCCGATTGGAAATCACGAACTCCGGCGGGTGGGCCACATTGAACAGGTTGGCACGTGCGCGAGGGGGCATCCATCGAAGCATCAACACCGACAAAAGCACCACCACCATGCCCCCGATCGGGATGAAAAACGCCACGCTGAACGAAAGTGCCAAAGCCGGCCCCTTTGGTTCGCGAAACGTCAACGGCAACCAGGACAACACAGCCCATGCCAGAGCCGCGGCACCCAACGCGTGCACCACCAAAAAGGTACCGAGTTGGGCCACATCGGTCCCACTGGACCACACCAGCCACGCTGCCAGCGTCTGCAGGGCCACCGACACCAGCACAAGCAGGAAGCTCATGCCTCGCCTCCTCCAAGAACCTCGGTCAACGCCGACACGAGGGGCGCCTGCCCCAGCACCAGGACACGGTGCTGGATCTGCAGCATCGACAGGTCCAGCTGACGCGGATCCAAGTCCTGGCGCTCAGCCAGATAGTTGGCCAGACTGCGCAGGTAGCCGTCGACGGCCGTGCGGCCCACCAGAGGCATCAGAGTGACCACCCGTTCCCGTCCCCCCTCCAGAGCAGAGGCCCAGACCACGTCGGGGGCCCGGGCACGATGCTCCGCCAACCGGCGCTGCAGGGCGGCGTGCTTCGGGTCATTGAACGTGAGCACCACCACCTGACTGGGCAGCTTGAACTCCCGTGCGATCCGGTCCAGCCGGCTCGTTTCCTCGGCAAATTCCACGGGACAACCCGGCACCTTGGCCATCAGCACCGGCACCTCGTCACTGACCAGCGCGGCGTCGGAAAACGAGGTGCACAGCACCGACATCAGCTCCAGCGCCTCGTCATGCAAGGCCAGGAAGGGCATGCGACTCACCACGAGCAAAGCCTCTTCGCGGTGTGTGCCCAGCACGAGCGGAGCGGCCACCAGATGATCGGTGGCGGCCTCCTGATGAGGCGTTCCAGCCTGGATGTGGGCCAGCCGATGCTGCTCCAGGGCATATCGCACCAGCGGATCCTTCAGATCCACCGGAACGGGGTTGCCCACGCTGGCCAAGGTCCGACCGTAGCCTTCCCCCGGGGTCAGCGAAACCACCTGGGCGCTCTCGATCTGGCAGTGCACGCCGAGGAACTCCAAGAAGGCCTTGGCGGCCGCCGGCGCATCCAGTTGGCCCGCCAGGGAGCGGGCACGCATGTCACCAAGCGCCTGACGCAGGGTCGACGGCTGCAACAGCAGGTCGTGCTCCAGAACGTCATGCGAGTGCTGAACCATGAACAGGCGCTTGGTCACCCGCTCCATGCGGTCTTCGAGGTAGGCGTTGGCCTGCGACAGCCGCCGAATGCGTGACCGCCAGAGGCCGCTGAACTCGCCGCAGATCAAGGTGAGGAGCAAGCCCCCAAGAAAGTAGAGCGCCGGGAACGCCGCCGTGGGGTCCCCCCCCTGCAGCAGCCGCCACGCGAGCAGCACGATCAACATGGACCCGGCACCGGCCAACATGCCGTACCGCAACGCCAACAGGATCGGCGCGAACCACGTCCAATGGATCGGCGCATTGGTGAACAGCGGATCGCTGGGCGACACCCAACGACCGATCGCGATGACCAGCAAGGTCATCACCACCACCTCCAGAGCCGCCCAGGCCGCCCGGATTCGGGGGGCCGCAAGGGCCTGCAAGCCGTCCCGAGCCGTCTCGGCCTGCGAGTACATGGAAACCAGCATGACGCCCTCGGTGACTTCAGCGCAAAGACAGATCGGCGAGCAGATCGCGCATGAGCTTCTGCCCCACCGCCGACAGTGCTTCACGACTCCAGCCGGCCTTGGCTCCGGCGGCGGTCCAGACCACGTCGCCGGTCGACAGGTCGATCACCTTCAGCACCACACCCACGGCGGGCTCACCGTCGACACCGACCTTGTAGCGCCACTCGTCCACCGCACCGGTCAGGGCGTAGCGGAAGCCCTGCCCTTGCGCCCAACGCAGCACTTCCTGCTGGGCCTTGCGATCCGGCAGATCCATCGTCAGATCGGCTGCGGGTGCGGCCGGGGAGCTCTCCAGCGAGCGCAAGCCGCGTTGACGCAGGAGCGACTCCAGGATGACCTCGGCGCGCTGCCCCGCCTGGGGCGTCTCCGTGTGATTGGCCAGCGGCAGGATGACCCAGCGGGCAGCCGGGTCCAGCTGCACGGGCTGAGCGGTCCGGTCCATGACCGAGCAGCCGGATGCAGCGGCAGCCAAGATCGTCATCGCCAGCAGGGTGCGAAGCTTCGGGAAACGGGGGAACGTGGTGAGCATGATGGGAGGCTCCTTGGCGAATCAGAATGGGAGGATGTAGCGCAGGCCCAGCACGCGGGCGTCACTGCTGGCGCCCGAGCGTGTGGCGGCAAACTGGATCAGCAATTGATCGCTGCTCAGGAGACGCCCTGCCACACCGACAGCGGCGCCGTAACCCGCGCCCAGACGGTTGTGTCGGGTCAGGCTGAGGTCCAGGAACGGGCGCCAGGCCCGGCTGTAGTTGTCCCTCGCCTGCAGGCCGGCGTTGACACCGACACCGTGCAGCGAGTAACTGTCCGGCACGAAGAACGACGCGTCGGGCAGGCTGCCGTCCGTCGTCAACCGCGACGTCCAACTCGGCAGGACCGCCGTGCTGCGCTGGAACTGCGCGTAGTTGCCGAACGCCCTCACCGACAGCTCCGGCGTGGCGCCGCGCAGAATGTGCGCCAACGACCACTCCAGGCCCCGCACAGACCCCAAGCGTTCGCAGCTCTGCAGGTCCAGCCGCGCCGTGCGCACCGCCACGCTCAACGGATTCGTCAGCGACAGGCGCACATCGGCACCGAAGCGGGTTTCCTGCTGTCGACCCGCCACGGCCAGCGGGGCCGAGTCGGTAGGGCGGTCATTGACACTGAGTTCGGTCCACACCTGCAGCCGCGACGTGGGCTGAACACGGATCGACAAGGCTCCCGTCGCAAACGACCGCTCGGCAGAGCGGTGCCCCAGGGTCCCCTCGACCTGCAGCTCTGGACGGGGCTCATAGCGAAGCGATGCGGCAACCGCGCGGTCCATCGACGCGATCTGCCCCAGGATGGGCGAGGACGCCCGCGGCGGCGTTCCGGCACGCTGGTTCGACTGCTCCGCCGAGAGTTTCACGCGCATCGAGTCCGACACCGGCAAACGCACCGCCAAGGATTGACGTTGGGCGTGCACGGCATCGCGAATGACGTCAAAGCCATACTCCACGCGGCGTGCACGCTGCCAAGCCACATCGGTGTAGGTCTCGTGCTGGGCATCTTCGTCGCGACGCTGCAACTCGGCCACCCGAAGCTTCTGGGCCTGCACCACACGACCCAGTGAATGCAGGGCCTCGATCCGCTGCCCTTGCGAGATTCGGCTGGCGTCGGCACCCTCCAACAGCTCCGCGATCCGCTCGCGCTTGCCGTCTTCCAGGGCCAGGGCCATCTCCACCCACTCCGGGCGCGAAATCGTCTGGTCGTAGCGGCGCCACAGCCACATGCGGGCCCGATCCTGCTGCTCGGTCGACAGCAGCCAAGCCAGCACCATTTCATGTGCCGCGGCGCGGTCGGAAGCCTTCAAGGCACTGCGACTCAACAACCCCTTCGGTGCTGCGATCCCGCTCACCACGCGCTGCTGTCCATCTCCTCGCTTGGCCTCAGCCAGACGCAGGCGCGCCAACTGGAACTCCAGGCTCTGCACCTGATCCGCAGGCATTCCCTTCAGTAAGGCCGGATCGCTCAGCCCTCGACGAATCGTGAGCTGGGCCTGACGACGCAGACCCTGGGCAGAGTGCGTCCACCCCATCGCCTCAAGGACATCGGCATACGCAGCCATCCACATCGGATCGTTGCGGCGCGACGGCGCCTGGCGACGCCAGAACGGCAGGGCCTCGCTGGGCTGATCCAAGGTCACGTACCCCGCGCCGAAGGCCGCGTCATAGGCCGGATGGGCCACCGCGTCGGCGTACCAGGTCGACAGGCGAAGCTGCAGCTCCCCGACCGCCCTCACATCGATCAGACCGAACAGGTACGAGACCCGGATGTCCACATCGGCGGGAGCGATCTCCAGCGCGCGGCGCATGTCGGCCAACGACCCCTGCAGATCGCCGCGCGCCTCGTGCCACTGCGCGCGCAGCATCCAGTACCGGGTGTTCGTGGCCAGCTTCTTTTCGGTGTCCGCGTCCAGGCGGCCGAGCAGACGCTCAAACTCGTTGAAGTCCCGCTGCGCCCCCCAAAGGTCCAGCGCGTTCAGAACGTACATCGGCTCACGGAGCTGGCCCCAGGCCCGTTCGGCAAAAAGTGCGGCGCGCCGCGGGTCTCGGGTCCGCAGCAGCTGCATCATGCGATCCGCCTCGGTCGGGTCGAGCTCCGGCTGACGGGTCGTGACGCTCAACGCCTGGTGGGCCGTGTTTTCGTCCTGCAGCGTCCAGGCCAGACTTCCGAGGAAGCGCCAGTACTCCAGATCCGACTCGGGCACCCGTGGGGCCAGAGGCAGCAGAACCTTGAGGGCCTCGGCGTGTTCACCCCGCACGCCATGCATGCGGGCCAGGCGCATGGCGCGCTGAACCGTGACCCCCTCGCGCTGCATCAGCGTGCGACTGGCCGCCATGGCAGCGGGCAGATCACCCATGCGCTCCAACAGGTCGACCTGCATTTCAAGCAAACGACGGTCCGGCTGCTGGCTGATGCCCTTCTGCAGCCACCTCAGACCCTCTTCCGGGCGACCCAGCCGCTCCGACAACACCACCAGGCCCAGGGTCTCGTCCACAGTCAGCCGACGCAGCGACGCCACTTCGGTCCACATGGCCAACAGCGCTTCGTCGTCATTGAGGCTCGGCGCCAGCCGCAAGACGGCCTTCAAGGCGCGGTCCAGCACCTTGGCCTCGCCCCCCGTGCGGGACGCCATGGCCGCGAGGGTCCGCCACTGCTCCAACGCCACGGCCGGTTTGCCGACCCACTCGCTGACCTGCGCGAAACGCTCCCGCCACGCCAGACTGTTCGGCTGCTGGCGAACGGCGGACGATGCGACGCGCCATGCGTCCATCTGGTTTCGGCTGCCCAGGAACGTCTCGTAGGCCAGCAGGTAAGCCTCTTCCTGGAACGGCAACTTGGGATCCTGATCCCCATTCTCGACAGCGACCGCCGATGCGGCCGGTCGGGCGGCCACCGGCTCTGCCGCCTGCGCGGGGCTGACCACGAGGTCGATCGAGCGCGCCAGCCACCTCACGGGCCACGAGACACCCGGTGCGGCACCGGGGCGATCGTCCGCGCGGCTCATCCGAAGCAGCCGCTTCGCATAGTGCTGCGCCTCCGTCGGCCGGTTGGCCGCCAGCGAGAGACGGGTCAGGTAGTTGAGCAAGCTGGTGTCGTCCGCGACGAGCGCCTCGTGCTCGCGTCCAACCGCCAGTGCGCGGTCCAACAGATTCCCAGACTGCAGGATGCGCAAGGCCTCGCGCAGATGCGAACGCCGGGCTTCGTTCGATGCAGTCTTCGACAAGGCGCGCAGATGCAGATCGGCCGCGCCCACGTAGTCCTGCACGGAAATGGCCGTCCGCACGGCGTTGCTGAACCAGGGCTCGCGGTCGCTGTGTTCGTCCAGGCGGATCAGAGCCAGAAACCGCTGCACAAGCTGAGGCCGTCCAGCCAGTGCCGCGCCCCGTGCAAAGTCCAACAGCTCCGGATTGGTCCAAGGCCCCAGAGACACGCGAGCCTCCAGGGATTCGATCAACTGCGCCTTCAATGCAGCCGCGTCCTCGTCGTCAGGCTTCGCAGCACTCACGCGCTTCTCCAGAACCCGGTAGTTCAGGACGGAAACACGATGAGCCAAACTTTCGTTGGGCAAGGTCTTGCCCAGCAGTGGCTGCAAGGTGGACTGACTCAGTTCCCACTGACCGAGCTTGAACCGGTGCTCGGCCAACAGCACCCGCAGCTCGACGTTGTCCGGCTCGCTGTCCAGCAGGTTGGCCAGGTAATTGACGCTGAGCTCGTCAATCTGGGGTTGGGCACTCAGCCGGTCGATCAACTGCTGACGCGGGTACAGCGTCACCAAGACCATCAGCACCATCGCAGCCACCACCAGCAACCCGCCCGTCGACAAGACGCGGGCGCGCAACCCCGTGGTGTCAGGGGCAACCAATCGTGAGCGTCTCTGTTCCATGTTTGTCGCTGGCGTACTGGTGGATGCCGTCTGCGCTGCTGCCAATCGGGCTCAAGCGCTTTCCACCCAAGGTGATCGGACAACCGACGGGGTGTCGGATCGACATGCGCAAAGGCGCGTGGCTGAGCAACTGCAACTGGGTGCGTCCGGCGTTCCGATCCATCGAGACCACGCGGGCGTTGGCGTCCACCAACTGGGATGCCGCACTGGCCTTGGCCGCAAACGGAATCCATGCCTCGCTGTCCGACAGATGGACGTACTGCTCGCGCTCGCCGGCAGCCACGCCCACGACGCCGGAACTGTCCTGGACCTGGGCCGTGCCCAACGAACGGGGCGCGCGCACTTCACGCAGATGCTGGGCCCCTCTCACCAGGAATCCGCCCTCGCCGCGGGCCACCACGATCTGCTCGTAGTTCATGGCCTTGCGCACATAGTCCGAGGGGTAGATCGGGTTCAAGGGCTGTGCCAAGGCCCAGCGATACACACGATGCAGGGCCTCCAGGGAGGCTTTTCGCGACGCCGAATAGGTGTGGTAATAAATGTTGACCGGCTTGAGTCGGTAGGGCTGTTCGGTCAGCTTGAAGGTCTCGATCACCCGCTCGTACCCGTACAAGGGGCCGGAGAAGTGATTGGTGTAGACGTTCTCGTTCTGGTTGGGCGCATACACCTGAAAGTGCGGCCCCTTGCGCACACCCATCGGTGCCACCAGCGTCATCGAATTCTGAGCATTCGTGGTCAACGTGACGCCGCCATTGATGGCCAACACGCCCGCCTTTTCCAAAGCAGACAGGGTCTTGTCGCTCGGGTTGCAGTCCCCACTCCACTGGAACAACACCACCGGCTTGCCGGCGGGCGCCAACCTGGACTGGATGTAGGCAATGGACCCTGAAATCTCACGATCGGCATCGAACCGATACCCAGGCAGATCCAGCGCGTAGGACTTCCCTTGAGCCCCCTTCTCGGACTGCACCCAATCGAAGGGGTGGGAATACGTGTGCGACCCGATTTCGACGTGGGGCAGGGCGAACATCCGTTTGGCGAGGCCCTCCATCTCGGCAGAAAGGCGCGGATACAGGCCCTGGGGTGAGACTTCGCCCTCGATCACCGACATCGCCGTCGGCAAGCGGTAACGCTCCAGCACATCGCGAAGCAGCACTTCGGCGCCCAGCGGCGACCCCGGCAGATCGCTGCGGTTGGCGAACCCGTCACCGTCGATGTGGATCATCAGGACGCGCCGACCGGTTTCGGTGGTCACATCGGGAACCGGCATGGCGGGCAGTGCCAACGCCCGTTTCAAGAATGCGATCGGATCCACCACCCAGCGGTAGACGTTGTCCCCCGCGGTCATCCGCACCACGTTGTAGCCCGTGAGTGCATAACCTCCCCAGGGGGTGACCGCCACCGCGTCCATCAGGGTGCCGCGCCCGTCACGCACCTGCAGCAGCACGTCGGAACCCTTGGGGGCGGTCAGTGGATTGAAGTCCAACACCCCCGGCACCGGCGTGATCTCGAACCCGATGGACGGATCCTTCTTGCTGAACACCACCGGAGCAGCCGGCTTCACGTCGCTGTCGGAGACACGGAACCCGAAGGTCTCACGCAAGACCCCCGAGTCACTGAACCCCGGTTGCCCGAACGAAGCCACCTTGATCCCCATCGACATCGCGCCACGCAGCCAAGCCGCCACCTCGGGACGCGGCTTGTCGTACATGAACTGCATCGCGATGCCGGCCACCTCGCCCGGCCGCAGCGGAGGCAATTCACGCTCATCGGGATTGATGAACTCCGGCACCAAACCCAGGTAGTACGCCGGCGCTCCCAGGAAGCGCACAGCCCCGGCGTGGGTCAGCTCGGCAACATCGGCCCCCACCGCGGCATCGTGCAGAACGATCAGCCTGCGCGGGAGGACCTCCAGTGCCCCGACACCCAATCCATCCAGATCCGAGGTCGTCACCCAAGGCACAAACCCGTGACCGCGAATGCGCTGCGCCGTCTCCCGCGCCAGAGACCGGTCCGACGGGGGCACATAGTCAATGGCCAACACCGGCAGGCGGTGCTGTGTCCGGACCTTGTCCAGGCGCTCCAGCAACCAAGCCCGATCCTGATCGCTCACGGTGACGTACCGCTTGGCCTGAGGGTCCCAGCCGCGGTACAGCGATTCCGCAGCAACCATCGACACTTCACCCGCCACCTGCGGCAGGATTTCGAAGCCCCGATTGAGGATCAGCTTGGCCTCAGGAAACGCCGCCTTCAGGGCTTTGACGACACGCACCAGACCCGCTTCGTAGGCTGCTCGCTCTTCCGGAGTCTTGGCCACCAGATGGTACGAATCCAGCGTGTCCAGGAAGAACCCACGGTATCCGCGCTCCCACTGGGGCCGAGCCACATGCTCGACGAACCAATTGGGCCAAGCCGCCACCCGCTGGTCGATCACCAAGCTGTTCCAGGACTTGTTGACCCCCATCAGCCACGAGGCAGGCATCGTGGACCGGAGTCGATGCCCTTTTTCCACCTCACCCACCGACAGGTAGGCGAAAAACTGCGTCCTCGGTGCGGCTGCAGCCCGCTGCCGGATGCTCCCGTGGTGGTCCGGCTCCAGAACCACCCAATCAAACGCGGCAAGCTCATTCCAAGGCGGCGCAGAGCCGTAGTGCAAGGCCACACTCGGAGCCACGGGGGAAGCCCACCCCCTGGAAGGTCCCAGCAAGCCCAACAGCGCAAGCACGACTCCGAACCATGCCAACACCCCATTGCGCCAGGACGGATTCACCTCTCCCCGCGACGGTCCAGATGCCAAGCCCTGCACACAACCCCCCGTTACGAACACCAACCCACCGTCACACAAAACACAGAGATCCCGAGAACTAGTTCCTTTGTGCGTAAAGATTTTATGAGATCTGTTTTCATTTTTTACCAATGAAACAGCATGTTCGCAAAATCAGACGACCCAACCCCGCAAATGAAGCATTGACAAAGGCACTTAAATTCAAGCGGATTTCAAACATCCTTCAAGCCACCACACAGACGACCCACTCCACTGGCCACCATCCAGAAAACACACGCCATTGCCACCGAAATCAACGTCAACTGACGACCAATGACGCACAACTTCTCGCGCGCACTGCGTCACCCCACCGTGCGCGGGCAATCATGCAAAGGATCTGTACCCCGGCCCTCGAACAACACCTGCCGCCACCGGCCCAGTTGGCTTTTTCAGATCCGAGATCGCTTGGTCGCCAAGACCCAAGAGAGGCGTGGGAAGTCCACAACGAACACGTCGACGAACACTCCGCACTCGTCCACAGGGAAAGGGGATGGCGCCAAGAACGGCCTGGTGCCTGCGCCCTCGCCTCTTCAACCCACAGTGTGGGTCGGCCTTCCCGCCACGAACGCCTCGATGTTGTCGATGAGCTGATCGGCCAGCGTCTGCTGGGCTTGGTCCGAGGCCCAGGCCACGTGAGGCGTAAGCAGCACGTTGGGGCGGTCGGCGATGCGGTAGAGCGGGTTGTCCAGGCTCGGCGGCTCGCCATCCGCGACATCGAAGCCGGCGCCGGAGATCAGCCCCTCGTCCAGCGCCTGCACCAGTGCAGCCTCGTCAACCAGCCCGCCGCGCGAGGTGTTGATCAGCAGCGGCCGGCGCTGCATGGCACGAAACTCATCGCGACCAATCAGGCCCCGGGTTTCCGGCGTGAGCGGGCAATGCAGGGTGAGGATGTCGCTGGTGGCCAGCACCTCGTCCCAAGGCAGGTAGGGCACATCCACCACCCGCTGAGTCTTGCGACCGGCAAACACCGGCTCCATGCCAAAGGCCCGCGCGAGTTCGGCCACCCGTTGCCCCAAGCTGCCTCGGCCGACGATGCCCAGGCGCGATCCGGCCAGATCCCTCACCGGATGGTCAAAAAAGCAGAAGCGCCCCACCTCTTGCCAGCGCCCGGCCAGCACGGATTGCCGATAGGCAACCAGGCTGCGCTGCAGTGCCAGCATCAGTGCAAACGTGTGTTCCGGCACCGAAGTCACCGCATAGCCGCGGATGTTGCACACCGCCACCCCGTGAGCGGCACAAGCGGCCCTGTCCACACAGTCGGTGCCGGTGGCCGCCACTGCAACCAGCTTCAGCTCCGGCAAATGCACCAAGTCCTCAGCCCCGATCGGCACCTTGTTGGTGATGGCGATGGAGGCCCCGCGCAAACGCTCGGTCACCTGAGCCGGCGAGGTCAGGCCGTGCTCGATCCAGACGTGATCGAACCACGGACGCCGCACGCGGATCTGGGGCGCCAAGGTCTCACGGTCAAGGAAAACGACTCGATGACTGGCCATGGCTTGCTCCTTACCGCCAGGAAATGGACGCAAACGGTGCGGCCAGCGGATCTCCGACGAAGACCCCCTGCCAAGGCCAGGCCACGCTTTTCCAGTAAGCCTCGACTGCCGTGCTGCCCTGCAGGTAGTGCAACAACACCAGTTGCGGGTGGGGAAATTTCTGCAGGTGATTGCAGGGCTCGCTCACCGTGCCGTAGCTGGCCGTGGCTCCCGCATCAATCCAGGCCGTGGCCGGGGTCTGCCCGGCGGTACCGTCCAGCACCCCACCAAACGAGGTGAGATGATCGGCCAGCGCCCCGGGCACCCAGTCCACCCCGTCGAGGGCCGGCAACTGCGCCAAGCCGGTCTGCACCAACAACGTTGAAGAAGCATCGACCGGCAACACCCCCTCTCCCACCCGAACCTCCACATTGCGCCCCGGCACACGCCCCGGCGGAGGAAACAGGGGCAGTCGCACACTGCGTGCAGCATCCTGCGTCACTTGGTAGTGGGCGCGCGAGGTGCCTGAGCCCAGAAGCAGGCTGTAGTCAGACTTCAATCCCCGATCGATCAGCCCCCGCGCATGGGACACAGACCCAGCGGCCAGCAGCATCGATGGCCGGACACCCAGATCCCGCCAGGGCTGCGCACTCGGAGAGTTGAAATAGGGAGAAGCTCGCTTTGGCGCTCCGCAGGTGTTGCGGCAGATCTCTGGGTCCAACCCGATCGACAGCGCCGCCGTGATCGACTGGCACTCGACCGCAAAAGGTCGCACCCAGGCCAAGGCCAGCGCCTGCACCTCGGCACCGAAACGGGCCTCGACCTTGTCCCGAAGCTGAAGAAACTCCGCCTCGCTCAGGCGTTGCTGCACCGGCAACTCCAAACGCAGGATCCGAGCCGGGTCGATGCCGCGCTGCTTGGCGTAGTACTCCCCCACCACCACCGAATACGGATCGGCCGTGTTGATCACGACCCCGATCTGATCGGCCCGGATGCGCCCGGTCACCTTCGGCACCGGACGCCATTTCAGCGAGATCGTGACGCTGGAAGCCCCCGCGCCCGGAGCGCTGGCCGCAACCGGCTCCCGCTCGACCCCCAAAGCGGCCTGAGCACCCGCCGTTGAGAGCACCAGCGCCACACCCATCCAACGGACACCCAAGTTCGTCCAGTCCGGTGAACTGGACCCACACGCCGGAGCCCGCCAACGAGGGCGCGTCGCAAATCCGTCACCCCAGCGAAGCAGCCAAGACAAAATGGATTTCGTCATGCAAAATATGAAACCACAAAGGTACCCTTGATCATGACTCAAAAGACCGGCTTGTCTCCCTCCATCCAGGTTCTGGAGCGCATGTTCACGCTGCTGGACGTGTTGGCTGCACACCAGGATCCGGTCTCCCTCAAGGAAATCAGCGAACAGACTGGCCTGCACCCCTCCACCGCCCACCGCATCCTCAATGACCTGACGCTGGGACGATTTGTGGATCGACCGGAAACGGGCAGCTACCGCCTGGGCATGCGCCTGCTGGAGTTGGGCAATCTGGTCAAGGCCCGCCTGGACGTGCGCGACGCCGCACTGGGCCCCATGCGTGAACTGCACAAGCTCACCCACCAACCCGTGAATCTGTCGGTGCGCCAGGGAGACGAAATCGTCTACATCGAGCGTACCTATTCGGAACGCTCCGGCATGCAGGTGGTGCGAGCCGTCGGCGGTCGTGCCCCGTTGCACCTGACCTCGGTGGGCAAGCTTTTCCTGGCCCACGATGACCCGCAGCGCGTGCGCGCCTACGCCACGCGCACGGGCCTGTCGGGCCACACGCGCAACAGCATCACCGACCTGACACAACTGGAACGCGAGCTTTCACGCGTGCGCCACACCGACGTCGCCCGTGACAACGAGGAACTGGAACTGGGCGTGCGCTGCATGGCTGCAGGCATCTTTGACGACCAGGGCAAGCTGGTGGCCGGCCTGTCGATCTCTGCACCGTCCGACCGGCTGGAAGAAGGCTGGAGCCAACGCCTGCACGAAACGGCCGAGCAGATCTCACGCGCGCTCGGCTACCGGCCCAACAGCCACGCGCCAGTATTGCATCGGCGCTGAACAGGCGCCCCCAGCGGAGCCCCACCTGCTCCTTCGCCCATCTGCACCATGCAAAAACCCGCCGAATGGCGGGTTTCATGCAGAAGGAATCAACGGCAGTCAGGATTGCGGCGCGCTCGGGGTCAACCCGCTGATCGGCCCCACGGGATGAGGCGCAGTCGTGGCCGACGGCGCGGGCTGCGTCGCGGACTCCAGCCACTGGCGCACACGCTCCGCATCACCCAGACGCGAGTTTTTGCCGGCAGAGTCCAGGAAGACCATGATCAGGCGCCGTCCTGCAACGCGCGTCTGCATCACCAGGCAACGTCCGGCCTCGCTGATGTAGCCGGTCTTTTGCAGACCGATCTCCCAGGACGGGTTGTGAACCAAGCGGTTGGTGTTGTTGTACTGCAGGGTGCGGTAGCCCAGATTGACCTCATGCCCTGGCATGGTTGTGTACTGACGCAGCACCGGGTGCTGGTGCGCATAAGCCACCAGCCGGGCCAGATCGGGAGCGCTGGACTGGTTGCTGCTCGACAGCCCCGTGGGCTCAATGTAACGTGTGTCCGTCATGCCGAGCTGGGCCGCCTTGCGGTTCATGGCCGCCACGAAAGCCGGCAAACCACCGGGATAGTGGCGACCCAGGGCGTGGGCCGCCCGGTTCTCGGACGACATCAAAGCCAGCAGCAGCATCTCGTAGCGCGGCAGCGTGGTTCCCACCACCAGGCGCGAGCCACTGTTGCGCTCCGTATCGATGTCTTCCTCGGTGATGGTGACCCAGTCCTCCCAGGCCAGACCCGACTCGGCCACGACCACGCCGGTCATCAGCTTGGTCAGCGAGGCGATCGGCAGCACCGCCTGGGCATTCTTGCTGTAGAGCACCTGGGAGGAATCCTGATCCACGACCAGCGCCACGCTGGACTTGAGTTCCAGCGCGTCAGGGGTGTCGCGCAGCCCGTAGAGCTCACCCAGCGAGGGGCGGCGCACCGAGGCCGGTCGGAAGGAGGCGGGCACCACCCCGCCTTGTGCGTCATCGCTGGCCACGCGCACCGCGCGCGACTGCGCCTGAGCGACGCTCGCCCATCCCATGCCGGTGACCAGCACCGACAGGGACATCACCGCCGACATCAAGGCTTGACGATGGAACTTCACCATGGTGTTTCCCCAGTGATCTTCTTTACGAAAACCAACAACTTACAAGACGAATTGAAAGTCTAAGTGAAAGATTGGGGCGTCACAACGCCCCAATTTCACAAACAGAGCCCACTTCGACCCACAGTCCGGGGAAGTGCGAACCCGAGGGTTCGCCCGTTCGTTCAGATCAGCCCTGCGCAGCCACGCGCTCGGTGTTGCTCAACAGCTTGTTGAGCGCCGACAGATAGGCCTTGGCCGAAGCCACGACGATGTCCGGATCCGCGCCCACGCCGTTGACGATGCGGCCGCCACGCTGCAGACGCACGGTCACTTCGCCTTGCGACTCGGTGCTGCCCGAAGTGATGGCGTTGACCGAGTACAGCAGCAGTTCAGCGCCCGACTCCACGACGGACTCGATGGCCTTCAGGCTGGCGTCGACGGGGCCGTTGCCTTGCGACGTGGCCGTGTGCTCCTGAGCTCCCACCGAGAAGGTCACCGTCGCCTCGGGACGCTCGCCGCTTTCCGAACGCTGCGACATGGCCACCAGGCGATAGTGTTCCTGTTGAGCGTCTTCGGCCTCGTCGTTGACCAGGGCCACGATGTCTTCGTCGAAGATCTCGGTCTTGCGGTCGGCCAAATCCTTGAACCGCATGAAGGCGGCGTTGACCTCGGCTTCGGAGGCCAGCTGAATGCCCAGGTCATGCAGGCGCTGCTTGAAGGCGTTGCGGCCCGAAAGCTTGCCCAGCACGATCTTGTTGGCCGCCAGACCCACATCCTCGGCACGCATGATCTCGTAGGTGTCGCGCGCCTTGAGCACGCCATCCTGGTGGATGCCGGAGGCGTGGGCAAAGGCGTTGGCACCGACGACCGCCTTGTTGGGCTGCACGACGAAGCCGGTGGTCTGCGACACCATGCGGGAGGCCGGCATGATCTGCTGCGTGTCCACGCCCACATCCAGGCCGAAGTAGTCGCGGCGGGTCTTGATCGCCATGACGACCTCTTCGAGCGCGCAGTTGCCGGCGCGCTCACCCAGGCCGTTGATGGTGCAC
>CAYRBG010000029.1:0-20050 GCA_964422355.1 uncultured Sphaerotilus sp. | reverse complement strand
CGGTGTCCAATTACACCAATTCGATCCTGGCCAACATGGAAGCCACGGACGACGGCTACGACGAGGCCCTGCTGCTGGACGCCTCGGGCTTCGTCTCAGAAGGCGCGGGCGAGAACATCTTCGTGATCAAGGACGGTGTGGTCTACACCCCTGACCTGTCGGCTGGTGCACTCAACGGCATCACTCGCAACACCATCTTCCACATCTGCAAGGATCTGGGGCTGGAGCTGGTGCAAAAGCGCATCACCCGCGATGAGATCTACATCGCCGACGAGGCTTTCTTCACCGGCACTGCCGCTGAAGTCACGCCCATCCGCGAACTCGACCGCATCGAGATCGGCATCGGCTCGCGTGGCCCGATCACCGAGAAGATTCAAACCGCGTTCTTCGACATCGTCAACGGACGCAATTCCAAGTACGCCCACTGGCTCACCCAGGTCTGAGACACACCATGAGCAGCACCCATACGCCCAACGTGATCGAAGTCGGCGCCAAGGACCTTCACGGTCACGGCGTGATTGCGTGCACCAATCCGGCCAAGTCGGCTTGGAATGGTCATCCCAAGGTGTACGTCGACGTGGCCCACACGGGCGAAGGCACCTGCCCGTATTGCGGCACGGTGTACCGCCTCAAGGCCGGCGAGAAGCTGTCGGGCCAGCACTGAGTCCGACGCGTCGGCGTGAGTCGGTCCCTCGTCATTGCGCCGCAGTGGATCGGCGACGCGGTCATGAGCCAGCCGCTGATGGCGGCGCTCCAGGCCCGCGGTGAGCGGCTCACCGTCGCGGCGCTGCCCTGGGTGGCTCCGGTCTACCGTGCCGTCGGCGGTGAGGTCGAAGTGCTGGAGCTGCCGTTTGCGCACAAGCGGCTGGACTGGTCCTTGCGCCGCGAGTGGGGGCGTCGCCTGCGGGGGCGCTTTGATCGTGCCTACGTTCTGCCGAACTCCTTGAAGTCGGCCCTGATTCCCTGGATGGCAGGCATTCCCTGCCGAGTGGGCTATCGGGGCGAGTCGCGGTGGGGGCTGATCAATTCAGCCTTGCCCAATCCGGGGCATCGCGGGCCGATGGTCGACTTCTACCTGGCGCTGGCTTCGTTGGGGGAGTCCCGGGCGAGCCCCGTGTCTCCTGCTCCGCATCCCCATCTCACCATCGGAGGGAATCGCTTGACCGCTGATTTGTCGGCTCAAGGCTTGGTCGAGGACGGCTACTGGGTTCTGGCCCCGGGCGCGGAGTACGGCCCCGCCAAGTGCTGGCCCGCGGAACACTATGCGAAGCTGGCTTGTCGTCTGGCCGGTTCGGCAGGCATGCCGGTCCGCTTGCTCGGGTCCGGCAAGGAGGCCGCGCTGGCCGAGGGCATCGTGGCGCAGGCCGAGGCGCTGGGCGCGCCGGCCGAGGCCGTGCGTTCCTTGGCCGGCAAGACGACGCTCGATCAGGCCCTGTCGATCGTGGCGGGGGCTCGGGGCGTGGCGTCCAACGATTCCGGCCTGATGCACGTGGCGGCTGCCTTTGGTCGACCGCAGGTGGCGATGTTCGGCTCGACCAGCCCGGAGCACACCCCCCCGCTGAACGCCCGTGCCGCCGTGCTGTGGCTCAAGCAGGAAAAGGGGCTGGACTGCTCCCCCTGTTTTGAGCGCACTTGTCGGTTCGGTCACATGCGCTGTCTGACCGAGATCGATCCGGAGCGGGTCGAGCGTGCTTTGCGCGATCGGGTCGACGCGTCTTCCGCCGCACCTGCACATTGAGGGGCGGGGGACACGGGCTCGGCTGACTAGAATCCCGGCCACCATGTCCCTGACCAACGAATTTGTCCTGACCCTGTCGTGCCCGGATGCCAAGGGCATCGTGCACGCGGTCTCCGGCCTGCTGTACCAAGCCGGCTGCAACATCATCGATTCCCAGCAGTTCGGCGACGTGCTCGGCGAGGACGCCACGGGGCTGTTCTTCATGCGTGTGCACTTCGAGGCGCCGGAGCATCTGGCCGATGCCGCGACGCTGGATCGCCTGTTCGGACATGTCCGTCAGCAGTTCAGCATGCGCGCCAGGGTGCACAGTCGGGCGCGCAAGCCGCGCCTGCTGCTGATGGTGAGCAAGCACGGCCACTGCCTGAACGATCTGCTGTTCCGTTGGCGCAGCGGGCAACTCGACGTCGAGATCCCGGCCATCGTGTCCAATCACCCGGACTTTGCGGAACTGGCGGCCAGCTACGGCATCGCGTTCCACCATCTGCCGTTGCCCACGGGCAGTTCGGCCGAGACCAAGCGTGCGCAGGAGCTGCAGGTGCAGGCCCTGTGTGAGCAGGAGGACATCGACCTCGTGGTGCTGGCGCGCTACATGCAGATCCTGAGCAGGGAGTTCTGCGAGTTCCTGTCCGGCCGGGCCATCAACATCCACCACAGCTTCCTGCCCAGCTTCAAGGGCGCCAAGCCGTACTACCAGGCGCACGAGCGGGGCGTGAAGCTCATCGGTGCGACGGCGCACTACGTGACGGCCGACCTCGACGAGGGCCCGATCATCGAACAGGATGTGGAGCGTGTGGACCACACCTTGAGTCCCGAGGACTTCACGGCGGTGGGCCGCGACGTCGAATGTGTGGTGCTGGCCCGTGCCGTGCGCTGGCACGTCGAGCACCGCGTGCTGCCCAACGGCCGCAAGACCGTCGTGTTCCGCTGAGCAGAGGACGTTTCATGCCCCGCCAGAAGCCTCTGCAGGCCGTCCTGATGGCCACGCCCGATGACACCGAGGCCCAGTTCTACGAGGCGCTTCAGCAGGGCGATCTGGACCGTCTGATGGCCGTCTGGTCGGACGATGACGACATCACCTGCATCCACCCTGGTGGGATGCGCCTGGTCGGACTTCAGGCGGTGCGCCACGGCTTTGATGAGATGTTCCAGCAGGGCCAGTGGCCGCTGCGTCCGGTGCAGGTGCGGCGGGTGGTGATGGGCGTGTGTGCCATCCATCACGTCCTGGAAGAGGTCCGCGTCGAGACGGAGGATGGCGCTCGGGTCGGTTACATCCAGGCGACCAACGTCTACACCAAGACGCCACAGGGGTGGCGGATGGTGTTGCACCATGCGAGCCAAGGATCCATTGAAGAGCTCACGCCGTTTGCCGATGCGCCGTCGGTGCTGCACTGAGGGGCGGTACTGACCGACATCGATCGGACATCCTGAAAAAGGAGGTGGCGATGGATGAGATCGTTCTGGCGGCCATGCGCAAATGGCCGAACGTACCGGCTTGCCACGGGTGGCTGGCCCTGGATGCCCGGGGCGACTGGTACATGCGGGATCTCCAGGTCCAGGCTGCGGGGGCCTTTCCCCGGGCCAAAGGCAGCCGGGTGGCGCACGAGGCCTTGCGGGCCTTCATTGGCCGCAACTATCAGTCCGATGCCCAGGGGCGCTGGTACTTTCAGAACGGACCGCAGCAGGTGTTCGTGGACCTGGAGGCTGCGCCTTGGATCTTTGGTGTGGAGCGCGTGCCGATGGGGTGGTGGTGGCACACGCACACCGGCAGGAACGTGGAGCGGATCGATGCTCTCCTGCTCGACGAAATGGGTCGCCTCTACCTTGAAACGCCTTTGGGCTTGGGACTGGTTCGTTCTGCCGACATGGTGACCGCCGAGGCCTGGATCGAAGCCGAAGGACGAACCTGGGCCGAAGTTCAGGCCCAGGACCTGCCAACCCGCTTCGGGTTTGAGCTGACGCCGCGTTGAGCCCTGGGCGGGCGCTGCGCTGAATCCGTCTTCCCGGGGAGTCGGGGGGCGAGCCCGGAAACAACAACGGGCGCCATGGGCGCCCGTTTGTCGATGGGGCTGTGCCCCAAAACGCGGTCTTACTGCGAAGCGGCCGGTGCAGCCGGTTCTGCAAACTTGGCGCCGCCAGCGTTGGCCATGTAGACCACCGCACGACCGACTTCGGTGTCGTTGAACTCGCCACCGCCTTGGGGGGTCATGCTGCCCTTGCCCTTGAGGGCCGAGTTCAGCAGCGCAGCGTAGCCCGAGCCGATGCGCGGGCCCCAGGCGGCCGCATCGCCGAACTTGGGCGCGCCCAGCGCGCCAGCGGCATGGCAGCCGGCACACACGCCCTTGTAGACCTCTTCGCCGGTGCGCAGCGGACCACCTTCGGCTTTGATGCTGACGGCCCCGACCGGTTGAATGCGATCGGCCACTGCCTGCGTGTCTGCACCCGAGGCGCTGGTGTTGCCCTTGCCGACGCCACCCACGAGCACGCCCAGACCCAGGACCGGAACGGCCAAAGCCAGGGTGATCAAGGTGATCAGCGATGTGGGCGTCTTGACGGAGGTCGGAGATTCGACGATGGTCTTTTGAGCTTGGCTCATGGGTTCCTCGGGCGTTTGACGGCGCAGCCGGTGTAGGGGTGTGCGTAAAAATCCTGTCAATTATAGGGTGAAGGGCCGCGCTGCAATGTGGTGTCCAGGCAGCGCGCCCGGACACTGCTAGAATCTCGTTTTTCTCGCGCCCGTAGCTCAGTGGATAGAGTATTGGCCTCCGAAGCCAAGGGTCGCTGGTTCGATCCCAGCCGGGCGCGCCACCGCATCGACATGCCGACGAAACAGGGCCCCAATGGGCCCTTTTTCGTTTTTTCGACACCTGCAGCCTCTCTCTAGCATCGGACGGTCCATCTCTGGAAACGTCCATGTCCGATCTGTCCGAGACCGCGCTGTCCTTGATTGTTTCCCCGCCCGAAGCGAGCGGTGGCGACGGAGCGCTGCCTTTCGAGGATGAGTCTGTGTCCACCCAGGGGCGTGTGGGCGACGACCGATCCTGGCCGATGCCGCCCTTTCCGGCCTACGCCGCGCATGAAGGCCTGGCGGCGCAGGAGGCCTGTGAAGTGATCCTGCTCAGCGGCGAGGTGCTGCGGGGCTGGTTGTCCGGGCTGGACGTGTCCGATGATCTGGCCCGCGTGGTTCAACCTCCCGAGCGAGTGGCCATCCCGGTCCGATTTGCCCACATGGCCAGCGTGTCGCTCAGTCGGCCGTTGTCGCCGTTGCACGAAACCGGCTCGCCGGCCGCAGGGGGCGAGGGGGCTGAGGATGCCCGTTCGCTCATGCTGCGCCATTGGCCTCGGCAGCCGTACCACTTTGTGTTGACCAACGGTGCCGAACTGTGTGGCCAAACGATCGGCCACGTGGAAGGGGCCAGCGGCTGGTTTCTTTTCCCTCCGGTGGATGGGTCGGAGGATGGCAGGGTCACCCGTCTGTTTGTGCCTCGGGTGTCCGTGCGTACGTCATCGATCGGTGAGCGCCTGGGCCAGATGCTCATTGAAGACCATCAGGTCGAGCCGGACCGTGTCGAGGAAGTGGTGCGCAAACAGCAGGCCATGCGTGAGCAGCGCCTGGGTGAATCTCTGCTAGCGATGCAGGTCGTCACGATCGATCAACTGCTGGCCGCGCTCGACAAGCAGGCCCGCATGCCCATGATGCGCCTGGGAGAGGCGCTGGTGGCGCTGGGCCATCTGTCCCAGAGTCAACTGGACGAAGCCCTCAAGCAGCAGCGCCGGGACCGGGCCCTGCCGCTGGGAGAGCTGCTGCGCAAGCACCATCTGGTGTCGGTCGAGCAGGTGCGCTCGGCCATGGCGCGCAAGATGGGCTATCCGGTGGTGGACGTGCAGAACTTTCCGCTCGAACCCGAGGCTCTGGGCACGCTCCCCGTGGAGGCCGCCCGACGTTGGCAGGTCCTGCCCTTGATGCGCCGCGGTGAGCGGCTGGTGGTGGCCATGGTGGATCCGAGCCGCAAGTTGGTGGTGGCCGGTCTGGAGCGCTTGTCGGGATGCTCGATCGCTCCCGTGTTGGCGGGCGAGGCCGATCTGAGCCGACGCATTGAGGCTGCGTATGCGCACGCGAATGCCCGGCCTGCGGATCCGCCGGCTTTGACGACTTCAGTCATGGGCTCTTCGGTGCGCAGGGTCCAGGAGGCGCTGGAGGAGGCGGTGCGCTCCTTCACCGGTCGTGCCGACGACAAGCGCGATGCCGATGCGGTTCCGACGTTGATGGACGTGGCCGATCTGGCCGCGCCGACATCGTTGATGGACATCCAGTCCGACGCCTACCCGACCGTCACCGGCGAGTTTGTCCCGACCGATGCGGACGCTGCGGCGCTGCCGGTGCGTTTGCCGGAGCGCCGACCCTTGGCCGCGCTGCAGGAGGTTCCGTCCAAGAAGGAGGCAGCTCGCGAGTCGCGCCGCCGGACGGAGTCGTCCCCCCCTTCCAAGGGCGCGGCGACAGGTGCCGCCCCCTCTGCATCCGGGGCTTCGGCGAGCGAGGCCGGAGCGCTTCGACGTGAGAGCCCCTTGCTGCAGACGCTGGGTGACCTTCTGCAGGAAGCCCAGCAACGCGGGGCGCGCAGTGTGCACATCGAGCAGGTCACCGACGGCGACAAGCTGAGGGTGCGCCTGCGCGTGGATGGACGCATGCAGGCCTTGCGCGATCTGCCCATCACCTACCGAACGGCGCTGCCTGCACGCATCAAGGCGCTGGCCGAGCTGGATGTCACGGACACCCGCCGGGCCCAGCATGGACGGATGCCGGTGGGGCGCATCTGGCCGGGCCTGAAGCTGGAGCTTGATGTGTCCATCCTGCCGGTCGGTGGGGGGCTGGAGGACGTGGTGCTGTCTGTGCCGGCACGTCTGAAGGCCATGCCGCTGGAAAACCTGGGGCTGTCGCCCGGGGTGTTGGACCGGGTCAAGCTCAACATCGACCGTGCCGCCGGCTTGTGGTTGAGCGCGGGACCGTCGCGTTCCGGCCGCACCACGACACTGCACGCGCTGCTGGACCACCTGCAGCGCGACGACCGCGTGATCTTCGCCTTGGAGCCCTTGGCCGCGTTGACCCATGATGGGGTACGACGCATCGAGGTGTCGGGGCGCACGCCGGGGGATCAGGCCCAGGCCATCCGGGCCGCCGTGCATGCCGGTGCGGACGTGATCATGGTGTCCGAATTCCACTCGAAGGACGGCATCGACGCCGCGCTGCGGGCGGTGCAGGACGGCTGCCTCGTGCTGGGGGCGGTGCACGCCCGCAATGGGGCGGAAGGGGTGTCGCGCATGCTCGACCTTGGCGCCGATCCGTGGCAGCTGTCCGACGCGTTGCTGGCCGTGCACGCACAACGATTGGCCAAGCGCCTGTGCAACTCCTGCCGCATGAGCCGGCCGGCCCGTGACCAGGAGATCGCGACGTGGTCCGACAACTGGATGCAAGGCATGAGCAGCGCCGATGTCAAGGACGAGCGTGGCCGGCTGCTGGAGGGCTGGTTTCAGCGCTTTGGGCGTGACGGACGTCTGCGTCGGTATCACAGCCCGGGATGCGAGCGCTGCGGTTCCACCGGCGTGCGTGGCCGCCGGGCCCTGCACGAACTGATGGTTATCGACCGTGACCTGCGCCGCCTGATCCGCGCCGGTGCACCCGCCTGGAACCTGCAGCGTCAGGCCATGAGCGCCGGGATGCACAGCCTGCGTCAGGATGCCATCGAGACGATGCTGGCCGGGTGGATCTCGTCGGACGAAGTGGACCTGGTGGTGGACGACTGAGCGTCCCTGCACGCGCACACTCCGATCTCTGTTGACGACCCACCCCCAGGGCAGCGTTTCAGCGCCCGCGCAAGAAGAGCTGATCCAGCTCGCGCATCGTCACTTGGCGCCAGGTGGGGCGCCCGTGGTTGCACTGGTCGGCCCGCTCGGTGGCTTCCATGTCGCGCAGCAGGGCGTTCATCTCTTCGATCGTCAGGCGGCGCCGCGCGCGCACGGCACCGTGGCAGGCCATGGTGGCCAGGATTTCGTCGCGGGCGCGCTGCACATGGTGGGTCGAGTCGGTCTCGTTCAGCTCGGCCAGCACGGCGCGGACCAAGGCCACCGGGTCGGCGCCCTTGAGGGTGGCGGGGACGGAGCGCACCGCCAGCACGCCCGGTGAGAGTGGCGCCACATCCAGACCGAGGTCGACCAGGGCCAGGAAATGCGTCTCCGCCGCCGCGACCTCGGCGGGGGTCGCGGCAAACGTGGCGGCGATCAGCAGGGGCTGGGCATCCAGCCGGTGGTTCTCTCCGCCGTGGGCCGCCTTCAGCCGCTCGTAGACGATGCGCTCGTGGGCTGCGTGCATGTCGACGACGATCAGGCCTTGCCGGTTTTCGGCCAGGATGTAGATGCCGTGCAGTTGACCGATGGCGCGACCGAGCGGCCAGTCGTCCTCCGGCAGCGGGACCGGAGGCGCCTGCAGACCGGGGAGGGGGACCGGTGGCTGCGGCCCGGGCATCGCGGCGAACGCCGAATCACCGCCCACGTCGAACGGCGCTCCTCCCCCCACAGGCGAGAGCGGCGCAGGGCGCGTCGGCACCCCATAGGCCGCCAAGGCCGAAGTGGCTTCCAGGGCCGTGAGGGCGTGGGGCGGTTCCTGGAACCCGAGCGTGAGCCGCTCCTGCACGCCCAGCGGCGGCTGATGCACCGGGGCGAACTGGGTGACGGTGTACGGGGCAGGTTCGGTCGTGGGCGAGCCCGTTGCTGCTTCGTCGGTGCTGCGAGACAGGGCCAGCACGTTCTCGACCGCGTGCCGCACAGCCTGGTGCACTTCGCGCGAGTCGCGGAAGCGCACTTCGATCTTGGTGGGGTGGACGTTGACGTCGACGCGATCGGGGGCCACCTCGACGAACAGCACGTAGGTCGGCTGTCGCGAGCCGTGCAGCACGTCCTCGTAGGCGGTGCGCACGCCGTGGGCGAGCAGGCGGTCGCGCACGTAGCGGCCGTTGACGTAGGCGTACTGCAGATCGGCGCGCGCGCGGGCGGCCTCGGGCAGGCCCACGCGCCCGCGGATGGCCAGCGGCCCGATTTGCGTTTCCACCGCCTTGCTTGCACCCATGAAGGCTTCGCCCAGCACGTCCCGCAGGCGCTGATCGGAGGAGGCGCTGCGCCACTGCTCGACGAGCCGGCCTTCGTGCCAGACGGCAAAGCCCACCTCAGGCCGCGCCAGGGCATGGCGCCGCACCGCTTCCAGACAGTGCGCCAGCTCCGTCGCGTCCGTCTTGAGGAACTTGCGCCGCGCGGGAGTCGCAAAGAACAGCTCTCGCACCTCCACCGAGGTCCCTACGGCGCGGGCGGCCGGGGCCAGTTCGCCGGAGCGGGCGTCGATGCTCTGCGCATGGGGGGCGTCGGCGGTGCGGCTGGTGATCTGCACCTCGGCCACCGAGGCGATGGCGGCCAGCGCCTCACCCCGAAAGCCCATGGTGTGCACGGTTTCCAGGTCGTGCAGCGAGCGGATCTTGCTCGTGGCGTGGCGACGCAGGGCCAGAGGCAGCTCGGACGACGGGATGCCTTGGCCATCGTCCTCGACCGAGATGAGTCGCACGCCACCCGCGGCCAGCCGCACCGTGATCTGCCGTGATCCTGCGTCCAGCGCGTTGTCGACCAGCTCGCGCACCACCGAGGCCGGGCGCTCGATCACCTCGCCCGCGGCGATCTGGCTGATCAGCTCATCGGGCAGTTCCTGGATCGGGCGGCGGGCAGAAGCGGCGGGCGTGGACATCGGGGCATTGTAGAAATGCCCGTCCATGGGTGCGACGGACTGCACGACCGAGGGGGAGGGGCGTCGTGCCGACCCGGGATAATCAAAGGATGGAGCTCATTCCCTTTCTCATCGATTTCATCCTGCACGTCGACAAGCACCTGGCCGAGTTCGTGCAGAACTACGGCACCTGGGTCTACGCGCTGCTGTTCCTGATCATCTTTGTCGAGACCGGATTGGTGATCATGCCCTTCCTGCCCGGCGACTCGCTGCTGTTTGTGGTCGGCGCGCTCTGCGGCACGGGGGTGATGAGTCTGCCGGTGTCGATCGCCGTGCTGCTGACGGCGGCGGTGGCCGGCAACCAGACCAACTACACCATCGGTCGGGCGATCGGCCCCAAGGTGTTCCAGTGGGAGAACTCGCGCTTCTTCAACAAGCACGCGTTCGAGCAAGCCCACGCGTTTTATGAGCGGCGGGGCGGCATCACCATCGTGCTGGCGCGCTTCATGCCCTTCCTGCGCACCTTTGCGCCTTTTGTGGCGGGTGTGGCGGCCATGACCCGGGCCAAGTTCACCTTCTACGACGTGAGCGGCGGGGCCCTGTGGGTCGTCGGCATCACGATGGCGGGCTACCTGTTCGGCAACATTCCGTTCGTGCAGCAGAACCTCAGCAAGATCATCTGGGCGATGATCCTGATTCCCGGCGGCATTGCCCTGTTCGGGGCCTGGAAGGCCAAGCGCAGCGCGCCTGCGGTCTGAGTCGATTCAGAGCATGCGTTGGCGCGGGGCCAGCGGCGGATTCTTGGCGAAGTAGCGCTGCACCCCGGTGAACACCGCCTGCACCAGACGGGCCTGATGGTCCGGGTCGCGCAACTGCTCTTCTTCCTCCGGGTTGGAGATGAAGGCGGTCTCGACCAGGATGGACGGGATGTCCGGCGCCTTGAGCACGGCAAATCCGGCCTGCTCGACCTGACCCTTGTGCAGGCGGCCCACCCGGCCGATGTTGCCAAGCACTTCCCGGCCCAGGCGCAGACTGTCCTTGATCTGCGCGGTCGTGCTCATGTCGAGCAGGGTGCGCAGCACGTGGGCGTCGGTGGCCTTGACGTTGATGCCGCCGATGGCGTCGGAGCTGTTCTCGCGCTGGGCGATCCAGCGTGCGGTCGAGCTCGACGCCCCGGAGTTGGACAGGGCAAAGACCGAAGCTCCCCGTGCCGCCGGGGTCAGGAAAGCGTCGGCGTGCACGGAGATGAAGAGGTCGGCCTGAACCTGACGGGCCTTGCGCACGCGCTCCTGCAGCGGCACGAAGTAGTCGTCGTCGCGGGTCAGGACGGCCCGCATGCCGGGCCGGGTGTTGATGCGCTCGGCCAGCTTGCGGCCGATCTGAAGTACCACGTCCTTTTCGCGCAGACCGGTCGGCCCGATGGCGCCCGGATCTTCGCCGCCGTGACCCGGATCGATGGCCACGACGAACAGGCGGTTGATCTGCTGGGCCATGCCTTTGCCTTTGCGGCGGCTGGGGGCCTGGGCGGTGGACACGGACGACGCCGGTGCCTGCTCTGCGCTGCTCGGGGCCGAAGCCGGTTTCGCCGCCGGGCGCGTGGCCTGCGGAGCGGGGCCCGAGGCGGGGCGTTCTATGCGGCCGATGAACTCGCCCATGGCGTCCTCGACCTCGGAGGCGGCCTGCTGGGCGGCGTTGGCGACCCGGTCTTCCCCGGCGTCGCTGCGTGTGGCCAGCACGAACTCCTGTTCCAGGCGCTTCATCGGGTCGGGGGACTGACCGGGGTAGAGGTCAAAAACCAGCCGGTGCTGGTAGGCCGCCACAGGCGACAGGGTGAAGATCTGCGGCTTGATCTGCTGTTTGAGGTCGAGCACCAGGCGCGCCACCTTGGGCTGGTTCTGGCCGATGCGCACCTTGGCGATGTGGGGGTCGCTCAGACCGACCTTGGCCACCAGCTCGCGCAGCGAAGAGGTCAACTCCAGGCCCTCGATGTCGATCACCAGCCGAGGCGGATCATCGGTGGTGAAGGATTTGGCGTTGAGGGCGCGGTCGGATTCGAGCGTGACGCGGGTGTAGTCGGTGGCCGGCCAGACGCGCACGGCCACGAGCGAGGCGCCGCGGGCGATCTGCGGTGCCGACAGCATCAGCGTCCATGCACCGGCCTGACGAAACCAGACGCGCCGGTGCAGGTTGACCAGGGGCTTGGAGCGGGTGGACCACCAACGGAAGGTCATGACTGAGTCTCCTGTGGGATCGTGGCGGCGGGAATCAATGGGGTCAGCAGATGCACGCCGGCCGCGGTGCAGGCATCGACACGAACGGAGCGCGAGGATTCGTCCAGCGGGTTCAGGGTCAGGCGCAGGTCGGCTGGAGGCCGCATGGCTCCCGCCTTGTCGGGCCACTCGACCAGCTTGAGACCCGGGTTGGCGAAGATGTCGCGAAAGCCGGCATCTTCCCACTCGCGCGGATCGCCGAATCGGTAGAAATCGAAGTGCCAGATCCGACAATCCGAGGTTTCATAGGGTTCGACGATGGCGTAGCTGGGACTCTTGATGCGGCCTTGCACCCCCAGGGCGCGCAGCAGGTGACGGGTGAACGTGGTCTTGCCGGCACCCAGCGGGCCGTGCAGCTCAATGCAGGCCTCGCGCAGCCCAGGCAGGCGAGCCAAGGCCTGGGCGAAATCGGCACAGGCCGATTCGTCGGGCCACAGGATCGAGCGGGTTTCTAGAATTTCGGAATGCATCACGTTCAAACGCCAATTCCTGATGATGTCCTCTTGACACATTTGCGTGAATGGGCTGCGCATCTCGGATTTTCACAGATTGGTGTCTCGGATGTGAATCTTTCTGATGCAGAACCTGGGCTAAGTGCTTGGTTGGAGGCAGGTTTCCAGGGTTCGATGGACTACATGGCGCGCCACGGACTCAAGCGTGCGCGGCCGGCCGAGCTGGTGCCGGGCACGGTTCGCGTGATTTCGGCGCGGCTGGATTACCTGCCCGATGCGATGCCAGTGGACTGGCGTGCGAGTGAGCGCGATCGCTCCTCACACCCGCAGGAGGCGGTGGTGTCCGTCTATGCCCGGGGGCGCGACTATCACAAGGTGATGCGCCAGCGTCTGCAGCAATTGGCCGAGCGGCTGATGCAGGCATGGGGGCCGCTGGGATTCCGGGTGTTCAGCGACTCGGCGCCGGTCCTGGAGGTCGAGCTGGCCACGCGCGCCGGTCTGGGCTGGCGCGGCAAGCACACGCTGCTGCTGGACCGGGACGCCGGGTCCATGTTCTTCCTCGGTGAAATCTACGTGGATCGACCCTTGCCGCTGACGGCCCCTGAGCCGGTTTCCCGGTGCGGCACCTGCACGGCCTGCCTGACGGCCTGCCCGACGGGGGCCATCGTCGCGCCGTACCGCCTGGATGCGCGCCGTTGCCTGAGTTACCTGACCATCGAGCACGAGGGTCCGATTCCGCTCGAACACCGGGTGGCCCTGGGCAATCGCATCTATGGCTGCGACGACTGCCAACTGGTCTGCCCTTGGAACAAGTACGCCCGCCGCACGCCGCTGACCGACTTTGACCCCCGCGAGGGCATGGTGGGTGCCGACCTGCTGACGCTGTGGCGCTGGACCGAGGCCGAGTTCCTGCGGCGCACCGAGGGCAGTCCCATCCGCCGCATCGGTCATGCGCGCTGGTCTCGCAACCTGGCCGTCGCTCTGGGCAACCGCTGGCGCGAGCGGGGCGAGACCGCGGTGGCGCAGGCGCTGCAGGCACGCCGCGACGGTGCGGACGGTCATTCCCCGGCCGACGACCTGTTGGCCGAGCACATCGACTGGGCTCTGGCCCAGCGTGGAGCCCCGGACCCGGCCGAACACCTGAAGGGCGACACATGACCGCGCGCACCACCCTGCCGCTGATTCCCCGGCGCGGCCGGCCGGCCTGGGACCGCAGTGCGGCCCTGGTCGAGCAGTTCCAGTCGGCGCTGTGGCTGGAAGACGGCTTGGCCACCAACTCGATCCTGGCCTATCGGCGAGACCTGCTCGGCCTGGCCGGCTGGATGGTGGACGAAGACCGTGGCGCCCTGGATGCGACCGACGAAATGGTGTTGACCGACTACATGGCCCACCGCCACGCGGCGAGTCGCGCCAGCTCGGCCAACCGCCGGCTCACGGTGTTCAAGCGCTTCTTCCAGTGGATGGTGCGCGAGGAGATCGTCACCGGCGATCCGACGCTGCGACTGGGGGCCGCGCGCCAGCCCCCACGGGTGCCGGGCACCCTCAGCGAGGCCCAGGTCGAGGCCTTGCTGCGGGCGCCGGACCTCTCGACCGCCCTGGGGCTGCGCGACCGTGCCATGCTCGAGCTCATGTACGGCGCCGGCCTGCGCGTGAGCGAGCTGGTGGGGCTGGCCGGACACCATGTGCTGCTCAACGACGGGGTGCTGCGCGTGACCGGCAAGGGCAGCAAGGAGCGCATGCTGCCCTTCGGTCAGGAGGCGGCCGAGTGGTTGAGGCGTTATGTGGCCGAAGCCCGGAGCGAGCTGCTGGCCGGCCGGCACAGCGAAGACCTTTTCGTCACCGTTCGGGGTGACGGCATGACGCGCCAGATGTTCTGGGTGCTGGTGCGCAAGTACGCCGGACAGGCCGGCATCACCGCGGCGCTGTCGCCGCACACGCTGCGCCATGCCTTCGCCACGCATCTGCTCAACCACGGTGCCGATCTTCGGGCGGTGCAGATGCTGCTCGGGCACGCCGACATCTCGACGACGCAGATCTACACCCATGTGGCCCGCGAGCGCCTGCGGCAACTGCACGCCCAGCACCATCCCAGAGGCTGAGGTGCAGCGCGTCGGTGGTCCCGTCAGCGGCCGGTGGGGCCTTCTGCGCCCGATGCCGCCGGCGGCACGGACAGGGAGGGCGGCCCGAAGTACTTGGTGCGGATGCGCTGGTAGGTGCCGTCGGCCTTGATGTCGGCCAGGCCCTTGTTGATCTTGTCGAGCAATTCGGCGTTGCCTTTGCGCACGGCGATGGCGTAGGCCTCGGTGGTGCCCTGGGGGTCGGGGAGGGCCTTGAAGCGCGGCTGCGGGTGAGTGAACCGATAGTGCAGCACCGAGCCGCTGTCGGCCAGCGCGGCATCCAGCTTGCCCTCGTCCAGGGCTTGCAGTGCCAGCTGCGTGGTTTCAAAGCGCACGATGCCGGGGTGGGCCTTGCCGTCCAGCTCGGAGAGGGTGCCGTCGCCGGGGGATCCGGCCTGCACCCCCACGCGCAGCCCCTTCAGGTCGGTCACGCCCGCAGCGTTCGACGCTTCCGGTACGGCGATCATGGGTCGGGTCTCGAAGTAGGGGGCGCTGAAGTCGAGGGTCTGCTCCCGCTCTTCGGAAACTGCGATCGCCGACGCCAGAATGTCTCGGTCCCCCTGCTGCAGGCTGGCGATCAGGCTGTCCCACGGGGTGTTGATGAACTGCAGCTTGAGGCCGGCCTTGGATGCGGCTGCCGTCAGCACCTCGACGTCGAAGCCGACGATGTCGCCCTTGTCGTTCTGAAAGGAAAACGGGGGCGACGAGGCGTCGGTCCCCACCCGGTAGGTGGACGGGGCCCCGTTTTTTCCAGAGGTGGTGGGCGGAGCGTCTGTCTTCGGACTGCAGGCCGTCAACATCCAGGCCGCGCATGCCGTGGCGACCCACCCTGCGGCCAGGGGCAGAAAGCGTCGGCCGGGGGCCGGGTGACGAGGTGGACGGTGCATAGGTTCAAAAGGGGAGAGGTCCCGGGGTTCACTGCATGCGTGAAGACGAGGGGTGTTGATCGGCCAGCGGGGTGAACAGGCCCGCCGCGTCCACCGCATCGAAACGGTACATCGCGCCGCAGAACTCGCAGCCGATCTCCACGGTGTTCCGCTCGGCCACGATACCCGCCACTTCCGCTTCTCCCAAGCCTCGCAGCATGGCCGATACCCGCTCGCGGGAGCAGGTGCAGGCAAATCGGGGGTGTGATGGAGGGAAGCGCCGTACCGTCTCCTCCCAGAACAGCCGGCGCAACAGGGTGTCGGCGTCCAGGGTGAGCAGCTCGTCGCGGGTCAGCGTGGAGGCGAGATGGGCGATGCGGTGGTAGTCCTCGTTGGGGTCCGGGGCATCGTGGCCGTGGGTGCTTTCGAGGTTGGCCACGCCTTCGATGGGCAGGCGCTGGATGAGCAGACCGGCCGCAACCCGCTCGTCGGCGGCAAGGATGAAGCGGGTGTCGAGCTGTTCCGACTGGTGCATGTACTGCTCCAGCACCTGCGCCAGGGTGTGGTGAGGCAGGCCGGACGCATCGTTCAGCGGCACGATGCCCTGGTAGGGTTGCTGGCCAGGCTGGCGGTCTTTGGGGTCCAGCGTGATGGCACAGCGGCCCTTGCCGTGGACGTTGAGCAGCCGGTCGAGGGTGTCTTCGGCGGCGACGGTGCCGCGCAGGGTGGCCGTGGCGCGCAGGGCCAGATCGGGCTGCACTTCCGCCACGGCGAGCGAGACAGGACCATCGCCCTGCATCTGCAGGATCAGGGCACCGTTGAACTTGATGTTGGACTGCATGAGCGCGGCGGCTGCGCTCATCTCGCCCAGCAATCGGCTCACCGGTGGCGGGTAGGCGCCAGCGGCCGCTCGGCGGGTCAGCATCTCCTGCCAGGCTCCAGTGAGCCGGACCAGCATGCCGCGCACCGGCAGGCCCTCGAACAGGAACTTGTGCAGTTCGCCGTCTTGCGAGCCGGCTTCTTCTTCAAACAAGGGAGGCATCAGCGGACTTTCTTCAGGGTCTGGGCGTGGCGGCGTGCGTTGTGAACGTAGTGGGAAGCGCCCCGGCCGAAAGCGGCGACTTCCTCGTTCGTCAGGGTGCGCACCGCCTTGGCCGGGGCACCCAGGATCATGCTGTGGTCGGGAAACACCTTGCCTTCGGTGACCAGTGCCCCCGCGCCCACCACACAGCCTTTGCCGATGTGGGCCCGGTTGAGCACCGTCGCACCGATGCCGATCAGCGAGCCCTCGCCGATGTGACAACCGTGCAGGGTGACCTGATGACCCACAGTGACTCGATCCTCGATGATGAGCTCGATGCCGGCATCGGTGTGCAGCACCGAGTTGTCCTGGATGTTGCAGCCCGCGCCGATGCGGATGTGATCGGTGTCGCCGCGCACGACGGTACCGTACCAGATGCTGGATTCCACCCCCAGGTGGACCTTCCCGATGACGTCGGCGCTGTCGGCCACCCAGGCCGTTTCGTGAATGTCTGGCGTATCGTCGCCGAGTTGATAGATGGCCATGCCGAACCTTGTTGCGGGGAAAGGCAAAATTCTACGGATGGAAGTTCGAACCCGTGCTCTGGAGACTCTGCGCCTGATCGATCCCGTTGCCAAGGTGGCGGCTGTGCGTGCCTTGTGGGCGGAGTGGCCGGCGGCCCCGCTCGATCCCGAGCGGGTGCTCGACGCCGACCAGGGTGTGCCCGGCCGGCCCGAACGGCCGGTGCTGGTGCCGCCGTCCCAGGTGCCGATGCGCTCGCCGTTCACCACGGAGGGTCGGGCCGCGCTGCTGCACGCCATTGCCCACATCGAGTTCAACGCCATCAATCTGGCTTTGGACGCCGTGGCCCGTTTTGCCGGCATGCCGGCCGAGTTCTATGCCGACTGGACGAGGGTCGCGGCGGAGGAGGCCGAGCATTTTTCCGCCTTGGAGACCCACCTGCACTCGCTGGGACACGCCTACGGCGACTTTCCCGCGCACGACGGACTGTGGTTGATGACGTGGAAGACCCGCCACGATTTCGTGGCCCGCATGGCTTTGGTGCCGCGGACACTGGAGGCCCGGGGACTCGACGCCACGCCCCAGATCCAGGACAAGCTGCGCCGAGCGGGGGACGATCGTGCCGCCGAGATTCTCGATACGGTGCTGCGCGAAGAAGTGGGTCATGTGGCCATCGGGAACCGTTGGTACGTGTGGGCGTGTGAGCGCGAGGGGCTGCATCCTCAACGGCACTACGCCGAGCTGCTGGATCGCTACCAAGCCCCCCGCCCCCGCCCTCCGCTCAACGTGGAGGCCCGCTTGCAGGCGGGGTTTGAGGCCAGCGAGCTGGCTTGGTTGCAGGGGGATGGCCTGTCGTCGCCCAGCTGATTCACCCTGCCGGCGGCGCTCCCCTCGGCATGGATGTAGACCGATTCATGAACGGGCGGCGGCGGTGACCAGAGGGGTACCCCGGCCAGACGACGGAGCTGTGGAAGGGCGCGTCCAGCGGTCCTTGAGCTTGAGCATCGGCTGTTCCAGCAGGGCCCACGATACCAGCGCGGCGCCATAGGTCAGGGCACCGAGCACCAGGATGTAGATCAGCGCGACGGTGATCGAGGGCGTCTCCCGGCTGCCGGTCCAGTAAAGCAGCAGCGGTTCACCCAGCCGATCGTGCAGAGGCTTGTGGAAAACGTACAGGGCATAGCTGTACTTGCCCAGCAAGCGCAGCCAGCGTTGCCTCAGAAGGGTCTGCCACAGACCGAGACCGATGTAGGGCCAGTGCAGCAGCCACGAGGTCGGACGAACGAGCAGTTGGGTCCAGGACGGCAGCGGGCGCAGATCCTGAATGGCCGCCCTCAGCAGCAGTGCAAAGGCCAGGGCCAGCAGACTGTAGGACGACACCTGGATCGACGGCGTCACCCGTTGGAAGCCGTTGGATGTGATGGCAGTCAGCACGATGGCCGATGTGCCGAGCAGCCAACCCAGCGCACTGCCGCGCAGCGACAGTTGGCCTTTCGCCGGCCGACCAGTGAGGGGAAGGACCTGCCAAGCCGCCAGGGCGGCACCGATGGCCAGCGCGTCCATGCGAAAAAGCGTCACCTCGTACAAGGCCTCCGGGCTGAAGCCTTTGCTGACCGCCACCCACCGCAAGACCGGACCCAGCGCGACGATGATGAGGGACAGGAATAGGGTTTGCAGGGCGGTTCGTCGCCACAGAAGCAGAGGCCAGACCAGATAGAACTGTTCTTCGACGGCGAGCGACCAGAAGTGGGGCAGACGCGGCTCTCCGCCACTGGGGCTCAGCAAATGCTCGGTCCAGTTGGACAGATAGACCCACAGCCAGCCGTCGCTGCGCTTGGGGGGACCACCGAAAAACTCCGGCCAGAAGAACGGCAGCACGAGCGTCAGCAGCAGCAGGGAGACGTAGTACAGCGGGAAGATGCGCAAGGCCCGCTTGATGTAGAAATTCCTGAAATAACCCGGGCCTTGGTTGGAGGCCAGCAGGCCCCGCGTGATCAGGTAACCGCTCAGCACAAAAAAGAGCTGAACGCCCACCCACCCGAGATAAAACAGCTCCTTGAGCACATGGGTCGCCAAGTGACCTCGGCCCGACAGCTCCAGCACATCCAGGTTGTGCAACAGCACCAAGAGGATGGCGATGCCACGCAAGCCATCCAACGTCTGCACGTGATCCAGAGGCGGCGGTGGGGTGGACTTGAGCGTTGACGGCTGGCGGCTCATGGTGTTACTAGTTGTTTCGCAATTATCACCGTTGCCCCGAGCACCAAGGGGGTGGGGAACACCTCGTTGGTCACTTGCAACGGGGTGTGGCTGCGTCGCGCACGCTTGGAAACAGGTACTTCTCGCAGCCGGGGTCCCCGCACCGACCGCACCAATGGCGCCAACGTGGGTGGTGGGGAGGCGGCACTTCCGATCCTGGGCCGGTGGTCATCAGCACTTGGGTGATGCGGTCCAGCGCCGTGGCATCGAGCGTGTGGACCACGCTGTGGGCGATGCGTTCCTGCAGCAGCCATGCACGATCGACAAAGCCTGTCTGCGCGGTGAAAGAGGGGTTGGGTGTGGGCGCAGAGGAGGCCAACCACAGCACCAAGCAGGCCTCTCGACAGAAGTTGCGCGCCTCCCCAAGCGGGTATGCGGGGTCGGCGGAGGGGCCGGTGCAGTCGATCAGCACCACCGAAGGTGTCTGCACCTTGACCGCCGCTGGATCGGCCCCGTCCCGCTGGGGGGTGAGATCTGGGGGGCGATGGGGCGGAATCGGCGGTCGCAGAAGCGACACGCGGCGACCAGGGAGGCGATCGATCAGCGCGTCACGCAGGCGATCCACAGCCACCAAAGAAGACGGGCCCCTGGGGCCCGTCAGCACGCATGTCACCGCTTGGGGTGGAAGTTCGATCGTCATCGGACGGAGTTGGCGTACTTCACCAGAATCTCGTCCGGTCGGACCATGCCCAGCTCCATCCGGGCCTTTTCCTCGATCATCTCCAGCCCCTGCTGGAGGTCGCGGACCTCGGCCAGCAGGCGGTCGTTGTTCAGGCGGGCCTCGTCGTTGGCCGCTTCGAGGGCGGCCACGTTCTTGCGCATCTCACGCACGTGCGGCAGACCGTTGTGGCCGAGCCAGAGCTGACCCTGGACCACCGCCAGCAACACAGCCAGCACGACCGTCACACTGCGCAAGATGAAAGCTCCGCCTGAAACGAGGACGCGATCAGCGCAGGTTGTAGAACGCAGCGCGGCCCGGGTAGACGGCGATGTCGCCCAGGTCTTCCTCGATGCGCAGCAGCTGGTTGTACTTGGCGATGCGGTCC
>CAYRBG010000028.1:0-20055 GCA_964422355.1 uncultured Sphaerotilus sp. | reverse complement strand
GAGCGCTGCGTTCGCAATGCAGAGGTCGGGAGTTCGATCCTCCTTCGGTCCACCATATAAATCAAGGGCTTGGGAGAAATTCCACGCCCTTCTGTTTTTCCCGTACGGAATCTGTACGGAATGTCCGATCGCTGGTCAGTCTCCGCGGCCAGGGTCCAAGAGCAGCCGGGTAGCGAGTCCCACCGCCGCATCTCGGTCCTTCCTGGTCCCAGGAGCTGACTTGATTGTCCGGACGGCGGCGGCCGGATCCCTGACCGCCTTCACCTTGCCAGACAAGGCAGTCAGCTTTGCAACTGCGGCCGCCGCGATGCGGGTGAACTCCCCTTTCATCTCGTAGACCGAAGCGGATCGGTCCATCAAGCGCTGCAAGTCTGACAAGGTCCCGCCGACCTCCTGAATCCCTGCTTCGATCTCTGACATGGTGATTGGTGTTTTCGCCGTACGCATGAACGCCCCCTGCAGTGTTGGTGAACGCCAGTTTGATCCTGCGGCAGTGCGTCCGGAAGTCGAAAAATCACGGCGATGGGCCGTGTCTTACCTGCGGGGATGTCTACCGAACCCCGCGAAACCAGAGGGCCAGAACCACAAGCAGGCGCGATGCGGGCTCTTCGAGGTCCGCGCGGCGGCCAGTGCTGTGATGAGGTCGTGATCCACTCGTGAGAGCGTGGCGTCTCGTCTGAGATGATCCTATCCCCCATGGGGGGGGGGATTACCTGGCTACAGTTTCAGGCCGTTTGCCTGCGCGGCGCCGTTTGCGGTCCAAGCCCCGTCAGCCCGGACGTTGTACCCACCGAATTGAACCGCGACATCATTGCCCATGCCGGCCACCGCTGCGACATGCGGTCCCGGCTTCGCTGTCACGACGGGTGCGACCGTGGTCATGTGGCTCCGTAAGTTCTTGGCGCTGGACACTACCTTCTGCAGCCGCGCCAGATCTGCCGCCGACCAGCCGGTCTGCCCCCCATGCACTTCCAGCTCAAACGTGTAGGGCGAACCTTGCGGACGCGTCGCCCACCATTCGCGCACTTCGGCATCGAAGCCTAGGGCTGTGACCGCTCTTTTTACGGCTCCGATCGTGCCCTTGTGCCGGTGGACATCCACCGACGCAGCCACCGCAGCGCGCTGCTGAGCCTCAGTCCAAGCAGGGTCCCAATCGTCCAGACTCCAGGCCCACGCGAGCCACGGCAGCACGTGCGCCGGGCAGGCAGCCGGATCGATGAGCGGCCGAATCGGGATCGGCACATTCGACAGCCGGCCGACCGTCTCAGCCAGCGCCGATTCGGCCGCGGTCCGATTGGGCGGCAGCAGGTCAGACATTGGTCGGTCCTCCGTACTTGATCGCATTGATGGCGTCGATCGCGTCTCCGGCGGCCAAAAGTTCTTGCTCGACAAGGGACGCCAGCTCATCGCGGCCAGCGCCGCGCAGCATCGCCGCAGCGGTAGCCAACAGGCCAATCACCTGTGTACTTGGGTCGGTACTCGCGAAGAATCGCTCGCGAAATAGTGCGCCGATTTCTGCGGCGGCTTGCTCGTTTGTGACTTTGGACATCCGTCACTCCTCGTCGTCGCAGAAACCGTCGACATCGACCCACCTGCCCATTTCGAGCAGCATGGACCGGCGAGCGTCACGCTCTGCTTCTTGACGTTCCGCGGCTCGTGACTCGCTGCGGAACCGGGCCACCAGGTCGGGATGGAGCCGGGCAGATTCGAGCGCTGCTGCTGCGGCCTTGAGTGCAGACGCCGCTGTCATTTCTCGGCCTCGTTCTTCCGGGCCAGCTCGCCGGCCTTCATGGCGTCCAGGGACTGGCCGGCTGCTGCCAGGGCCAGCTCAGCAGCCCGAAGGGCCTCGGCAGCCTCGGCGACCAGGGCTGCCACGCGCTGTGGATCCTTCTCGACCGGCTGGCCCAGCGCGCGGACGCTGCGCGGGTCGAAGGTTCTGGTGTTGGTGTCGTAAATGTGGCTCGTGTGTTGCATGCGGTGTATCCGTGCGACGAAATGGGTCCGGGCTGCTTGTGTCGCAGGTGCAACCCGGGAGACCTGGCCTGGTGGTTCCCGCGCTTGTCAGGCGGCGCGCCCAGATTTCCCCGTCTGGGCCGGGTCGAGAAACTATTTGCGTTCAGCAGCGCGGGCGGCGGCACCCCTCGCAATCAGCGCGGTTACGGCCAGGTTGAACGAAACTGCTGCGCCCAATGCGGCGCTCATAGACAAACGTTCACGATCAACAAGCGCCCTGATCTCGGGTTGCAAGTAAATCGACGTGCGATGCGGCTCGGCGGTGGTGTTGGTGTTGGTGTTGGTGTTGCTCATGTCGTTCTCACAGATCAGCAAATGAGCGCAGCGGGCGCCAGGCGGCCCAGCCCATGCGCTCAGGTGCGACTTGCGCACGGGCGGCGCGCTGGTGGTCCATCGCGGCAAGTCGGACCATCGTTGCAACCCTGTCGACCACGCGCGCACGCTGTTTCTCGTCCAGGCGCGGGAACTGGGCGGACAGCCAGTCGGGTACTTGCGAAACATAGATTCCGCCAGCGCCGCCGGCCAGCAGCAGCACGGCGCGATCGTTCTCGCGCTCGGCACCGGCACGGATCGCGACCGATGCGGCGTCGAGGACTTCGCCGACTTCTTTGGGAATTGATACGTCTTCGCGCGCGGGTTTGAATCGGCCGAACATATCAAGCTCCCACCACGCCGAAGTAGCCCACGTCGGGGACCGATGGCTTGACCGAGACATGACAAACCACATCCAGCTCGCCATCAACGGCGGTGCGCTTCAGCACCAGCCGCGTGTGGTCGGCAACGAAGCCGAATGCGGTGCCGAAATCTCCCGCGATGGTCTGAGCCATACTCGGGGACAGTTCCGCGGGCAGTCCGTTGGACAGGGCCGGCGTGCCGTCGGCGCGCATCACGAAGCCGGTGCCGTTCGTCCCAACGATCGCGCGCAGATCCTGGGCGCTGACGTTGTGCGCAGCCATGGCACCGAAGGAGAACGCGGCCGGGTTCTTGGCCAGGATCGCGGCGAGAACCACCTGATCGAAGAGGTTCGCCAGTCCATGGACCACCGCGTAGCCGATTTCGTATGCAAGCAGCTCATCCGGCATGCTTTTTTGATCGCGGCGGGAGATTTTCAGGTGAACGCTATGGGTGGCAGCATCCTTGACCGTGACGGTGTCGGTCACGGTCGGCCATGCGGAGACGGCGACCTGTGCGCCATCGGCCAGCGGGGTGAAGGGCGCGGGCTTGAGGATCTTCGCGACGGTCGGGCGCGTGTAGAACACCGGTCCATTGGCGGTCGACGGCGCAGAGACAGGGGCGGTGTTCGCAAACACCATCTGGCCACCGGCGCGGCAGACACGCGATAGGCGCATGATGGCTTCGCTCATGCGCAGCACCCTGCCAGGTTCGTCGAGGCTCAAGGGTGAGAAGAAAAAACCCTGGGCTGCGGCGGCACTGGCGGCAGGCAGCATCTCGCCGGCCAGGTCGATCTCGCCCACCACGGCAGGCGTGACCGGGGTAATGCGGGTCGGGTGATCGAATCCGGGCGGCTGGTGGAGTTCCGCGGCGGGGGCTGCGTCGACCTCGGTCAGAAGTTGGCGGATGGATTTCGCTGGGGTGTGGTTGGGTACGGTCTTGCGCTGCATGTTGGTGCGGTTCGAGTTCGTTGCGGTGAAGGCATGATGCCGACCCGATTACGAGCGGAACACTTGCGGGGTTCGCACAAAAACGCGCACGACCTCACACACCGTAGTTGATAATCCTAAAACACATATCCACAGGTTATGCACAGGTTGGGCGACACGGAGGCCATGCCCCCGTATGGTGCACGGTACGGCGGAGTACCTTGATGCGGGGGGGGGGTAACAACTCACTCCCATAGGGAGGAAATGGGCATACCCCCTGCCGTGTGGGGGTGGGGGTATCGGTCGGGGCCACCTGCTGCCCGTGCCCCAGCGGCTGCCAGGCAGGCCCGACCATACACGTCTGCATGGTCACGCGGCCTGCGCGCAGTGATCAACAAAACGGCGCCACGCATGCCCCGTGTCCAACAGCCTGCCGATTACCGGCCGCGTCATGAACGCGATCACTCGCCCGATCACGCGCTCGCCGGTGAACCCGGGCTGTCTCTGCACTTCCAGCGCCTCGCCGACAGTCATGTCGTCCAGTGCCTTGATGGTCGCGCGGCGTGCGTTGCGTCGATCGGCCCAAGCCTGCATGGCGTCGACGCTCGCCTGGTCCAGGATGTAGACGCGCCCGAATTTCGCCGCCGGCTTGTGTGCACCCTCGGGTTTAGTCTCAGAGGGACTAGCGCCAGGGGTGCACACACGGGCCGTCACTGCACGCCACTTCAGGCCCATCCGGCGCAGCACCTCGGCCAGTTCTTGGCGGGCGTTCTTCGGCCGCTTGAACGGCAAGACCGTGCCGTCTTTGCGCTCATCCCATACACCGTAGGACTTGGGCACGATGCCGAGGTGTGCAGCAACGTGGCGCAGTTCGATGATGCGATCCAGGGCGATGTCGGCCAGTTCGTCGGTGATGCGGACGCCCCCGGCCAGGTCGATCCCGGCAAAGATTCGGGCATAGGCCGCCGCCACCGCGCGGGCGTATCGGCGGCGGGCCGGGTTGTCGTTGCGGTCATCGTGGGCAGCCACCACGCCCCGCCATGCGCTGAATCGGTCCATGCGCCGCACAGCCGCGCCACCGTCCCAGAAGTCCAGCGTGGCCTCATCCAGCTCGAATACACCCAGGCTCCGGCGGATCCGTGCGGCCTCCAGCGCGATGGCGTCGGCTTCGGTGCGGTTCGGCTGGCTGCGCAGGCGCTCGGCCTCGAAGTCCGACAGGATCGGCGAAGCAATCAGCGCGGCACGATGTTCAGCGTCCAGGCGGTCACGGATCATCGTCAGGTCGGCGGCCACGTCCTCGCCGTCGCTGTTCCCCCGCGTCAAGGTCCAGTGGGCTGCCTCCAGGTTCCAGAGCAGGCCGGCGGCGAAGTCGGCGCGGGCGTTGGCGTCCGAGGCCTCGATGTCCGCCACCAGACCCGAGAACGTGTCAGGCAAAGCCGGCACGCCCTCGGCTGCAGAGGCCTCCAGCCATGCGCACTCGATGGACTTGCCGGACTGGCGGCCCGTCTCGCTGTTGGGCAGTAGGCCCAGCACGTAGCGGCGCAGATAGCGAACTCGACGCATGGCCTGGGCAGCGTCGGCCGGGGTGATGCGAGACCCGCCGCCGATGAACGCCCCAAGCGTGAAGTGGGCGCCGCCGTCCCGGTGCTCGATGCTCAGGCCAGAGCCGATGACGGGCGATGCAATGACCACGTCATACAGCCGCGATTGCCCTTCAGGGTCGGCAAGGAACGCGGCCTGGGCGCGATTGCCCTTGTTGTCGGCGTTCACCGCCAGCACCTTCAAGCCCTGGGACGCGAAGAACTCGCCGAGCACTTTTGATCGGCGGTTGGACTCGGTGGCGATCCACACCCGCCCGCCGTCCAGCAACTCCACCAGGCACTCGGAAACCACAGCAGCGGCGGCACTGGTTCCGTAGTGGTGGGCAGCCTCGATGCCCTCGGCTCGGTGCTCCATTTCGATGATGCGGAACCGCTCGCCCGGGCGGCAGTCCTCCAGAAACCGGATCGTCCGTGCATCGCATCCGGCATCGGCCACGATCACGCATTCGGCACCGGCCACCAGCTCACGCAGCTTGCGATATACGCCCTCGTTCGTAGCGTCGTTGGTCTTGCAGTGATCGCGCGACGACAGGAACCGCAGCACCTGCGATACCTCGTCAATGAACAGCACCCGTGCAGCGTGGACGGCGGGCGCCAGCGCGCGGGCGGTGATGCTGGGCAGGCAGATGGCAACGCCCTCGTCAGCCTTGAGCACGCTCGCGGAAACTCGGTCCAGGTCGTCATACTTCACCAGCCCCAGAGTGCGGGCCAGTTCATGGACCAGAGAGACCCGGTGCACGATGGCGAGCGGAGACATTCCGGCGGCCTTGGCCCACGCGATGAACGGCCGTCCGATCGTTTGAGTCTTGCCCGACGCCATCGGCGCGCGGACCGCGATCACGCCCTTGTAATCGGTGGGCGACAGGCTGGGCAGGGCCGCGACGTGCTCGACGTTGTGCGCAGCGGCCACGCTGGCAGGAATGCGAGTATGGTCCAGCGCGGCGGCCTTGCGGTGCACCAGTGCGGCAGACAGCCGGGCGCCGATGCTGCGCAAGGTTGCAGGGTGCACCAGGCCGGCAGGCAGTGCGGCGCCGATAGTCGCCAGCAGGCCCTCGATGGTGTCCTGGACGGGCGTGGTCATGTAGAACCGGCGGGCCACAGCCAGGCACAGCGCGGCAGCGTCCTCGGGGTCCGTGGACTTGCCCAGCATGTCCAGCAGTTGCGCGCGGTTCTTGCCGGTAACGTCGACCGGTTCCAGGCTCCAGGCGTTGACCGGGCGGGTGTTGTCGTTGGCCGCTTCCGGCGGCGTGGCGTCGACCGTGTAGACCTGCCCGCCGTGAGCGTGGGAAAACACCGTCACCGCGCCGTTCCGGAACTGGATCACGGCCTTGTCGGGCGTGATGCTGCCCGGCGCGCCCTGGTAGTCCGGCTCCAACGGATCGGCCAGCGTGGCACCATCGAACGCCTCGGGATCGGCCAGCACCTGGGCAACCGTGACCGGGCCGGCTTCGTCCAGGTAAAGCACATCGCCGGGCGTCAGTACCAGCGCTTGGCGGGCCTGAACCGTGGCGCGTGCGGCCTCGATCGTGGTGCCTGTCTCACGCACGAGGCGGGCGGCGGATGCCTCCAGGTACTTGGCAGACACGTCGGCGGCCTCGCCCGCTTTGGCGCGGCTCGCTGCAGACTTCAGGCTGGCGGCTTCGGCCAGTTCTTCGGTGGTCAGATCTAGGCGGGACGTGTCCAGGCCCGCACCTTCAGAAACGACCGGGTCGGGCCGGAGCTGGGTCAGCCCGTCGCGCAGGATCGGCGAGGCCTCGAAAACTAGGCGCTCGGTCGAAAGAACGGACAAGTCCAGAGCCGTCCGCTTCAGTCGGGCCCCGGATTTCGACACCATCACCCAGCCCATCCCCTGCAGCCACAACCAGGCTTCGAGGTGTTTGCGGAACCGCGCCAGGTCGGCGCCGTCCTTGATGGCCAGCCAGACGTGAAACGACGCGCCACCGGTCAGGGGCGTGCCGTCCGGTGCGATCACGCCGGCAGAGCTCGAACGGGTGACGACGTGCGCAGCGGTGCCGGGGATGGCGCCGCACGCACGCTCCAACAGGGCCACGGCCTCGGCCGGGTCCAGCGGGCAGGGCTGCCCGTCGGGGTCGTGGTCGAGGACAAGGAACATCCCGCCACGCTCGGCCGGCAAGTTGCCCAGGGTGCGCGTGATTCCGGGCTCTCCACGCTTGGCGCGCGCCTTGGACACCAAGGGCGTGCCGGCGGGAAAGTGGCGGTTCGTGATGGCCACCGCCTGATTCACGTCCAGGCTCACCAGCACATCGGCCAGTTCACCCATGGAGCTGACCGCGACGGACTCGATGGCCCCGCGCGCCATGCTGCAACGGCTGGCATCCTTCACCAGTTTGCCGCCGGGGAATGATAGTATTTTGGTGAGTGGTCCGCCGGTTTTTGTTAATCTGGCAATTAGTATCTCGGCCTTGAATTTCTCTCTGGCCTTGATATAATTGCTCGTGTGATTGTTGTGCTTGGGGGCTGCCATGCCGGGCGGCCCCCTTTTATTTGTGGTCGCGCTGCGCGGCGCGCTCTGCAATCCAGGCGTCGATCTCGGACACCAGCCAGCCTGAAGCCTTCGGGCCAATCTTGATCGGCGCAGGAAATTGTTGTTGCCGGATGAGTTTGTAGATGGTCGGTTTGGAGAGGCCTACAGATTGGATTAACTCGGGCAAACGCGCAATTCGGTGGTTCATACTCGTACACTCAAGGCTGTTGGAGTGTTATTGAGTATTCCGATAGGCCGGCATCGCCGCCCCTTGCGGGGTTTGAGTGTACGCGTAATCCTATCTGATCATTAATCTTCACCCAAATTCATCATTCATCATCACGAATAACAAACCCGGCGCGTGGCCGGGTGTTTCGGTTCTGACGTAATACCTGCTCGCGCAGCAGCCGCGCTAGATTCGCGTCATCTTCTCCAGGGCACTGACTGCCGCTTTCGCCGTGAGGTGCCCGTAAGTGGCCTGAAGCATCTCCATAGATGTACCGGCCAGGCGCGCGACCGTCAGGCCATCCGCGCCGGAGGTCAGCAGGTCCGTGAGCACCGAATGGCGAATTGCATATAGCGCAGCATGGTCCAGCCCCGCCCCAGTGACGGCACGCTCCATCTCATGCGCCCAGGCGTCTTTGTCCCAGCGCGAGCCATCGGCGCGAGAAAGGAGCGGATCGCCTCCATTACGCCCTTTCGCGCACTCAGCCAGGAATTCGTAGATGGCCGAGGGCAGCGGTATCACTCGGGGTTCATGCCGTTTGTCCCAGCCGACTTGCAGTGACTTGTGTGTGGTGTCCAACCCATCGACGTTGATCGCGGCCAGTGCCCCCGGGCGCAATGGGAGCCAGTTGAGCACTTGCAGAAAACGCGAAAAATCCTCTGCACTGGCATTGAGTATTTTTCGACGCTCGGCCGGCGCGATGTATCGGCGAGCGCCTCCCGGTCGCACCTCTTGGGCGCCTTCCATGTCACGCATCGGCTTGTCCCACGCGGACGAATCTGCCACCCACCCTTCATCTTGCGCATGATTCAGGGCGGCGCGGACCGCTGCAATATCTCGATTCGAGGTTGCAACGCTGCGCACCTTTGCGCCGTCGCCTGCATTGCCGGTCGACAGGCGGGCGCCCTTCTTTGCCCCCTTCCTAGAAACCAAGGGAGCCGCCCGAACGCGCGTGACCCATGACAGGAAGTGCCCGCGCGTGGCCTCTTTCAGAGCTATGCCCCCAATGGGGTCTTCGTCAATCCACCGCAGGTAACGGCCGGCCAGATCGGCGGCGGCCTTTTCGCCCTTCTCTCGGCGAACGTGCGCAACGTATTCAGAGCACGCCTGGGATACGGTTCCTGCCGTTGTGGATCCACCTCTGGCGATGTGGGAAAACCAAGCTTCTGCCTTCCCTTTCGCTACTGTGAACCGATCGCAATCAGGCACGCCTGCCAAGTCGCCGAAAGAGTTGAACAAGTACCGCGCGGCCGCGACGTCGCGCAGGCGGGCGATCCATGTGCCGGGACCATCCGCGAGCTTGCGGAATCCGACGTAGCGCCCAGCCCCCAACTGGACCCAGTAGGGTTCGCGCTTGGGGTCCAGCCTTGATCGGCCGGCAACGGTGTGGATAGATGCTTTTGCCACCTGGGCTCCGTACGTAATCGGTACGGAAAACATTGTGACACGCAGCGAGACTGCAAAACACTCAACCATCTGTTTTATATAGTGTTTTTAGTCTCACAAGGGATCATAAAGTGTCCATTTTTTGCATTCGCAATGCAGAGGTCGGGAGTTCGATCCTCCTTCGGTCCACCAAACACGTCGGGATCTTGGGGAAACACCACTCCGCTGAGCGCAATCCGCCTGATGCGCCAAGACCACGCCCCCAGGTCTGCCCGGATGGATCCGGTCGACAAACCGGCTCAGGCTGGCGTCCTTGTTCCACGCCGTCGAGTCGCCCATGTCTGCCTTCCAGGACCATTACCCCGAGAACCTGTCGCACTGCTATGGCTGCGGCAGCCACAACGAACACGGCCATCAGATCAAGACCGTCTGGGACGGCGACGAGACCGTCACGCATTTCCAGCCCGAGCCGTACCACACGGCCATTCCCGGTTTTGTCTACGGCGGGCTGATCGCCTCGCTGATCGACTGCCACAGCACGGGCACGGCCGCTGCCGCGATGTACCGTCAGGAAGGCCGCGAGATGGGCACCGAGCCAGCGTTCCGCTTCGTCACCGGGTCGCTGCATGTCGACTTCCTCAAGCCGACGCCGCTGGGTGATCCGCTGGAGCTGCGCGGGCGCGTGGCGGAAATCAAGGGCCGCAAGGTCATGGTGGACTGCGAGGTGATCGCCAACGGCGTCGTCACGGCCCGCGGCCGGGTGGTGGCCGTTCAGATGCCGGCGGACTTCGGCAGCTCGGGCGCGCGGTAGACCAACACCTTGAGCGAGCGCTCGGCCGACACGTCCGCGAACACGGCCGGGTTCGCCACGCGCTCCACGAAGCTCAGCTCTGGCGCCAGCTCGCTCATCTGCTCCCGCAGGAACGCCATGCCCAGCTCGGGTGCGTTCAGACACAGCAGCGCGTGTCCGCTCGGCGCCAGCAGGTCGGGCAGGCGGCGCATCAGCCGGGCGTAGTCCTTGGTGGCCACGAAGCTGCCCCGCTGAAAGCTCGGCGGATCGACGATCACCAGGCCATAAGGCCCGCTTCGATTGATCTTGCCCCACGAGCTGAAGATGTCGTGCGGCAGGAAGCTCGCGCCCGCCGTCAGCCCGTTGAGCGCATGGTTCTGCTTGCCGATGCCCAGCGCACCGCCGCTCATGTCAACGTTGACCACCTGGCGCGCCCCGGACTGCAAGGCCACGACCGAAAACGCGCAGGTGTAGGCGAACAGGTTGAGCACCCGCAGCCCCGGATGCGCCGCCACGTGCTCGCGCACCCAGCGCCGGCCTTCGGCCATGTCGAGGAACAGACCGTGGTTCTGCCCCCGCAGCACATGCACGCGGTAGCGGGCCGGCCCCTCAGACACCACGTGGGAGTCGGGCGCCTCCCCGCACAGCAAGCGGGTCTCGGCCCGCCCCTCGTGGCGGCACTGGAAGACAAGATTCAGCGGCCGACCCGGCGCCCGCTGGGCCCACCGTGAGGTAAGCGCGGCCTGCACCGCCTGAATCTCGGCTTCGTCGATCGGCTGAAAACTGGTCAGAACCCACACCGGTGGATAAGCGTCCAGGACCCAGTGCTCGCACCCGGGATGCAGCCCGCCCCGTCCATGGAAGAGGCGACCCGCCTCTTCGGGAGGCTCCATCATGGCAATGGCATTCAACAAGGCGTGCATGGTCGGTACGGAAAAGAAGTGACTCACCCGGGTTCTGCCGGAGGGCAAAACATGCACTGCGCCATCTCTCCCAAACGGCGCAGCGCCGAATCCCGGCGAATCGCCACCATGATGGCCCACGTTCAACCGCAGGTGGTGACTGAAGCGATGATCCGCTGAAAAAGGGACACCGGGTGAGCCCAATAGAAGGCACAAGGGCCCACCGCCAGAAAGGCGGTGGGCCCGGCTGCCGATGGCACCCGGCAGCAGCCGTCCGTCAGTTGGCCGAGAAGCTGGCGTTCACGGCGGCGATCTCCAGATCGTCATATTCGCTGCCGCCGGCACACTTCTGCCCCTGCACGGAAACCTCGGCGTAAAGGTGTCCTGCCGCAGCCTTGAACGCCGTGGCGGGAACGGTGACGACATAGTTGACCGGATCCACCGTCGCCACGTCCGCGGAGCTGATGCGCACCGGGTTGGACGTGTTGACGCGGGTGCCTGACGCCGACGTCGACTGGAACACCGTCACGAGATCGCCGGGACACGTCAGCCCATCCACGCCGCGAATCTGCGCCGTGATCACGAGGTTGGCATACCCTTCCATCGCAGAAGTCATCTCCCCCAGATCGACCGTGTACGTCAACCCGAGCGGGGTCGAGGAGCTGAACTGGTTCGTGGCCTTCTTGTCTGAAGGAACACCATCGCCCAGGTACACCGACGACGGATTCAACGTCACGGTGCCCAGCGACAGGGAGCCCGTCTTGGCCAAGGTGGTCGCCGTGCTTGCGCTGCCCGTCGACGAGCCGCCACCTCCACCGCAGGCCATCAACCCGCGAACCGGGGAGAAATTTCGACAAGTCTGCGCATGAGTGAATAGTGCCCAGTTCTTGGTTCGGGGGCGGCCTGCTGAGCCGTCAAGACGACGCGTCTTCTCGTGACATCCTGCGCGCTTCAGCCAGCAAGAAGGGGGTGTCCCCGCAGAACCATGCGGACGTTGTCGAACTAGCATGATCGGCTGGGCGCCGCCTGCCGACGCTGATCGACATGACCTCGACAACCCTGCTTGAGCGCGCGCTCTTTGGCGCCGTCACCTTCGATGAGAGCGAGGAGTACCTCGCTTTCCGTTATCGGTTCCTCGCTGCCGTGATGCTGACGGGGGCGGTGATCACGTTGGTCTTCGTGATCGCTGGTGAGCTGGGCGCCAATCCGATGGACAACCCGCACCTCAGGATGATGGAGGTGTTCTCGGTCGGGACGTTTGCACTGTGGTGGTTCTTGAGGGGCTACAAGGAACGCTTCCGCCTGGTGGCGTGGTCTTATCTGCTGGCCTGCGAGCTGGAGTACGTCTCGGCGCTGGTTCACGTTCCGGAAGACGAGCTTCGAGTGCTCTGGTTCTTCACCAACGTGTCTGGGGTCTACCTGCTGCTGGGCAGGGGCCCCGGGTTGGCGGTCTCGCTGGCCACAGGCGTCGGGTTGCTGCTCGGCAACCCGATGCTGTCCCGCCCCTACTCGCCCAATGCGATGGCGACGCTGGTGCTGGGTTTGGTCTACATGACGCTGTTCTTCCACCTGTACGCGTCGCGGTCCATCTCCTACCTCAAGCGGGTCCGGGTGCTCAATGAGCGACTGGTTCAGCAGGCCACGCACGATCCGCTGACGGGACTCCTGAACGCGCGGGCCTATTACGAGCTATGTGATCACTGGATCGCATCGGCTCAACGATCCAATGCGGCATGTTCCGTGCTGTTCATCGATCTGGATCACTTCAAGCGCATCAACGACGGCCACGGTCATGCGGCTGGCGACACCGTCTTGCGCACCGTGGCATCGGCCCTCGCGGCAACCGTTCGTCGGAGTGACACGGTCGCTCGCATCGGCGGCGAAGAGTTTTCCGTCTTCCTGCCGGACACCGACACCAACAACGCCCTCGTCCTTGCGGAAAAGCTTCGAGCTGTGGTCGAAGACCTGCGCATCGAAGTGCACGGCGCGCCGTTGCGAGTGACAGCCAGTGTTGGCGTCGCCAGCGCACGCAATGCGATGGAGAACATGGCCAGCATTCAACAGCGGGCGGACATGGCCATGTACCAAGCCAAGGCCGGCGGGCGTAACCGTGTATCCATGCTCGAAGCGATGCCCGAAAAAGCAAACGGGTCAGCTCCTTGTGAGAGCTTCCAGTCAGCGGGACCAGAAGATGCGCGATGAAAGGAACAACGCATCAGCTCGGTGCCCACATGCCGTCGAGATGGGCCACGGACTTGCTGGTCAGGTCCAGCTGATGGGCGGCGCGTGCAGTGGCCTTGCCCTGCACGATGGAGCGATCGACTTCAAGGATGGGACTGGCCTGCGTGAGGGGCTTTCCGGAAGGTCTTGAACATGGAAGGGCGCGCACTTGAAGCACATCAAGGGCAAGCCCCCTCCCGTCTTTTAGCCTGAACGCATGGAGACTCTGAGCACTCCATCCGCCATGACACGCCACTGCCTTCGCGTTCTGCTCCGTTGGTGCGTCGCCCTGATGCTGGGCGTCGCAGGGGTTTGCGCCGCATGGAGTCAGGGGCTGGCTTCAGCGCCTCAAGTCAGGGAAAACAACCCTGCCTGCCACGGCCACAAGTCCAGGATGCCGGTCTTCCCGTCGGTGTCCCAGGCGGAGCTCGAACGTCATGCCCCAGACATTGCAGGATGTCCGCACCACAAGCCGGTGACAGGCACGTGTGCAGGCGGTGCTTGCACGGGTGGAGCATCTTGCATGAACGCCGGCCCGTCCATCGGTCTGGTGTCGTGCGTGCGACAGGACTCGCACACGGGTTTGAACCACACGCTCAATCCGGGCACGACGCACGTCTTGACAAACCGCGTCACGGCGCCGGAAACACCCCCTCCCATCGGCTGAAGCACTGAAGGGGTGCTGCCGCCCCCTTTCCGCAAGCACTTCTCGCGTCGTACGTCCCGGCGATGCGCTGGAGGTGTGACCTTTGCCGAACTTCACCGAGGGATTCCTCATGAACATGACCCATTACATGCAGCTCCTGGCTGACAACCAGCCCTGGAACCTGCTGATCTTCATGGCCGTGCCCGTGGTGCTGGCCGAAACCGTGGCCATCACCGAACTGTTCGTGCTCTACCACCGGGCCCGCGATGGCCTGCTCGTGCGCATCAACCGAACCGCCAGCGTCCTGGGTGGCGTGTACTTCACCGGCGTATTTGCCTACCTGCTGAAGACCGCCGTGATCCCGTTGACGTTGGGCAACCAGTGGCGTGGACCGGCCGACATGATGGCCGTCGGGGCCTACCTGGCCGGCGTTCTACCGCTGGTGACGATGGCGCTGCTGGACCTCAGGCTTATCGGCGGCTCCTGGGCCCACGAGCGTCGACTGTGGTGGCACGCGGGCTGCGTCGCCGTGTTTCTGGTGATCGCCCATGTCGCCATGATCTTCGGGATGCTGGATCCGACCCTCATGGGTCACTGGGATGCGGGCACAGCCTCTGTCCCGGGTGAGCACGCCGGACACATGGCGCATTGAAGCCCCGTGGGGCGGGGGCAAACCAGCGATCTTGCTGCGGCCCCCTCGCCCCTCCGGCCGCAGGCCGATCTGCGAAAACACCGCAGGTCGAAGGTGCCGCCTGCACCCTGCGGGCCTAACGCCAAGCCGCCGGCCACACCCAACCCCTATGCCATCAACCTGCAACAGAACATCGAAAAGCTGCAGATCGACGCGGAACAGATCGCCGCCCTGCACAGCCCCGGCGTGGTCAAACTGGCAAACCTGAAGGCCTACGCCGCCGCGGCAACGGTGGTCGGCAGCAACCCCTGATCCCACGCGCAGATGGAACAGGTCATCGGCCGACCGTCAGAGAGTGTGCTGGCGACCCAGTAAGGCTGCCCCCCGCAGCCAATATTTCAGCAGAAACCCGGTGATTTCCCGGGCAAATTGCCCTAGGCCCCGCAGGGCGTCCGGCGGCACCATCGGCGTCGTTGCTGCCCCGTGCAGCGTGCCTCTTCGGAGTCCGCCCCATGCTCCCGCACCGCCTGCTTCCCTGCCTGCTGGCCCTTGCCAGCGCTTCTTCCCTCACCCTCGCAGCGCCGGTCGACGACACGCGCCTGCGAGCCGCCCCTCGGGATGCCGCCAACTGGATGTCCTACGGGCGCGATTACTCCAACCAGCGCTTCTCGCCGCTCGCCGCCATCAACCGTGATTCCGTGCGGCAACTGGCGCCGCGCTGGATCTACCAGACCGGCATCCCAGCCTCCTTCCAGGCCACGCCGCTGGTGGTCGATGGCGTCATGTATCTGGCTCTGCCCTACAACCACGTGGCCGCCATCGATGCCGTCACCGGCCAGGAACTCTGGCGCTACGAGCACAAGCGCACCACCGACAAGATGTGCTGCGGTCCCGCCAACCGGGGCGTCGCCGTCGCCCACGGCAAGGTCTTCATGGGCACGGTGGATGCCCGCCTGATCGCCCTGGACGCCAAGACCGGCAAGCCGGTGTGGGACGTGCCCCTGGCCACCGACGGCGGCCCCACCGAGGCCGTCGACCAGCTCGACAGCCAGGACCGCCTGCGCGGCCAGGCCGCCACCGGCACCACCGGCGTCGGCGCCAACATGGCGCCCCTGGTCATCGACGGCAAGGTCGTCATCGGCATCACCGGCGTCGGCTACGGCCTGCACCTGGAAGGCACCACCCCCAACGCCCCGGTCGGCGCCGTCGTCGGTTTTGCCGGCAGCTACGGGCGCCCCGGCTTCTACGCCGCCTTCGACGCCCAGACCGGCAAGCGCGTCTGGCAGTTCGACACCATCGCCGAAACCGGCTGGGAGGGCGAATTCCGCGCCACGACGCCGGACGGCGTGCCCCTGCACCGCGACATCGCCCGGGAAAAGGCCGAGCTCGCCAAGTACCCCGAAGCCGCCAAGCACGGCGGCGGCTCGGCCTGGACCACGCCGGCCTACGACCCGCAGTCGCGCCTGCTCTACGTGGGCATCGGCAACCCTTCGCCCCAGCTCGACGACAGCTCGCGCCCCGGCGACAACCTCTACACCGTGGCCCTGGCCGCCATCGACATCGACGCCGGCAAGCTGCGCTGGCACTACCAGCAGGTGCCCCACGACGTGTGGGGCTACGACGTGGCCAGCCCGCCGGTGCTCTTCGACCTGCCCACCGCCCACGGCACCATCCCCGCCGTGGGCGAGGCCTCCAAGGTCGGCTGGTTCTTCGCCCATGACCGGCGCAACGGCGACCTGCTCTTCAAATCCGAAGCCTTCGTTCCCCAGGAAAACCTCTTTGCCCCGCCCAGCGTCGAAGGCACCCGCGTCGCCCCCGGTGCCGTCGGCGGCGCCAACTGGTCGCCGGTGGCCTACGATCCGGGCAGCGGCCTCGCCTACGTTGCCGCATCGCACATCCCCATCCGCTACACCGTGCGCGAACAGCCGGCGGGCAAGGACGGCAAGCCGCGCCGCTACACCGAGCTCAAGCCCATCGACGAACCCAACTGGGGCACCCTCACTGCCATCGCCACCCGGGAGGGCGGCAAGATCCGCTGGCAGCACAAGACCACCCAGCCCCTCGTCGGCGGCGTCCTTGCCACCGCCGGCGGCCTCGTCTTCACCGGCGAAGCCGACGGCCACCTCAACGCCTTCGACGCCGCCAGCGGCAAACGGCTCTGGCAATTCCAATGCGGTGCAGGCGTCAACGCCCCGCCCATCAGCTACTCGGTCAATGGCGTCCAGTACGTCGCCGTCGCAGCGGGAGGGAATTCGCTGTTCGGGTCGAAACGCGGTGGGGCGCTGGTGGTGTTTGCCTTGCCGGCCGGAGATAGCCGCTGATTCATGGGCTGGTGAGGGAGGGGCAGGTGTTGGCCGACACGGGCAGTTCGTTGGCGCGCCGGGGAGCTGCCGGGCGGCAGGGCACGGCGGCCGTCGCTCGTTGCGCGCGGCTCACACGAGACGAGGGACGCACTCTGAACGTGAGCGCATCCTGTGTGGCCCTCAACGCGATGGGGAACCGTCAAGGGAGCCACAGGCAATGCCGCTCCTCGCGAGCCGTGGAACAAGGGCAAGATCGTTGGGCAGAAGGCGCCCTTCAAGCCAGGTGGCGACGCGCGCCATCGTCATGCGACACAAGACGCAGCGTCCGGTGCAATTCGAAGTCACACAGGCGGCCAGGGATGCTTTGCAGGCGTGGATCCGGCAAGCCGGGTTGAAGTGGGATGATTTCCTGTTCCCGAGTCGACTCCATGAATCGTCCGGTTCCGATAGTCCAGCGGTCACAGACCGGGATGCTCACCGCGTGACTGGTGACGGCGGGCGCCGCCGCTGAAGCTTCATCCGCAAGTGACCGGGACCAGTCTGGAGCAGTCATAGCCGCCCCCAACCCGCCGCATGAACGCGGCCCGCCCCCCACGGCTCTGTGCCCAAACGTTCGTGACGTGCTTCTCACCCCGTCCACAGTTGCTGTGGACAACCCTGTGCACAGCATGGGGAGCAGGTGTGTCGGGGCTGCGTAAGTGGTTCATCGGACTGGGGCCGGCTTAGGGTGCCACCGGATGAGGCATGCGGCTCTGAATTGTTGAATCAATCATCACATCATGTAATGATTGTTCATGAACTCATGGCTCATCCTCACGGCCACCCTGCCCACCGCGCCCAGCGGGTTGCGCGTCAGGGTCTGGCGCAGCCTCAAGGCGACCCACTGCGCAACCTTGCGTGAGGGGGTGTACATCCTGCCCGCGCACGCTCAGACGGCCAGCGCCTTCCCGGCGCTCGACATCACCATCCGCGAGGCGGGTGCCGAGTCGTATCTGCTCGAAGTGCCGGCCCGTGACGCAGCGCAGGAGGCCACCTTCCGCGCGCTGTTCGATCGGTCCGAGCAGCATGCCGAGTTCAGACAGACCCTCAAGGACGCCCGCAAAGCACTGGCCTCGGCCAGCGAAGCCCAGGCGCACAAGGCATTGCGCCGGCTGGACCTGCAGCTTCAAGAGTTGCTGGAGGCCGACTTCTTTCCCGGCAAGCCCGCCGAACAGGCCCAAGCGGGCCTCCAGGTGCTGCGTGCCGAGATCGAGCGCCGCTGCTCGCCCGATGAGCCCGTGGCCACCTCGTCGCCAGTCGCGCGCCTGGACATCGCTGCCCACCAAGGGCGCACCTGGGCCACGCGGGCCCGCCCCTGGGTGGATCGGCTGGCCACGGCCTGGTTGATCAGCCGCTTCGTGGACCGGCAACCCAAGTTCATCTGGCTCGCCAGCGTGCAGGACACCCCGGCCGATGCCCTCGGCTTTGATTTTGACGGGGCGCACTTCACGCATGTCGGGGAACAGGCGCAAGAGCGCGTGAGCTTCGAGGTCGTCATGGCGTCCTTTGGTCTGGAAGGCATCCCCGGTCTGCAGCCCCTGGCTGCGCTCGTGCATGTGCTGGATGTCGGCGGCGTGCCGCTGGACGAGGCACCGGGCCTGGAAGCGCTGGTGCGTGGCCTGCGCACGCTTCACGCCGACGACGATGCGCTGCTGGCTGCCGCACTGCCCGTGTTTGACGCCCTGCTGGCCGGCCTGAGCACCCCTTCTGAAATGACCTGACGATGCCCGACACCATACCCCCAACGAACCCACCTGCCGCGCCTGTACCGCCCACGTTCTGGCAGGCTTTTGCCTACTGGCTGCGGCTGGGCTTCCTCAGCTTCGGCGGCCCGGCCGGACAGATCGCGCTGATGCACGAGGACCTGGTCGAGCGCAAGCGCTGGATCTCCGAAAAGCGCTACCTGCACGCGCTGAACTACTGCATGGTGCTGCCGGGCCCCGAGGCCCAGCAGCTGGCCACCTACATCGGCTGGCTGATGCACAAGGGCTGGGGCGGCATCGTCGCGGGCGGCCTGTTCGTGCTGCCCTCGTTGCTGATCCTGATCGCCTTGTCGTGGATCTACATGGCCTGGGGGCATGTGCCGGCCGTGGCCGGCGTGCTCTACGGCATCAAGCCCGCCGTGACGGCCATCGTGGTGTCTGCTGCCGTGCGCATCGGCTCACGGGCGCTGAAGAACGGGCTGCTCTGGGGCATCGCGGCGGCGGCCTTCGTGGCCATCTTTGCCTTGAACCTGCCGTTTCCGCTCATCGTCGCGGCGGCCGGACTGGCCGGGTACTTCGGGGGGCGCTGGTGGCCCGAAAAGTTCGCGGTGGGCGGGGGGCATGGCAAGGCCGGCCCCTCTCACGGCCCGGCGGTCATCGACGACGACACGCCGACGCCCGAACATGCGTGGTTCAGCTGGGCGCGTTTCCGTCGGGTGCTGCTCCTCAGCCTGGGGATCTGGGCCCTGGGCATCGGCGGGCTGACGTGGGCGCTGGGCTGGGATGCCGTGCTGACGCAAATGGCCTGGTTCTTCACCAAGGCGGCCTTGCTGACCTTCGGCGGCGCCTATGCCGTGCTGCCCTATGTCTATCAGGGCGCGGTCGAGCACTTCCAGTGGCTGACGCCCACGCAGATGATCGACGGCCTGGCTCTGGGCGAGACCACGCCGGGGCCGCTGATCATGGTGGTGAGCTATGTGGGCTTCGTCGGCGGCTGGACCCGGGCGCTGTTCGGGCCCGACGCCTTGCCGCTGGCCGGTGTCGTGGCGTCGTGCGTCGTGACCGCGTTCACCTTCCTGCCGTCGTTCTTCTTCATCTTCCTGGGCGGGCCGTTCATCGAGACCACGCACGGCAAGCTCAAGTTCACGGCGCCGCTGACCGGCATCACTGCCGCGGTGGTGGGCGTGATCGTCAACCTGGCGGTGTTCTTCGCCTGGCACGTGCTGTGGCCGCAGGGCTGGGGCGGCCGGTTCGAGGGGGCTGCTGCCGTCATCGGCGCACTTGCGGCAATGGCCTTGTTCCGATTCAAGGTCGGGGTGATCCCTGTGGTGCTGGGATCGGGCATGGTCGGCTTGGCTTGGCAGGTGGCTTGCTGAGTCGCGAGCCATCGGAAACACACCGAACCGGACTGAACCACTCAACATCAAGCCTGGAAATGAAAACGGGTTAGCTCCTTGTGAGAGCTAACCCGTTGATCTCGTTGGTCGGGGCGGCGGGATTCGAACTCGC
>CAYRBG010000027.1:0-20346 GCA_964422355.1 uncultured Sphaerotilus sp. | reverse complement strand
GCGTGCAGAGCATCGGTTTCGACGACAAAGTGTTTCAGGCCAAGGTGACGTTGGAGATGGAAGGGCGCTACGCCTTTCCCAAGGATTCGTCCATCAAGATCCTGACCTCGGGTCTGCTGGGTGAGCAGTACATCGGTGTGGAGCCCGGCGGGGCGGACAAGAACCTCGTGGCCGGTGACGTGATCAAGTCCACCCAGTCGGCGGTGGTGCTGGAGTCGCTGATCAGCCAGTTCCTCTACAGCAAGGCGGCCGAGCCGGCGGCCGACAAGAAGGAGCCGTGAGCATGAACGTGCGTCGCGTGCTGGCGGTGGGGGCCCTGGTCCTGGGCGCCGGTCTGGGAGGCTGTGCGACCGTGGATCGCCCCGATCCCTGGGAAAGCTACAACCGCAAGGTGTTTGCCTTCAACGAGGTGGCCGACGAGAACGTCATCCGACCCGTGGCGATGGTCTATCGCGACATGGTGCCGAGCATGGTGCGCGAGGGCTTCTCGAACTTCTTCGGCAACGTCAAGGATGCGTGGTCAGCGGTCAACCTGCTGTTGCAGGGCCGGTTTGCCGACGGGTTCTCCGACCTGATGCGCTTCGGCAGCAACACGGTGTTCGGCATGCTGGGCGTGATCGACGTGGCCACCGAGCTGGGGTTCGAAAAGCACGGTGCAGACTTCGGCGTGACGCTGGGGCGCTGGGGCATCTCTCCCGGGGCGTACATCGTGTGGCCGATCTATGGGCCGTCGACGGTCCGTGATTCCATTGGTCTGCCGGTGGACATCACCGCGGTGCCGCAGTCGCTGTTCTTCGATCGTGTGCGGACGCAGAACATCCTCACGGCCACTCAGCTGGTCAACACGCGGTCCAACCTGCTGCGCGCGACCGACATCGTCGACGACATCGCGCTGGACAAGTACACCTTCATCCGCGACGGCTACCTGCAGCGGCGGCGCAGCCTGATTGCCGACACGCTGGATGCGCTGGGCAAGGCCCCCCCGCCGGAACCACCGGCCAAGGATCCGCTCGAATGAGTTCGCGTCATCGGTTCGGTGTGCTGGACCGTTGAGAGGTTTCTCAGCCCGGGGATGCCGGGCTCGACAGAAAGGAAAGCAATGTTCAAGGCGATGCGTGGTGTGGTGCTGGCAACGGCGGTGGCCGTGGGCGCCAGCCTGGCGATGGCTCAGTCGGTCACTCCGGACGGTCTGGTCAAGCAGGTCTCCGGTGAAGTGATCGATGCGGTCAAGGCCGACAAGTCGATCCAGAACGGCGACATCAAGAAGATCATGACGCTGGTGGACGCCAAGGTGCTGCCGCACGTGAACTTCGAGCGCATGACCTCGTCGGCGGTCGGCCGCTATTGGCGCCAGGCCACGCCCGAGCAGCAGGCCCGCCTGCAGCAGGAGTTCAAGATGCTGCTGGTGCGCACCTATTCGGGCGCGCTGGGCGAGGTGAAGGACCAGACCATCGAGTTCAAGCCTTTGCGTGCCCGTCCGGACGACACCGAGGTCGTCGTGCGCTCCGTGGTCAAGGGCAAGGGCGACCCGATCCAGCTCGACTACCGCATGGAAAAGGCCGGCGAGAACTGGCGCATCTACGACGTCAACGTCGCTGGCATGTGGCTGGTCGAGAACTACCGCTCCAGCTTTGCCCAGGAAATCAACTCCTCCGGCATCGACGGTCTGATCACCAAGCTGGCGGCCAAGAACAAGGCCGCGTCGGCCAAGTCCTGATCACGGGCCCATGATGAACGCCGTCCTGCCCCAGACCTTGATGCACGCGCAGGCCGACGCCTGCGTGGCGACCTTGACCCAGGCGCTGCAGAGCTGTGAGCCCGGCAGCGTGCTGGAGGTGGACGCGGGTGGGCTGCAGCGCTTCGACTCGTCGGCGCTGTCGGTGATTCTGGAGCTGCGCCGTCGGGCGCAGGCGTCGGGGTGCGCGGTCCGGGTGCTTCAGGCCCCCGACCGGCTCCAGGTGCTGTCGAGACTCTACGGCGTGGAAGCCCTGGTGCTCGGCTGACCTCATGGCGGCCACGGGCGACGGCGTGTCGCCGCGTGGCCTTGGGGCTCATGTGCCCCGGGGCGTCACTGCTCCTCGCTCCAGACGTTGCCGTCGCGGGCCACGAGTGCACTGGAAGCGGCCGGCCCCCAACTGCCCGACGCATATCCGCGCGGTCCTTCGCCACCCATCTCGCGGTGGCGTTTCCAGTCGTCCAGGATGGGTTCCACCCATCGCCAGGCCTGCTCCTGTTCGTCGCTGCGCACGAACAGGTTCAGACGACCGGCCAGGGCGTCCAGCAGCAGGCGCTCGTAGGCGCCGATGCGCTCCGACGGGAAGGCCTTGTCGAAATCCAGGTCCAGCGAAACGGGGCAGAGCAGCTCGCCGGAGCTGCTGCCCTTGGCCGCCAGCAGGTGCAGTTCCAGTCCGTCTTCGGGCTGCAGCTTGATCACCAGCTTGTTGGCGCGTTGGGTGCCCGGAAAGATCGGGTGGGGCACCGGGCGGAAGTTGACGACGATCTGCGAGTCGTGCTCCGCCAGGCGCTTGCCGGTGCGGAGGTAGAAGGGCACGCCGGCCCAGCGCCAGTTCTGGATCTCGGAGCGCAGGGCGACGTAGGTTTCGGTGTGGCTGTCGGCGGGCACTTTGGCTTCTTCGCGGTAGGCCGGCACGTTCTGGCCTCCCACCATGCCCGCGCGGTACTGCCCGCGCACCACGTCGCGCACGACCGACTCCGGAGTGAAGGGCTTGAGGGCCTTGAGCACCTTGAGCTTTTCGTCGCGGATGGCGTCGGCGTCGCCGGTGGAGGGGGGCTCCATGGCGATCATGGTCAGCAGCTGCAGGGCATGGTTCTGCACCATGTCGCGCAGCGCACCGGTCTTGTCGTAGAAGTCGCCGCGCGTGCCCACCCCCAGGCTCTCGGCCAGCGTGATCTGGATGTTGGAGATGCACTCGCGCCGCCACAGTGGCTCGAACAGCGCATTGCCGAAGCGCAGGGCCATCAGGTTCTGCACCGAGGGCTTGCCCAGGTAGTGGTCGATGCGGAAGGCCTGGTTCTCCGCGAACACGGCGCTGACGACCCGGTTGATCTCCTGCGCGCTGGCCAGATCGTGGCCCAGCGGCTTTTCAAGCACCACGCGCACGTGCGGAGCGTTGAGTCCGGCGTTGCCCAGCTGCCCGCAGATGACGGGAAACAGGTAGGGGCTGGTGGCCAGGAACATGACCACGGTGTCGGCGCCCCGCTCATCGATCCAGCCTTTGAGGCCGGCGTAGTCCTCGGGCTTGGACAGGTCCATGCGCCGGTAGTGCAGGATCTGCGCGAAGGCGCTGAACTCTTCTTCGGTGGGCTGCTTGGACTTTTCCACCTGGACGAAGCGCTCGCGAATGTAGGTGCGGTACTCGTCGTCCGTGCGCTCGTCGCGAGCCACGCCCAGGATGCGCCCCCCTGGAGGCAGTTTGCCGTGTCGGAAGGCCTGAAACAGGGAGGGGATGAGCTTGCGCCAGGTCAGGTCCCCGGTTCCTCCAAACAACACCAAGTCGAATGCCATGCGTTCCCTCACCGCTCCGTCATTGAGTTCGGGCCATGATGATGGGGTTTCAATGACCGGTCAACCGCAGGGGTTGCGCGCTTGCGCCGTGCGCAAAGCTGCACGGACCCGACAACCTCCATCGGAAAACCGGTGTACCAAGCTGCGCCCGGAGCGTTCTAATTCATTTCATGAACATGACCCAGCTCGACCAACTCAAGCAATCCACCACGGTGGTGGCCGACACCGGCAATTTCAAGCAACTGGCCCAGTTCGCTCCGCGCGACGCAACGACCAACCCCTCGCTGATCCTCAAGGCCGTGCAGCAGGCCGAGTACGCGCCTCTGTTGGCCGAGACTGTGGCCGCGCACCCCGGCCTGCCGCTGGACGAAGTGGTGGATCAGGTGCTGGTGCGCTTTGGCCTGGAGATCCTGAAGGTGGTGCCGGGCCGCGTGTCCACCGAGGTCGATGCCCGCCTGAGTTTTGATGCTGACGCCACCCTGGCCCGCGCCCGCCGCCTGATGGCGCTGTACGAGGCGGCCGGCATCGGTCGCGACCGTGTGCTGATCAAGATCGCCGCGACGTGGGAAGGCATCCAGGCCGCCCGCGAGCTGGAGCAGGAAGGCATTCGCTGCAACCTGACGCTGCTGTTCTCGTTCTGTCAGGCCGTGGCCTGCGGTGAGGCGGGCGTGCAGCTCATCTCGCCTTTTGTCGGTCGCATCTACGACTGGTACAAGAAGTCGGCCGGTGCCGCCTGGGACGAGGCGGCGAAGTCCGGCGTGAACGACCCGGGCGTGCAGTCGGTGGCGCGCATCTACACGTACTACAAGAAGCACGGCATCGCCACCGAGGTGATGGGTGCGAGCTTCCGCAACGTCGGCCAGATCCTGGCGCTGGCGGGTTGCGACCTGCTGACCATCAGCCCGGATCTGCTGGCGCAGCTGCAGGCCAGCAAGGCGCCGGCCCCGAAGGTGCTGGACGCCCAAGCCGCCCGCGCCGCCGACGTGCCGAAGGTGGGCTTTGACGAGGCCGCGTTCCGCTGGGCCCTCAACGAGGATGCCATGGCCACCGAGAAGCTGGCCGAGGGCATCCGCGCCTTTGCGGTGGATGCCTGCAAGCTCGACCAGATGATCCGCACGCTGCAGACCTGCTGAGTCCCGCCGCCCGGGCCCGCTGGCCCAAGGCTTGCACACAACGTTCTACCGAACCGAGGATGACCATGCTTGCTTCCCGCTGCGACCAGACCCCCGCGTGGGCCGAGTTGAAGACGCATTTCGACCAGACGGGTCGAGGGTTTGACCTGCGCACTGCCTTCGCCAGCCAGCCGGCCCGCGCGGCCGAGTGGAGCGTGGAGGCGCCTGAGGTCTGGGCCGACCTGTCCAAGAACCTGTGGGAGGGGGCCACCCGCGATCTGCTGGTCCGCCTGGCGCAGGAGGTCGGGCTGGAGGCACGTCGCGACGCCATGCTGCGCGGCGAGCCCATCAACCACACCGAAGGCCGTGCCGTGCTGCACACCGCGCTGCGGGCCCCGCGCGGCCAGGCCCCGTTCAGCGACGAGGTCCACGAGGTGCTGGACCGCATGTTGGACTGGGTCGAGCAGATCCGCGACGTGGCGAGCAGCGGCATCCGCCATGTGGTGAACATCGGCATCGGCGGTTCGGACCTGGGGCCGCAGATGCTGGCGCCGGCGCTGGATGCCTACGTGCACCGCGACATCCAGTTCCACTTCGTCTCCAACGTGGACGGGCACGATCTGGCCCCGGTGCTGCGCCGTCTGAACCCGCGCGATACGCTGTTCATCGTCGCCTCCAAGACCTTCACGACGCAGGAAACCATGGCCAACGCGCACCTGGCGCGCACCTGGTTCCTGGAGTCCTACGGTGAAGGTGGCGAGGCCGCGATTGCCCGGCACTTCGTCGGCACGACCACCAACCTGGAGGCCGCAGCCACGTTCGGCATTCACACCACCTTCGGGTTCTGGGACTGGGTGGGTGGACGCTTCTCCCTGTGGAGCGCCATCGGCCTTCCGATCGCGTTGGCCATCGGTGCCGAGCAGTTCCGCACCCTGCTGGCAGGGGCCCATGCGATGGACCGCCATTTCGCCACCGCTCCCCTGACGCAGAACCTGCCCGCGCTGCTGGGCCTGCTGGACGTCTGGTACCGCAATTTCCACGGCTTCACCAGCCGTTCGGTGGCGCCGTACCACCAGGGCCTGCGTCGCCTGCCGGCCTACCTGCAGCAGGCCGAGATGGAGTCCAACGGCAAGCGCGTGGACCTGGAAGGTCAGCCGCTGCCCTACGGCACCAGCCCGGTGGTCTGGGGCGAGGCCGGCACCAACGGCCAGCACGCCTATTTCCAGATGCTGCACCAGGGCACGGACGTGATCCCGGTGGAGTTCATCGCCGTGCGCCGCACCTCGCACGACCCCTCGCTGTCGCCCGCACTGCAGGCCGGGCTGGCGGACCAGCACACCAAGCTGCTGTCCAACTGCCTGGCGCAGAGCCAGGCGCTGATGCTGGGCAAGACCACCGAGTCCGCGCTGCCGGAAAAGGCGCCCACGGCGTCCAAGGAGCTGGGCGCGCTGACCATTGCCCGCCACCGCACCTTCCCGGGCAACCGCCCGAGCACAACGTTGGTGCTGGATCGGCTCACGCCGTCGTCCATCGGTGCGCTGATCGCGATGTACGAACACCGCATCTTCACCAGCGGCGTCATCTGGGGCGTCAACAGCTTCGACCAGTGGGGTGTGGAGCTGGGCAAGGCGCTGTGCAACCAGTTGCTGCCGCGCTTTGCCACGGGCGACACGACCGGACTGGATGGCTCGACGGCACAGTTGCTGGAGCGCCTGCGTTGAAGCGGGATCCCGAAGGCGAGGTGCGGATGTCGGAGTCCACACTGGCCGGTGTGCCGGCCCAGGGCCTCAAGCACGTCATCTTCGACTTCGGGGCCGTGGTCTTCCGGTGGGAGCCGCTGGCGTTGTTTCGTCAGGTGCTGCCCGAGCGCACGCCGGATGAAGCGACCACGCGGGCGCTGGTCGACCGGGTCTTCAAGGGCTACACCGGCACCTGGGGCCTGTTCGATCAAGGCCTGATCGACCGCGACGACCTGCTGCCGCGGCTGGCCGAGCAGTCCGGGCTGAGCCGGGAAGAGGTGGCCGCGATCGTCGACGCGGTGCCGGGGCACCTGCTGCCGATGGCCGATTCGGTGGCGCTGATCGACGAGCTGCAGGCGGCCGGACACCGGCTGTTTTTCCTGTCGAACATGCCGCACCCCTATGCCGACCACCTGGAGCGGGCTCACGACGTGGTGCAGCGCTTCGAGGACGGTGTCTTCTCGGCCCGGGTGAACAGGGTGAAACCCAACGAGGACATCTTCCAGCTTGCCCTGAAGCAGTTCGGGGTTCGGGCGCAGGACTGCGTGTTTCTGGACGATCACCCGGTCAACATCGCGGTGGCCGAGGGCCTGGGGTTCACAGGCATCCGCTTTACCACGGCTGCTGCGGCGCGCCCGTTGCTGCGCGCCGCAGCGTGCCGCGTGGCAGAGGCCTGAGCGCGTCCGGCCTTTTCACTCGGCGGAGCGAAGGCTGGGTCTCTCCCAGCCGGCCGCGTTGCCTGGACTTTCCCGGCGCTGCCGCGCCCGACGCCATTGGCGGGTGGAGGTGAAGCCCGACACGGCGGCGGCCGTTTGCGCGGGGGCCCCGTGTGTGGCCGCATGGTCGGCCACGGCCAGGCGCACCGACTCCACATAGTCGCGGGGCGTCAGACCGCAGTGGCGGGCAAACAGACGGCCCAGGTGCCGCGGCGAGACGTGGGCCACGTCGGCCAGACGTTCGAGTGGCCAAGGGGTTTGCGGGTCGTCGCAGACGGCGTCCTGCACCCGGTGCAGGGCCGGATGCAGGTGGTCCCGGTGGGCCAGCAGCGGGGAGTGTTCCGGGGCCTGGGCGCCGCGGCGGGCGAACACCACCATCCCCTGCGCAACATGCGCGGCGATCGCTTCACCGCACACCCGGGCGATGGCGTGCAGCGCCAGATCGATGCCGGCCGTGACGCCCGCGCTCGACAGCAGCGGGCCGTCTTCCACAAAGACCCGGTTGGGCACGACCTGGGCCGCGGGGGCGCGGCGGGCCAGCAGATCGAGGTCTTCGTGGTGGGTGGTGACGCGCCGGGTGCCGACGAGGCCGGCGTCGGCCGCAAAGATGGAGCCGACGCAGACCGTCAGCAGGGTCCAAGGGGTGGCGGCGGATGCCGCAGTCTGAGAGGTCAGGCGAGGGGCGACGGTTCGGCTCAGCCAGTCGCGGGCGTCCAGCCAGGCCGGATCGGCATCCAGCACCGGCCGGATGTCGCCCGGCAGACCCAGGAGCACCACCCAGGCGTCGTCGGGCAAGGCGTCGGGCAGGGGCTCCAGATTCCCCAGATGCAGGCCCACGGAGGTCTGCGCCTCGGGGCGCGGGCCCGCGAAGTGCAACCGGAACGCCGTGGGGCGGCCCCGCTGTTCCAGCGCTCGATTGGCCATGCGCAAGGCTTCGGCCGGGCCGGCCAGGTCCAGCAGCAGGGTGTGGGGCAGGATCAGGAAGAAGACGTCGATCGGGGGTGACATTTCCAGACCTCATGGGCGGTGGATGCATCGCCATGATGAGTCATGAATCGAAGATCTCTGATGCCCCGTCGGGTCATTCGGAAGACAAAAACGGACAAGCCCCGATGACGACCGGGGCTTGCGGGGGAGAGGGAGCCGCGGCGCTCAGTGCACGGTGTCGAGCTTGAAGGTGGCCACCAGCCGGGTCATCTCCGACGCCTGCTGGCGCAGGCTCTCGGCGGCGGCCGCACTCTGTTCGACCAGTGCGGCGTTCTGCTGCGTGCCCTGGTCCAGCGAGGAGACGGCCTGGTTGACCTGCTCGATGCCGGTGGACTGCTCGCCCGTGGCCATGTCGATCTCTGCGATCAGGTCGCTGACCTTGCGCACCTGTTGGACGATGTCGTTCATGGTCGAGCCGGCCTCGGTGACCAGGCGGCTGCCGGCCTCGACGCGGTCCACCGAGGTGCCGATCAGGCTCTTGATCTCGCGGGCGGCTTCGGCCGAGCGGCTGGCCAGGTTGCGCACCTCGCCGGCCACGACGGCAAAGCCGCGGCCCTGTTCGCCAGCGCGGGCGGCCTCGACGGCCGCATTCAGCGCCAGGATGTTGGTCTGGAAGGCGATGCCGTCGATGACGCCGATGATGTCGGCGATCTTGCGGCTGGAGTCGCTGATTTCGTTCATGGTCTGAACGACGCGGCCGACCATCTCGCCACCTTGCGAGGCCACGGCCGAGGCTTCGTTGGCCAGTTGCGTGGCCTGACGGGCACTGGCGGCGCTGTTGCGCACGGTGTCGGTCATCTGGTGCATCTGGGCCGAGGTCTGTTCCAGGGCCGAGGCCTGCTGCTCGGTGCGGCCGGACAGGTCCTGGTTGCCGGTGGCGATCTGGCTGGAGGCGGTGGCGATGCTGTCGGCGGAGGTGCGCACTCGGCCGATCAACTGGACCAGGCTGCCCTGCATGCGGGCCATCGAGGCCATGACACTGCCCTGCGGGGCTTGCGCCGCGCCGGCGATGGGGCTGAGGTCGCCGTCCGCAACGCGCGATGCGGCGGAGTTCAACGCGTCGGGCTCTGCGCCCAGGGCGTTGAGCAATCGGCGGGTGATGAGCGTGCCCAGGGCTGCGGCGGCCATGAGTGCCGCCGCGGCCAGGGCCAGCAGGCTGTTGCGCTGGAAGCGGTAGTCGCCGGCCGACGCGGCCAGGCTGGCGTCTGCACCGGCTTTGGAAATCTCCACGTACTCGGTCAGCACCTTTTCCATGCGGACCAGAAGAGGCACACACTCCGCATTCAGCTTGGCGGTCGCCTCCGCGGTTTGTCCCTTGGCGGCCATCTGCACGATGGACAGGGCCACGGGGCCGTACAGCTTCTCGACGTTCTCGATCTCTGAGGCGGCAGTGCGAGCGCGTTCACTCATGTCGGTGGCCGAGCGAACCAGCGTCTGATATTTCGACAGCAGCTCCTGCACGTGCTGGTGGGCCTTTTGCGCTTCATTCACTTGAAGATCGCGCCCCTGAGCGGAGTCGGCGAGCAGAAGGTTGCGTGCGGCCAGCGCACGGTCCTTCATGGCGTCGCCAAGCTGGGCCACGGTCTCGGAGCGTTCGTGAATGCCGTGCACGTACTGTTCGAACCGGCGGTCACTTTCTCCCAGTGCGTAGACCGACCAGCCTGCGACGACGGCACATGCCGTGGCCAGCCCGCCAAAACCCAGGGTCAGCTGCTGCTTGACCGACATGCCCTTGCTCATCGTGCCACCTCGTTGTGCCTGTACAGAATGAATGCACGATTCTGGGGAGAGGTGGGCGGCGACGAAGGGCCGAATTCGTGGGCGTTTGGCCGGCAGTTTCTACTTAAGTGATAGGACCGGTGATTCAGGAGCGTGGCAGGGCCGCTTCCGCCAGTCGCACCCACAGCGAGGCCCCCAGCGGCAGGATCGCGTCGTTGAAGTCGTAGTGCGGGTTGTGCAGGGTGCACGGACCCAGGCCGTGACCGGCTTCGCTGTAGGCGTGGCGGTGGTCGCCGTCGCCGTTGCCGATGAAGAAGTAGGCGCCCGGCTTGGCCTGCAGGAAGAAGCTGAAGTCTTCGGCGCCCATGGTGGGCTCGGCGTCGATCACGTGGTCCGGGCCGACCAGATCCCGCATGACGCTGCGCACCAAGGCGGTTTCGTCGCGGTGGTTGATGGTCGGTGGGTAGTTGCGGTGGAACTCGACCTCCACCGACACGCCGAAGGCCGCTCCCGTGTGGTGGGCGATCTCGCGCATGCGCTTTTCGATCAGGTCGAGCACCTCGAGGGTGAAGGTGCGCACGGTGCCGCTGACCGTGCAGGTCTCGGGCACCACGTTGGTGGCTTCACCGGCCTGGATCATCGTCACCGACAGGGCGGCCGTGTCGACCGGTTTCTTGTTGCGGGTGACGATGGTCTGGAAGGCCTGCACCATCTGGCAGGCCGCCGGGATCGGGTCGATGCCCAGGTGCGGCATGGCCGCGTGGCAGCCCTTGCCGGTGAGGCGGATGGTGAACTCGTTGCTCGACGCCATGCACGGGCCGTCGCAGATGCCGAAGTGCCCGGCCGGGATGCCGGGCCAGTTGTGCATGCCGAAAATGGCGTCCATCGGGAAGCGTTCGAACAGGCCGTCCTTCATCATCTCGCGGGCCCCGCCGCCGCCTTCTTCCGCCGGCTGGAAGACGAGGTAGACCGTGCCGTCGAACGTCCGGTGCTCGGCCAGGTGGCGGGCCGCGGCCAGCAGCATGGCGGTGTGGCCGTCGTGGCCGCAGGCGTGCATGCGGCCGGGGTGCTTGCTGGCATGGGCGAAACGGTTGTGTTCGGTCATGGGCAGGGCGTCCATGTCGGCACGCAGACCGATGGCCCGGGTCGAGCTGCCGTGGCGGAGGACACCGACCACGCCGGTGGTGCCCAACCCCCTGTGAACTTCAATGCCCCAGCTCTGCAGGGTGCGCGCCACCACGTCCGACGTGCGGACCTCTTCGAAGCACAACTCGGGGTGGGCGTGCAGATCCCGCCGCAGTTCGGTCATGTCCGCGGCCTGGGCCACGATGGATTCGATGAGTTTCATGGGTCCATCGTACCGTGGGGAGGGTGGGGCTGACCACCGGATGCGCCATGCCATCATGCGGGTGTGGATGAGGGCATGACGATGACGACGGATGAAAGTGGTTGCCGGCACACGGGGTTGCGGGGCCTGCAGCGTGTCCTGAAGGGGGCGGGGGTGAGCTTCGCGGTGGCCGCGGCGTCGCTGTGCTGCGCGGAATCGGCTGGCGGGACGGCCCCCCCGGAATCCTGGCGCGAGCGGGCCGACTACCTCTGGCAGTCGGCGTCGGGGCACATCCGAATCCTCAACGCCACACGGGCGTTGTCGGACTGGTTGGCCGATCCGGCCACGCCGGCCCCGCTGCGCGAGCGCCTGGGGCTGGCGCAGCAGGTGCGCGAGTTTGCCGTGCACGAGCTCGGCCTGCCCGACAACGCCAGCTACCGGCGCTATGCCGACCTGGGGCGCCCGGCGGCGGTCTGGAATGTGGTGGCTGCGCCCGAGCTGTCTCTGCAACTGCAGACTTGGTGTTTTCCGGTGACGGGCTGCGTCGGCTACCGCGGCTACCACGACCGCGCGGCGGCCCAGGCGTTTGCGGACCGCCTGAAGACCCAGGGGCTGGAGGTGCATGTCTACGGCGTGCCTGCCTACTCGACGTTGGGCAAACTGAATTGGGGGCGCCTGGCGGACCCTCTGCTCAACACCTTCGTCGGAGGCAGCGAGGAAGCGTTGGCGCGGCTGGTGTTCCACGAGCTGTCGCACCAGGTGGCCTATGCCGACGGGGACACGACCTTCAACGAGTCCTACGCTTCGGCGGTCGAGCAGCTGGGCTGGACCCGTTGGCAACATCGGCGCGGCGCTCCCGCGCCCACCCCCGATGTGTTGGCTGCTCAGGAGAAGAGCCGGGTGATCCGCCAGACCTTCGAGGTGTTCACCCAGCGCTGGCGCGACGAGCTGGTGCGCATCTATGCCCAGCCCGTGAGCGAGGCCGAAAAGCGGGCGGCGAAGTCGGACGCGCTGGCGCGGATGCGATCGGAATATGTCGCCCAGCGGGATGTCGAGGGTGGCCCGTGGCAGGGCGATCACCGCTACGACGCCTGGTTTGAACAGGCCAACAACGCCCGCTTCGGCGTGCTGGCGGCATACCACCAGTGGCAGGGGGAGTTCGAGCGGCTGTTCGAGCGCTGCGGCAGCAACTTCGGCCGCTTCCACGCCCAGGTGCAGCGGCTGAGCCGAATGACGGCGCAGGCCCGCTTGTCGGCGCTGAAGTCCGGTGGGTGCGGGCCGTGAGCGAGGGCGCCGTCAGCGCAGACCGTCGATGAGGTCGATGTAGCGCTGGCGGGCGTCGTCGCCCGAGGTGCCTTCGAGGGCTTTCCAGGCGTCCCACTTGGCGCGTCCGACGAAATCGGTCATGCCGGGGCGCTCTCCCGAGGCGTCGCCTTGGGTGGCCTGCTTGTACAGCGCATAGATCTGCAGCAGCGTGGCATTGTCGGGCCGCTCGGGCAGCGACTTGGAGTCGGCCACGGCGGCTTCGAAACGGGCGCTCAGGGTGTCGGCGGGCGAGTTCATGAACGCCATCCTACTCAGAAGCCGAGGCTGGCGAGCAGATCGTCCACTTCGTTCTGATCGTTGACCACGTCGGTCCGGTTGGTGGCGTCCACCACCGGGCCGTGCAGCACGATCTGTTCGACCTTGTGCTGCTGTTCGGGCGGCACGACCTGGACGAGCAGCTTGACGAGGTGTTCCTCCAGCTCGTTGGTCAGGGCCACCACCTTGGCCACGACCTGGCCGGTCAGGTCGTGGAAGTCCTGGGCCAGCATGATGTCCGTGAGGTGGGCGTCGATGCGTGAAGTCGCCTGTTCGACGTCCTGCACGAAGTTCATCACGGCGCCGGAGGCCACGGCCTTGACGGGGTCCTTGACGATGGCTTCACCCAGGCGGCGGGTTTCTTCGGCCACGCGGTGGTGCTCGGCCTTGGCGGCATCCACCGAGTTCAGCACCTTGTCGGCGGCCGTGGCCGTCTTCTGCGCGATGTAGGTCAGGCGGCTGCGGGCGTCCGGGATCTCGTTGGCGGCCACCTTGAGCTGCGGCATGACGCCCAGCTGCTGCATGGTGTCGTGCAGCATGCGGGTGATGGACCCGATCTGCTGGAACACCTCGGGCGAGGCCGCCATGCCGTCCTTGGTGGCGGCGGTCGACAGTTCTTCGAGCGTCATGTGCGGACCTCCTGGGGTCGTCAGGCGGTGGCCGCCAGTTTCTGCATGATCTTGGTGACCTTCTCTTCCAGCGTCGCCTTGGTGAAAGGCTTGACGATGTAGCCGGCTGCACCGCTCTGGGCGGCGCGCACGATGTCTTCCTTGCGGGCTTCGGCGGTCACCATCAGCACGGGCAGGTGCTTGAGGGTCTCGTCCTTCTTGATCGCATCGAGCAACTCGAAGCCGGTCATGTTGGGCATGTTGATGTCGCTGACCACGAAGTCGAAGCGACCGTTCTTGAGCGTGTTCAACGCGGCTGCACCGTCTTCGGCTTCTTCGACATTGTTGCAGCCCATTTCCTTGAGCAGGCCGCGCACGATGCGGCGCATGGTCGAGAAGTCGTCGACAACCAGAAACTTGAGATCGGTGGAAACGGTCATGGAGAGGTCCTCGTCAGACGGCAGAAGTGATGGTGGTTTTATCGACCTGGGGTTTGCGAACTTGAGTTCGGGGTATCTGCGGATTCGGCGGGCGATTCGCCTTCATCTGCGGCGGCGGCCTCGGGCGGCAGGCCGCTGCTGAAGAACTGGTCCTCGGCATCGCGCGTCATCACGGTGATGCTGATGCGGCGGTTGATGGGGTCGCCCGGATGGTTCTTGTCCAAGGGGACACTGGACGCCAAGCCTTGCACGCGCAGCACGCGGTTGTCGGCGAGGCCACCCGCCACCAGCTCGCGCCGTGAGGCGTTGGCCCGGTCGCTGGACAGTTCCCAGTTGCTGTAGCCCCGGTCTCCGGCGCTGAAGGGCTGGGCGTCGGTGTGACCCTCCAGCGTGAGCTTGTTGGGCACCTCGGTGAGCACGCTGCCGATGGCCTGCAGGATTTCTCGCATGTAGGGCTTGACCACGGAGGCGCCGCTGTCAAACATGGGTCGGTTCTGCTCGTCGACGATCTGGATGCGCAGGCCGTCGCGCGTCATCTCCAGCCGGATCTGCGACTTGAAGGCCTTCAGGCGCGGCGAGTTGTCGAGCACGTTGCCGACTTTTTCGCTCAGGGCGGCCAGGCGCTCGCGTTCGGCCTTGGCCTGTTCGGCCTTGAGGGCCTTGAGGTTGTAGCTCCTGCGCTTGGCCTCGACGTCGCCCTTCTTGACCTGACCGGCCTGGCGCGTGATGTCGGTGCCGCCGCCCTTGATGAGCGAGGAGGCGTCGCCGGCCCCCGACGCGCCGTTGTTGGTCAGTGCCACCTTGAGCGGGTTCTGGAAGAAGTCCTCGATGCCCTTCTTGTCGCCGTCGGTGGTCGAGCCGAGCAGCCACATCAGCAGGAAGAAGGCCATCATGGCCGTCACGAAGTCGGCGTAGGCGATCTTCCAGGCGCCACCGTGGGCACCGTGGCCGCCTTTCTTGATCTTCTTGACGATGATCGGCTGAAGTTTTTTGGCGTCACCGGCCATGGTTCAGCCTCACTTCTTCTTCACGTGCTCTTCGAGCTCGGTGAACGTGGGGCGCTCGGTGGAGTAGAGCACCTTGCGGCCGAACTCGATGGCGATCTGCGGCGCATAGCCCTGCATCGACGCCAGCAGCGTGGTCTTGATGCACTGCAGTTCCTTGCCGTCCTCGTCGATCTTCTGTTCCAGCAGGCCGGCCAGCGGTTCGGCGAAACCGTAGGCCAGCAGAATGCCCAGGAACGTGCCCACCAGGGCCGAGCCGATCATCCCGCCCAGCACGGCGGGCGGCTGGCCCACCGATCCCATGGTGTTCACCACCCCGAGCACGGCGGCCACGATGCCGAAGGCGGGCAGGGCGCCGGCCAGGCGGGCAATGGCCGCGGCGGCGCCGTGGGCCTCGTGGTGGTGGGTTTCGAGCTCGGTGTCCATCAGGGACTCGATCTCGTGGGCGTTGAGGTTGCCCGAGACCATCATGCGCAGGTAGTCGCAGACGAACTCGGTGACGTGGTGGTCGTTGCCCACCACCGGAAACTTCTGGAACAGCGCGGAGCCGTGCGGGTCCTCGATGTCCTTCTCGATCGACATCAGACCTTCCTTGCGGGTCTTCTGCAGGATCTCGTAGAGCATGCCCAGCAGCTCCATGGCGCGGGCCTTGGAATACTTGGAACCCTTGAAGCAGGCGCCCAGGCCCTTCATCGTCGCCTTGAGCACTTTGGGTTGGTTGTTGGCCACCATGGCCCCCAGCGCACCGCCGAAGATGGTGATCAACTCGAAGGGCAAGGCGTGCAGCACCACGCCGATGTTCCCGCCGTGGGCGATGAACACGCCGAAGATGCAGCCGATGGCGACGAGCCAGCCAACGATGACGAACATGGATGCGGATTCCTGTCAGTGGGTCCTGCGATGCCGAGAACGGACCGCGTTTTTCATATCGGTTGCGTGCCTTGCCGACTTGAGCGCTTCGGCGGCACGGTGTAGAGCCAGATCGGGCGATCGCTCACGGTGTCGAGCCGAACCTGCGCCCGGACATCCGGAATCTCGAAGGCCAGGCTGACCACCTTCGAACCGGGGCACATCTCGCGGCAGGCCTTGTCCCACACGCGCGGCATCGATTCCGGACGCTGGAACACGTAGATCACGTCATGGTTGGACCAGTCCTGGCTCCACATGTCGCCGCGGCGGATGTGGGCCCAAGGGCACCACAGCCGAGCGGCGCTGCTCCACAGCCAGGACCACTCCACGCCGTGCAGTCGAGCCTCGGGGTACAGCCCGTGCCAGGCGCGCAGTCCGTGCCCCAGACCGCAGCCGGCATCGAGCACGGACGCACCGGCCTGCAGACGGAGGTGCCGAGGCAACTCGGCCAGCGCAGCGGCCGGTGTCGGGAACAGGGGCGCATCGCGCCAGCTGCGCACGGGGTAGAAGATCATCAAGGCCGCCAGCGGCAGCAGCCACAGCAGCGCATCGGTGGCGTTCACCAGGCCGGCGGCCATGATCGACACCGGGAAGCCGGCGGCCATGATCCAGCGCCGGGTGGGCGTCGAGGCCTTGAGGGCCGGGTATGCGGCGACCGCGGTGGCGGTCAGGGCCGCTGCCAGAGGGGAGGCGCCCGTGCCCACCAGCGTGCGCAGCACCACCCAGGCCAGCAGCCAGGTCAACAGGGCGGGCAGTGGCCAGCGCAGGGTGAAGGTGGGAGATGCATGCATACCCACCGATTGAACGTCGGGTTCCGGCGGGGCAAAGGGCGGTGAAGCGGGGTATTTCCCGCCCAGGTCAGATCAGGTCGAGCAGCCGCTGCTGATTGACGCGCACCCGAACGTCCCGGGCGGCCACGGTGCCGGTCACGGCGCGCGAGGGGGTGTTGGTGTGGCGCAGCGAGGGGGCGGACAGGGGCAGTCCGCTCGGGCCGACGAGCGCGGCCGTCATGGGTTCGTTCACGCGTTGACCCCGAGCCAGCACCACCGCCACTTCCTTGGTGGCCAGCGTGACGTAGGTGCCCGGCGGGTACATGCCCAGGGCGCGGATCAGCGCCGCACCGAAGGCGTCCGGTCGCCCTGCGGCGTCCACGCAGGTGGCCTGGACCGCCAGCAGCGGTGGGATGGGCTTGCGGCTGGCGCGCAGACTGATGCGTCCGGTGAACTGGTCGACCATGCCGAGCAGCCGGGCGCAGCGTTCGAACGTGTCGAGCGTGTCGATCGGGCGCCCCTGCAGGGACGGGTCGGTGTGCTGCCGCACCGTTTCGAGCCAGAGGCGGTCGTCGATGCCGGTCTGTTGGAGCAGGGCGTGGCTGGATTCCGCGCGGGTGGCCATGGCCGCCTTCTGGTCGCTGTTCAGCGGGCCGGCCTGTCCGGCCAGTTGGTCCTGCAGACCGACCACCCCCACGTTCATCGTGAAGGCCGCCGAAACCATCGAATGAATGTCGGACTCCGGCCAGTGCAGATAGCGCGCCACCTGGGCCGCGACGACCGCGCACAGCGCCGCATGGTGAACACCGTAGCGCTCCGTGCTGCTCTCGGCGTGCTGGATGAGCAGAAACAGGGCCGCGTCAGGCCGTTGGCGCGCGAACTGCCGAATCGCCTCCGTGGCCTCCTGAAGGGTCGGCAGCCACTCGGGGTCGGGCCGAGCGTGCCGCAACGCGATGTGCAGGAGGCCCAGGTGCTGCTCAAACGTCTCGGACACCGTGAAGCGGGGCGCCGAAGCGGCCTGGGAGGAAGACCGGCGCTCTCCCTGATAGCGGGCCTGGGCGATGTGCTGGAGCTGCGCTTCGTTGCGCACCAGGTTTTCGACGGTCTCGCCCAGCCAGCGCTGGTAGGCGTCGTGGTCGTCGTCGCTGACGAACAGGGGTTTGGTCCGCAGCCGCTCCAGCTTGCGCTGATCGTCCAGACGCACGCCGCTGGGCACCAGCAGCAGACCGTTGCGGTCGAGCAGACCGAAGGGCAATCGGTCGCCAAAACGCAGGTGGTCGGTGGGGATCTGAACAAGGGCCATGTCGAAACCGCAGAGATGGCTGTCGGTGTGGTGAAGGAGGGATGGGAGGGTGCTGTTCTCGATATCGGAAATTGCAATGTGAACTGAAACAAAAAAAGGACCGGCCAGCGCCGGTCCTTGACGGGTGTGTGAAAGAGATGGATCAGGTGCCGATGCGTCCGCCGTCGTTCTTGGTGATCACCACCGTGGCCGAGCGCGGGCGGGCCGTGCCGCCGTCGGGCCAGTGGCTGCCGTACTTGCTCGGGTCGGCGATGCCAGTGGTGTCCTCACCCGGGTGCTGGATGTTGATGAAGATGGCCTTGCCGTCCGGCGTCTCGCAGATGCCGGTGACTTCCGCCTGCGACGGGCCCACCAGGAAGCGCTTGAGCGTGTCGGCCGTCGGCTTGGCGCCCATGTAGGTGTCCTGGGCCAGCGTGGTGGTGTCCAGCGTGTTGTTCACCGTCAGCTTGCCGCCGTCGCCGCGCGAGCCGGGCACGGCCGCCAGCAGCATGCAGTTCGTGACGTCGGTGTAGGCGCCGTCATCGGTTTCGATCCAGGCCAGGCGGGTGCTCGGCGTGAAGCGCATGCCGTCCGGGCTGGAGAAGTCCTGATCGGCGGTGAGGCCCGAGAGGTTGATGGACCCGTCCGCGTCGGCTTCGGCGCCGAACAGGTACACGTCCCACTTGAAGCTGGTGGCGGCCGGCTCGCGGTTGTCCTCGGACACGCGGATGATGTGGCCGTTGGCGTTGCCCTTCTGCTTTTTGCCGTCGGTGTCGTTGTAGGCGCGCGGGTTGGCCGCATCCACCTTCGGGTAGGCCGAGCCGGTCAGCACGCGGTTGGTGTTGTTGGTCAGCGTGAAGTAGATGTCGTCGGTCGCGGGGTTGACGGTGCTCCACTCCGGGCGATCCATCTTGGTCGCGCCCACCGCGTCAGCGGCCAGGCGGGCGTTGATCAGCACATCGGCTTGGTTGCTGAAGGCGTAAGTGGCGTAGTTCTTGATGGCCGATACGCTGATGTCCAGCAGCAGCCATTGGCCGGTGCCGTCGGCGTTGAACTTGGCCACGTACAGCTTGCCGGCGTTGAGGTACTTGTCGCCGGTGGCCAGGCGGTCGCTCGGGGTGGCGTCGGCCGCGGCCCAGTTGGCGTCGGAGACGAACTTGTAGATGTACTCGCCGCGGGCATCGTCGCCCATGTAGAACGCCAGGGGCTTGCCGGCGACCGGGGTCAGGTAGGCCGCGGCTTCGTGGGCGAAGCGGCCCATGGTGGTGCGCTTCTTGGGTGTGGAGGTCGGAGCGTACGGGTCGATTTCGACGTTCCAGCCAAAGGTGTTGGCGATGTTGCGGTAGTCGTCGGTGCCGTCGGTGGACGTGCCGGACTGGCTGGCGTTCCAGCGGGCATACAGGTCGGCACTGCCGCCGGTCTCCCAGCCGTAGCGGCTGGCGGCGCCGGCGCTCAGGCCATAGCGCTTCAGGGACACGACGCTCTTGGCCGTGCTGCCGCCGCGGGCGGTGTCGTCGGTCGAGACGCGGGTGAAGTAGCCGATCCAGTTCTCTTCGCAGGTGATCAGCGTGCCCCAGGGCGTGGTGCCGGTGCCGCAGTTGTTCTGCGTGCCGCGGGTGGTGCTGCCGTCGATGGAGTACTTGGTCTTCATCAGCGCGTCGCCGGCGGCCGGACCCGATAGGGTCATGGTCGTGGCGGCGGTGATGCGGCGGTTGTAGGTCGAGTCCTGCACGTAGGCGATGGCGTTGCCGGTGCGCTTGACTTCGACGATGGACAGGCCGTGCACGGCCACTTCCTTGTCCACTTCGGCGGCCGGGCGCGGGTTGGCGGTCGGGCCGTTGGCGTGCAGGAACAGGTTGTTCTGGTACTCGTGGTTCATGCCCAGCAGGCCGCGGGCGCTGTTGGAAGCGTCGGGGCCGGTGCCGGCGGTGTTCAGACCGAAGTACTCGATGCCGTCGTGGCAGTCGCCGGCGCGCTTGTCGAAGTCGGTGTCGGTGCCGTCGTTCTTGGCGGCGGACACGCCCGAGGCGAGCGGGTCGCCGCAGCGGTACAGCACGGTGGCGGTGTAGCCGGCCGGCACGGTGATGGTGTCGGCCAGGGTCTTGTTCACGGCAGTGAACGGCAGGGTCCGGGTTTCTTCCTCGTCACTGCCGCCACAGGCCGACAGACTCAGGCTGCCCATCACGGCGCCGGCGGCGGTGGCCACGCTGCTGCGCAGCAGGGAGCGGCGCGACAGGCGGGCGTCCAGAACGCTCTGGAAAGTCGGATTGCCCGACAGGTTGATGTCGGTGTCTTCGTCGTAGGCCGGCAGGCCGGGCAGGTCGCAAGGGCGGTTCATGTCGAGGATCCTCGTGTAAAGCACGTTGGAGAACTTCGACATGGTTGTGAACGTCGGCGACACCCGAATGACGGTCGCGTGACAGATCGGTGACGGCCGTCTCTCGGAGGCGTGACAGCACGGCACGTTCAGTCCGTGCCGTCGTGCCGGCTTACTCGATCGGCGTCAGCTTGGCCACGCTGAGCGCCAGCCACTTCGTGCCGTGCCGCCCGAAGTTGACCTGCGCGCGGGCGTCGTCGCCCTTGCCTTCGAGCGTGAGGATCACGCCCTCGCCGAACTTGGTGTGGA
>CAYRBG010000026.1:0-20534 GCA_964422355.1 uncultured Sphaerotilus sp. | reverse complement strand
TGACCAGCCAGGCCTTCACCGTGTTCCTGCCGGTCAAGAGCGTGGGCGTGATGGGAGATGGCCGCACCTACGACTACGTCGTGGCGCTGCGTGCGGTGCAGACCAGCGACTTCATGACCGCCGACTGGGCCGAGCTGCCCTACAGCCTGCTGAAGAAGGTGTCGGGGCGGATCATCAACGAAGTGCGCGGCATCAACCGCGTCACTTACGACGTGAGCTCCAAGCCGCCCGCCACCATCGAGTGGGAGTGACCTGAGCGCCTGTCACCAGCTCGGCGTCTCGCCGGCAGGTGGCGACGGAGGCGGTGCCGGCAGCCAAGCGCCGCTTGCCCCCCACATCACCACTCCGGCAATACACAGGGCCGCGACCAAGGAGATGAACCCCCCCCCAGTGGCCGAGTCGCCTTCGGCATCGTCCTTGCGGCCGGTGACCATCGGCTGGATCAGGTTCTGCTTCTTCACGTGCCCATAGAAGGCGATGGCGCCGATGTGCAGGAGCACCAGGGCGATCAGCAGCTTGGACGCCAGGTGGTGCAGGCCGGTCAGGCGGTTGCTTGCGGCCTTGCTGATCAGGTCGAACAGCGGACCGCTGAAGGCGATGTCGTCGTTGGCAAACAGGCCGGTGGCGACCTGAAGGCTCAACAGCCCCAACAGCGCCAACACCGACACGGCGCCCAAGGGGTTGTGACCTTCTCCCTTCCATCGACCGGCCAGATGGGCCTGGATCTTGGCGGGGGTCGGGAAAAACTGGGCAAAGCGTGCGTAGGTCGATCCCACCAAGCCCCAGGTGAGCCGGAAGGCCAGCAGCCCGACGATGAACAGTCCGATCCGGCCGTGCCAGTCGATCAAGCCGCCTCCCAGTTGCCCGGTGACGATGGCGGCGGCCACCGATGCAACGAGCAGCCAATGGAACAGTCGAGTGGGCAGATCCCACAACAGGATGCGCTTGCGGCTCATGCAGATTTCCTTCTGACCCAGTGAAACAGGCGCCCGCAGGCGCCTGTCGAAAGCCGATCTCGGACCGGAAGATTACTTCTTGGCCTTGAAATCGTCGTGGCAACCCTTGCAGGTGCCACCGAGCTTGCCGAGCTGGGCGCCCACGGCGGCCGCGTCACCGGTGGCGGCGACCTTGGCCATCTCGTTGGCTTCCTTGTTGAAGTCCATCGCGACCTTGCCCAGCTTTTCCTTGTCGGTCCAAATGTTGGACTTGGCGCGGGTCGGCTCCCAGCCCGTGCCCTTGTCGGTGCCGGGCAGGTACAGCGCACCCATGCCGGAGTTGGCAATGGCCTGGATGGCGTTGGCGGCCTTGACGACTTCTTCCTTGTTGAAGTTGCCGCCCTCGACGTTCATCTTGATGCGAGCCATGTTCCAGGCCATGAAGCCGTAGCCCGACTGGCGGTACTTGATGGCGTCTTCAGGCTTGACCTGAGCGGTGGCCGCACCGGCAAAGCACAGGGCCAGGGCGGACAGCAGCAGCTTGGATTTCATGGATCATTCCTCCGTCGTTGGACCAAACAGATGGTCGGCTTGCACGCAACCAGACCAACAGACTCGCCGAGGCGATGTTGATCTGACCAAGGTCAAGGACTCTATCAGTCCAATGCGGCGGCTCAGTGACCTGAGTCACCGACATCCCTGGCTGTCCCGAACTTGATCACGGTTTGATCAATCCGCTCAGAGGACAGCGCTTTCAGCATCGATTCTTGGTGAGCGGGGAGGACGCATCGTGACGTCTCAGTTCAACAGCCGAGGGTCGAAGGAGAACGGCACATCGTCCACCACCCGAACCTGAGCGATGTCGGGGTGGCGCGGATTGAGCAGCAGGTTGCGCTCGATCGGGATCACGGCCGAGGGCACGTTCAAGCCCACGCTGCGCATCGAGGTCAGCCATTGGGTGCCGAGCGTGGCGAGTTCGTCCGGCGCCGGTACTGCGGCCCAGCGGGGCGGCAGATCCTCGGGTTCGATCCGCTCGATGGCTAGACCGCTCGGCCATTCGAGGGTCAGCAGGCGGAGATCGTCCGGCGCATTGAGCGGATCGACGTGAACCAGCACCTCCAGAGCGGCCAGGGCGGCCGATCCGGCGGCATAGACGATGGGACGACCGCGGTGGTGCCAGCGTCCGCCCGCGTAGAGCCCGCCGATGCCGTCGAGCGCCGTGGCGACAAACGGCTGTCGACAGATGCGCCAGACCTTCATGGCTGCGTGTGACGGACGCTCAACTGAAGATGCCGTGATTGAGCCGCATCAGCACCTCTTCGACCTGGTGCGCGCCGATGTCGGTGTCCAGCAGTTCGAACGGCACTTCACCGCCCAGTGCCCGGTTGGGTGACTTCAGCCAGCGTCGTCCCTTTTCAGGCGAGCCCAGCACCTCGGTCGCACACTCGATTGCCCGCGACAGGCGGTACAGCCGGTCGGACTCCTGCGGGGTGAAGCGCAGCTCGGTCTTGCGGCGGGCCAGCGTGCGCAGCGGAATGCCCAGCACCTGGGTGATCTGCTGCGGCGGAAGCTCCAGCTGTGAGGCCACCGACTCGAAGGCCGAGTACGGCAGTCCCTGGCGGACCGCGTTGCGGGTGTCGATCAGGGTGTTTGCCATGTGGCAATCATACTTCGCCAAAAGGCATTGCGCATCCGATCACCGTGATGCTCAGCCGTTGCACGGCAAAATGGCGCGATGTCGGAACAGCTTTCGCTTCTGGGCATCGACCCGCCTGAACCCCCCAGGGACCGGATCTTCTTCGCGCTGAAGCCGGCGGCCGAGGTGGTGCCGGCGATTGATGCACTGGATCATGAGCTCCAGCGTCGTTATGGCTGGCCTGACAAGGGCAAGGTGGCCGCGAAGCGCCTGCACATCACGCTGCACCACCTCGGCGACCACGCCGGCGTGCCGCAGGACTTGGTGGCCCGGGCCAAGACCGTGGCGCAGTCTGTGAAGGCCGAGCCCTTCGATGTGGCCTTCGATCGGGTCATGACCTTCACGCGAAGCAAGAAGCCGGTGCCGACCGTGCTGGCCTCTTCTCAAGACAACCAGCCGCTCGTGGCGTTCCAGAAGCACCTGGGAGACCGGTTGCGGGCCGCGGGGATGGCGCACTGCGTCGATGTCCGCTTCACGCCGCACGTCACGCTGCACTATGCGGACCGGCCGGTCACCGAGGAGGCGGTTCCTGCTCTGTCCTGGGCGGTGACTGAATTTGTGCTGATCCACAGCCTGCTCGGACGCAGCGAGCACCGTATCCTCGGCGCCTGGGCGCTGTGATCCGCCCGTCAGACCCAAGGACCATTTCCATGTCTGCCGTCGACGCTTCCGGTTCCCGCTTTGCCCGTCTACCCGAGCCGCCGTATTACGCGGTGATTTTTTCCAACCAGCGAACGGAGGGTGACGAGGGCTATGCCGAGATGGCCGACCGCATGGTGGCGCTGGCCGCCCAGCAGCCCGGGTTCCTGGGCGTGGAAAGCACCCGGGACGCCGCAGGTTTCGGCATCACCGTGTCCTACTGGGCCAGCGAGGAGGCGATTGCGGCGTGGCGCCGGAACACCGAGCATCAAGTGGCCATCGAGAGCGGCCAACGGCTTTGGTACGCCCACTACGAATTGCGTGTGGCCAAGGTCGAACGTGCTCGCAGCCCGGCCCACTGAACGAGGATGCACCCGCCGACCATGAGCGAGATGGAAGAGCCTGTTCCCGAATTCCCGCCCGTCCACGACCCGTGGGACGAAGCCATGATGCGTCTGGCGCTGGACCAGGCGCTGAACGCTCAACTCGTCGGCGAAGTGCCGGTGGGGGCGGTGATCGTGCGCCACACCGAATCCGGGCGCCAGGTGATCGCCACGGGATACAACCGCCCGATCACCACGCACGACCCTTCGGCGCATGCCGAAATGGTGGCGCTGCGCCACGCCGCCCAACTGGTCGAAAACTATCGCCTGCCCGACTGCGAGCTGTTCGTCACCCTGGAGCCCTGCGCCATGTGCGCGATGGCCCTGATGCACGCCCGCTTCAAGCGCGTGGTGTTCGGGGCCTGGGATCCCAAAACCGGGGCTGCGGGCTCGGTGGTGGACCTGTTCGCCCAAGCGCAGCTCAACCACCACACTGAAGTGCTGGGTGGGGTGCTGGCCGACGCCTGCGGGCGCGTGCTCAAGGAATTTTTTGCCGAACGGCGGGCGCAGCAGAAGCAACTGCAGGCTGAGCGTCGCGCCCAAGCCAACGCCGTGGAGGGTGGCACCAGCGCTGGCGACCCGAGGGTTGCCGGTGAAGGCGAGGCCATCCCGGACTCCGTCCACTCGGCGTCCGTCCCTTCCCACGAAGACACTCCAGAACCGATCCCCACTGGGGAGGTTCACGAATGGCACCCGGTGCCCATCCCCACTGTTGTTCATGACGCCTGACACCGATTCTTCCGCGGCCGCCGATGCCGCCCCGCAAGGTGAAACTGCTCCCTTGTCGTTGACTGTTTACGGCCCCTCTGGTGTCGTGGCCGAACCGGCTTCGATCCGGCGCGCCGCCCAGCGCCTCGCGAAGCTCGGCTTTGCCGTCACGGTGGACGAGAGCGCCAAGGCCCGCCATCAGCGCTTTGCCGGCGACGACGACGCACGCCTGGCGGCGCTGCACCGGATCGCCGAGGCCGCCCCCTCGGTGGCCTTGCCCACGCGCGGCGGTTATGGCCTGACCCGGTTGCTCGACCGCATCGACTGGAAGCGGATGGGCAAATCGGTCAAGCGTGGGACACGCTGGGTCGGTTACAGCGACCAGACCGCGCTGCAACTCGGCCTGCTGGCCCACACGGGCGAGGGGAGCTGGCACGGCCCGCTGGCCTGCGACGACTTCGGCCGCAAGGACGAGGAGGGCGGTCTGGACGAGATCACCCCGGACTGTTTCGTCGAGGCCATGCGCGGCGAACTGGAAGCGGTGGGCTTTCGCACCGAGGCCGGCTTTGACGGTCTGGACGTCAAGGGCACGCTGTGGGGCGGCAACCTGACCATGGTCTGCTCGCTGCTGGGCACGCCGCACTGGCCCAAGGTCAAGGGCGGCCTGCTGTTCCTGGAGGACATCAACGAGCATCCGTACCGCGTCGAGCGCATGCTGCTGCAACTGCACCAGGCCGGCGTGCTCGACAAGCAGAAGGCCGTGATCCTCGGTGACTTCGGCGGCTGGAAGCCCTCGCCGCTGGACCGCGGCTACAACTTCAAGCAGATGCTGGCGCATGTGCGCTCGGTGTGCCGCACACCGATCCTGACCGGCCTGCCGTTCGGCCACGTGCCGACCAAGGTGACGCTGCCGGTGGGGCGCAAGGTCGAACTGGTGGCGCAGGGACGGGACGTGTTCATGGCGTGGGGCCATGACCATTGATGCCGCAGACCCGGTGACCTCCCCCGTGTCCGGCGTGGTGCCGGCTCGGAAGTGGATTCGCTGCGGCTGGCTGGCGGGTGAGGTCCTGGCCGGCGCACTGGTGGCCCCGGGGGCGTGGGCCGCCCACGCCTACGCCCAGTTCGGCGACATCAAGTACCCGGCCGGTTTCGACCATTTCGAATACGTCAACCCGCAGGCGCCCAAGCGCGGTGCCATCGCGCTGGTCGCGCCGACGGTGGCCAGCACCTTCGACAAGTTCAACCCCTTCACGCTCAAGGGCACGGAGCCGCCGGGGCTGAGCAGCCTTACCTTCGACACGCTGCTCGCCGGCAACCTCGACGAACCCTCGACCGCCTACGGCCTGCTGGCCGAGGACGTGAGCGTGGCGCCGGACGGCCGCTCGGCCACGTTCCGCCTGAACCCCAAGGCCCGCTTCCACAACGGCGATGCGGTGCTTGCTGCGGACGTCAAACACAGCTTCGACCAGCTCACGAGCCGGGCCGCTTCTCCGCAGTACCAGGCCTTCTTCAGCGACGTGAGCGCGGCGGTCGTGATGGGCGAGCGCACCGTCCGCTTCGACTTCAAGCGTCCCAACGCCGAACTGCCGCTCATCGTCGGCAGCCTGCCGGTGTTCAGCCGCAAGTGGGGCGTGGGTGCGGACGGCAAGGCCAGGCCCCTGGACCAGATCGTCACGGACCAGCCGATCAGCTCCGGCCCCTACCGCATCGGCCGCGTCAATTTCGGCAAGGACATCTCCTACGAGCGCGACCCCGCCTACTGGGCGCGAGACCTCGGCGTGCGGCGCGGCCAGTTCAACTTCGACCGCGTGACCTACCAGATGTACGCCGACAACACGGCGGCGTTCGAGGGGTTCAAGGCCGGCGAGTTCGACTTCATCCAGGCCTTCATCGCCAAGGACTGGGCGCGGCAGTACAAGGGCGGCAAGTTCGCCAGCGGGGAGCTGATCAAGCGGGAGCTGAAGCACCGCAACCCGACCGGCTTCCAGGGCTTCATCTTCAACACCCGGCTGCCGCAGTTCGCCGACCCGCGGGTGCGCCGAGCCATCGGCCTGGCGATGGACTACGAGTGGATGAACCGGCAGCTCTTCTACGGCGCCTACACCCGGCTGCGCGGCTACTTCACCAACAGTGATTACGAGGCCAAGGGCCTGCCCATGCCCGAGGAGCGGGCGCTGCTGGAGCCGCTGCGTGCGCAACTGCCCGCCGCCGTGTTCAACGATCCGGTGCCGATGCCGCCCACCACCGCGCCGCCGGGCTCGCTGCGCGACAACCTGCGGCAGGCGAGAGCGCTGCTGGCCGACGCCGGCTGGACCTACCGGGATGGCGCGTTGCGCAATGCCCGAGGCGAACCGTTCACGATGGAGTTCCTGGACAACTCCGGCGGCATGGGCCGTGTCGTTCAGCCCCTGATCCGTTCGCTGGAAAAGCTGGGCGTCCAGGCCACCTTCCGCGTCACCGACTATGCGCTCTATGAAAAGCGCGTGAAGTCCTTCGACTACCAGATCCTCACCCACCGCACGCTGGGCCGGCCGAACCCGGGCGCCGAGCAGTTCCAGGCGTTCCACTCCAGTCTGGCGCAGCAGAAGGGCTCGTCCAATTTCGGCGGTGTGGCCAGTCCGGCGGTGGACGCACTGATCGACCGCCTCATGGCCGCCCGCACCCGCGCCGAGCTGACGGTGGCCGCGCGGGCCCTGGACCGGGTGTTGCGCCACGGCTACTACGCCGTGCCGCACTGGTATTCGGGTGTGCACCGCGTGGCCTGGCGCGCGGGTCGCTTCGAGCAGCCGTCGTCGATGCCGCTGTATTACGAGCCCGAAGAGTGGGTGCTGAACTGCTGGTGGGCGGTCCGCTGACCCCGCCACGACGAGACGAACAACACCATGTGGTCCTACATCCTGCGCCGCCTGCTGCTGATGATTCCCACGCTGCTGGGGGTTTTGGCGCTGACCTTTGCGGTGATCCAGTTCGTGCCGGGGGGGCCGGTGGAGCAGCTCGTGGCCCAGCTCGAAGGCCGGCAAGGTGCGGGTGAAACCGCGGCCAAGGCCGGTGGCTACCGGGGTCGCCAAGGCGTCGATCCGGCGCGCATCGAGGAGATCAAGAAGCTCTACGGTTTCGACAAGCCGCCGCTGGAGCGCTTCTGGCAGATGGTGAAGTCGTTTGCCCGTTTTGATCTGGGGGAGAGCTTTCACCACCACCAGGACGTCTGGTCGCTGGTCAAGCAGAAGCTGCCGGTGTCGATGTCGCTGGGGCTGTGGACCTTTCTGCTGAGCTACCTGGTCTCCGTGCCCCTGGGCATTGCCAAAGCGGTGCGCGCCGGCACCCGCTTCGACACGGTGACCAGCCTGATTGTGCTGGCCGGCTATGCCATTCCCGGATTCGTGCTGGGCGTGGCGCTGCTGGTGCTGTTCGGCGGTGGCAGCGTGCTGGCCTGGTTTCCGCTTCGCGGCCTGACCTCGGCCAACTGGGACGAACTGAGTCTGGGCGCCAAGGTGGCGGACTACCTCTGGCACATCGCGCTGCCGGTGACGGCCAGCGTGCTGGGCAGCTTTGCCGTCATCACCATGCTGACCAAGAACGCGTTTCTGGAGGAGATCCGCAAGCAGTACGTCATCATGGCCCGCGCCAAGGGCCTGGACGAGCGCCGAGTGCTGTGGCGACACGTGATGCGCAATGCGGCAATCCCGTTGATCACCGGTTTCCCGGCCGCCTTCATCGGCGCCTTTTTCACCGGCTCGCTGCTGATCGAGACGCTGTTCTCGCTCGACGGCCTGGGCCTGCTGGGCTACGAAGCCGTGATGAGGCGCGACTACCCCGTCGTGCTCGGCACGCTTTATCTGTTCACGCTGATCGGCCTGGTGACCCGGCTGATCGGCGACCTCTGCTACGTGTGGGTGGACCCGCGCGTGCGCTTCGACTGAAAGGGGCGGCATGAACGACGACGCTCCCGTGTCGAACCCGGCGACGCCCATGCCTTCCGTGTTGATCACCGCCGAAGGCGGGGGAACGGTGGTCACGTCGATGCTCACCGCGCCAAGTGAGGCCATTGCACCGTTGCGCCCACTTCCGCCTCCGGTCAGTCCGTCCAGGCGGGCTTGGCTGCGCTTCAAGCAGCATCGGCTGGGCTTCTGGAGCCTGTGCCTGTTCGTGCTGCTGGTGGGCCTGAGCCTGGGCGCCGAGCTGCTGTCCAACGACCGGCCTCTGCTGGTGCGCCACGACGGTCACTGGTACACCCCGGTCTGGCAGGACCTCCCCGAGACCACCTTCGGCGGTGATTTCGAGACGCCCACCGACTACCTCGACCCCTTCATCCAGCAGCAGTTCAGCCGGCCCGGCAGTTGGGCGCTGTTCGCTCCCAACCGCTACCACCACCGCACCATCAACTACTTCGCCTCGCAACCCAACCCGGCTGCCCCGTCAAGCGAGAACTGGCTGGGCACGGACGATCGGGGGCGCGACATCCTGGCACGGCTGATCTACGGCTTCCGCGTGTCGGTGCTCTTCGGCCTGGCCTTGACCGCGGTGGGCACGCTGCTGGGCGTGATCACGGGGGCCGTCCAGGGCTACTTCGGCGGGCGCACGGACCTGGCGTTCCAGCGCTTCATCGAGGTCTGGTCGTCGATGCCGGAGCTGTACCTGCTCATCATCTTCGCGGCCGTGTTCCAGCCCAGCCTGGGCCTGTTGCTGGTGCTGTTGAGCCTGTTCGGCTGGATGGGCCTGTCGGACTACGTGCGCGCCGAGTTCCTGCGCAATCGCCAGCTCGACTACGTGCGCGCGGCGCGGGCGTTGGGTCTGAGCCACGGGCAGATCATCTGGCGCCACGTGCTGCCCAACAGCCTGACGCCGGTGGTGACCTTTCTGCCGTTCCGCATGAGTGCGGCCATCCTGGCGCTGACCTCGCTCGACTTTCTCGGCTTGGGCGTGCCCGCCGACGTGCCCAGCCTGGGCGAGATGCTGGCCCAGGGCAAGAACAACCTCGACGCGTGGTGGATCTCGCTGTCGACCTTCGGCGTGCTGGTGCTGACGCTGCTGCTGCTGACCTTCATCGGCGATGCGCTGCGCGATGCGCTGGATCCGCGCAAGGAGATGGGCCGATGAGCGGGACACCTCTGCTTTCGGTGCGCGATCTGAGCGTGGCCTTCAACGGGCGTCCGGTCGTGCAGGATGTGAGCTTCGACCTGCACGCGGGCGAAAAGCTGGCCCTGGTGGGCGAATCCGGTTCCGGCAAGTCGGTGTCGGCCTTCAGCCTGCTGCGTCTGGTGCCGCAGGCGCAGGTCACGGGGCAGGCTTGGTTGAATCTGTCTTCGGCGTCCGGTGGGGGCCAGGCTGAACCCCGTGTCTCCAAAGAAGACGTGCGCAACGATCGCGGGTCCTCGGGCGCGTCCGAGTCCGAAGCGCTGGATCTGCTGACGCTCGACGAGCCGTTTCTGCGCGAGATCCGCGGCCAGACCATCGCCACGATCTTCCAGGAGCCGATGACGGCGCTCAATCCGCTGTTCACCGTGGGCGACCAGATCGCCGAGGTGCTGGAGATCCATCAGCGCCTCACCCGCGCTCAGGCCTGGACCCGGGCGGTGGAGCTGCTGGCGCGCACCGGCATTCCGGAGCCGGAGCGGCGGGCGGGCGCCTACCCCCACCAGCTCTCGGGCGGCCAACGCCAGCGGGCCATGATCGCGATGGCGCTGGCCTGCGAGCCCCGCCTGCTCATCGCCGACGAACCCACCACGGCGCTGGATGCCTCGGTGCGCCTGCAGATCCTCGGCCTGCTCGACGAGCTGCAGCGCGAGCACCGCATGGCCGTGCTGCTCATCACCCACGACCTGCATCTGGTGCGCCGCTTCGCGGACCGTGTGATGGTGATGGAAAAGGGGCGCCTGGTGGAGCAGGGCGCGGTCGATGAAGTGATCGGCTCGCCCCGGCATCCCTACACCCGCAAGCTGCTCGACAGCCGTCCGCGCCGACGGGTTCTGGAGGCCGACAGTTGCCCGCTCCCCGATCTGGTCCGCGCCGAAAACGTCGGCGTGGCCTACAAGGTGCCCAAGCCGGGGCTGGCCGGCTGGTTCGGTTCGGGGGCATTCCAGGCGGTGCAGGGCGTGTCGTTTGCGCTGGGTCGGGGACGGACGCTGGGCGTGATCGGCGAGTCGGGCTCGGGCAAATCGACCCTCGCTTTGGCGGTGCTGGGCCTGCAACCGTTCACTGGCGCATTGGCGGTGCAGGGTCACACTTGGAGTGGGTGCCTGGGCACCGACCGATCCCTGCGCCGAATCGTGCAGGTGGTGTTCCAGGATCCGTTCTCGTCACTGTCTCCTCGGCGCACCGTGGAAGAAACGGTGGGTGAAGGTTTGGGCGTGCACCAGCCGGAGCTGCCTGCCCCGGAGGTCCGGCGTCGGGTGGTGCAGGCGTTGGCGGAGGTGGGACTGGACGAGGCCCGTTTCCCTGGGCTGCTGTCCCGTTATCCGCACGAGTTTTCCGGCGGCCAGCGGCAGCGTCTGGCCCTGGCGCGGGCGCTGGTGGTCGAGCCTGAGCTGCTGGTGCTGGACGAGCCCACCAGTGCGCTGGATGTGACCGTGCAGCGCCAGATCCTGGAGCTGCTGCAGGGCTTGCAGCGCGAACGCGGGTTGAGCTACCTGCTCATCACCCACGACCTGGATGTGGTAGCGGCAATGGCGCACGACGTGCTGGTGCTGCAGCACGGGTGCGTGGTGGAAGCCGGGCCGGCCCGGCAGGTGCTGGGCGAGCCCCAACAGGACTACACCCGCACGCTGCTGGCGGCCTCGGCAGACCTCGGCGAGGTGATGTCTCCCCCGCGCTCCTGAGCCGCCTCATTCCACCCAGGTGTCAGGTGCCGACAACCGTTCTCGCACGTGCGCCAGGAAGCGTGCGCCGATCACGCCGTCAATGACGCGGTGGTCGTAGGACAGCGTGAGCGGCAGGTGGGGGCGTGAGGCGAACCGACCGGGCTCGATCTCGATGACGCGGGGCCGGATGGCGCCCATCCCCAGAATGGCCACCTCGGGCGCCCGGACGATGGGCACGAAGCCCGTTCCTCCCAATGCCCCCAGGTTGGTCACCGTGAAGCAGCCCCCCTCCATGTCCGACAAGGCCAGCTTTCCGGCACGGGCCTGCTGCGTGCGCATCGTGATGGCCCCGGCCACGTCGAGCAGGGGGCGCCGGTCCACGTCGCGCACCACCGGTGCGAGCAGCCCCATCGGCGTGTCGGCGGCGAAGGCGATGTGGCAGTACTTTTTCAGCACCAGCTGCTGCGCGGCTTCGTCCAGTGAGGCATTCACCTCGGGGAACTGCTGCAGCGCATCCGCACACGCCTTGAGCACGAAGGCGAGCAGCGTCAGCCGGGCGCCCGCCACTTCGGCCTGCGGCTCCAGCCGCTGCCGCAGGGCTTCGACGGCGCTCACGTCGAGCTCGTCGAACTGCGCCACGTGCGGCACGGCCGCCCAGCTGGCCGACACCTGCCGCGCGATGAGCCCGCGCACGCGACTCACCGGCCGGCGCTCCACCTCGCCGAACAGCGCGTAGTCGTACGTCATGACTTCGGGGGCCGTCATGGCTGGCTCCTGGGGCTCAGGCGGCGCCGAACAGCAGGTCGCCGCTGCGCCCCTGCAGCCCCGGATGGCCGTCGAAGCGCACGACACCAATGGCGGCCCGCCCCTGCACCGCCTCGACGATGTGGGCCGTGCCGACGTGGCCGAAGCCGCCGCACAGCTCAATGGCGACCACCCCTTCCTGCACCAGCGCCTGGGCCGCCTTTTGCGCCGCCGCGTAGGTGGCCACGCCGACGGTGATGAGCTCCACCTGCGGCGTCTGCACGACGCTGCGGTGCACCTGCGGGTCCGCGCCTTCGGCGAGGAACATGAATGCGGCTTTCAGAGACATGAGGATTCTCCTGCGTTGAAGGGAAGAGGCCCGGGCCGGCTCAAGCCTGCGTTTCCGGTTGGAACTCGGCGATGCAGCGGTCCACCTCGGCCTCGCTCACTTCGGACGGGGCGATCACAGCCACCAGCGCCCCCACAGGCACGGTCATGCCGGCGGCCACCACCTGGCGCCGCAACAGCCCGGCCGCTTCGGCGGCACACTCCTGCGTGGCCTTTTCGGTCTCGACATCGAAGATGGGCTGGCCGATCTTCACCGTCTCTCCCGGTGCGACGTGCCACACCGCAACCGTGCCTTCCTTCATCGTCAAGCCCAGCTTGGGCAAGGTGAGCATCGAGATCGGACTCATGACCGGTACTCCATGCACTGCTTCACGGCGGCCTGCACCGCCGCGGCATTCGGGACGTAGGCGTCCTCCAGGTTGGGAGCGAACGGCACCGGGGTGTGCGGCGGCGTGACCATGCGCACCGGCGCCTTCAGCGCGTCGAAAGCGGCCTCCACCACCTGCGCCGACACGTCGGCGGCCAGACCGCAACGCGGGTTGGCTTCGTCGACCACCACCAACCGGCCGGTGCGGCGCACGCTGTCCAGCACCGTGTCCAGATCGAGCGGGGAGGGGGTGCGCAGATCGATCACCTCGCACTCAATGCCGCCGGCTTCGAGCGCCAGCGCGGCCTGCAGACTGACCTTGACCATCCTGCCGAGTGTGGCGATCGTGACGTGCTGGCCGGGGCGCACCACCCGTGCCTGTCCGAAGGGGATGGCGTAGGGGGCGTCGGGCACCTCCTCGACATCGTCGTACAGCGCCTTGTGCTCCAGGAAGATCACCGGGTCGTCATCGCGGATGGCCTGGATCATCAATCCCTTGGCCTCATAGGGCGAGGAGGGCACCACCACCTTCAGCCCCGGAATGTGCGTGAAGATGGGGTACAGGCACTGGCTGTGCTGACTGGCCGCGCGGGTGCCCGCGCCGAACAGCGTGCGCACCACCACCGGCGTGGTGGCCTTGCCGCCGAACATGTAACGGAACTTGGCCATCTGGTTGATGATCTGGTCGCCGCAGACGCCGAAGAAGTCGACGAACATCAGCTGCGCCACGGGCCGCAGACCGGCCACCGCCGCACCGGCCGCCGCGCCGATGAAGGCGCTTTCACTGATCGGCGTATCGATCACACGCTCGCGGCCGAAGCGACCCAGCAATCCCTTGCTGGCCCCGAGCACGTCCCCCCAAGCGTCCTGCTCGCCGCCCGATCCCATGCCGCCGGCAATGTCCTCGCCCATCACGATGACGGTCGGGTCGCGTTCCATCTCCTGGCGCATCGCCTCGTTCAGCGCCGTGCGAAAGGACTTCTTGCTCATGACTTCGCTCCCGGATAGGACTGGTAGACATCCGTCAGCACCTCGCCCGGATCAGGCAGGGGCGCCGCGCGGGCGGCCTGGACGGCGGCGTCGATGAGCGCGCCCACCTCCGCCTCGATGCGTTCCGGCACCCCCGGCTCGACCCAGCCGCCGGCCACCATGCGGGCACTCAGGCGCCGCAGGCAATCCAGGGTTTCGCGCGCCTGCTTGACCTCGCCCGTCGGGCGGTAGGTCATCTGATCGCCCTCGAAGTGGCCGTAGTAGCGCGTGAAGCGCACGTGCATGAACTCCGGCCCGCCGCCGGCGCGCATGCGGGCAATGGCCTCGCCCGCCGCGTGATGGACGGCAAAGAAGTCATGGCCGTCCACCTGCACGCCCGGGATGCCGAAACCTTCGGCACGCCGCACCGGGTGATGCCCGCCGATCGACCAGGCGCTGGACGTGCTTTCGGCATAGCCGTTGTCCTCCAGCACGAACAGCACCGGCAGCCGGTAGACCGATGCGAAGTTCATCGATTCCAGCGTCGTGCCCTGGTTGTAGGCGCCGTCGCCGAAGAAGGCCACGGCCACCCCCGAGGTCTTGCGCAGCCGTGCCGCCAGCGCGGCACCGCACACCAGCGGTGGGCCACCACCGACGATGCCGTTGGCACCCAGCATGCCTTTGCCGATGTCGGCGATGTGCATGGAGCCGCCTTTGCCTTTGCACAGGCCGCCCTGGCGACCGAAGATTTCCTTCATCATCGCCCCGACATCGCAGCCCTTGGCGATCGCATGGCCGTGGCCCCGGTGCGTGCTGGCGATGTGGTCGGCGTCGTCCAGGTGCATGCACACGCCCACGGCCGAGGCCTCCTCGCCCGCATACAGATGCACGAAGCCGGGAATCTGTCCGGTGGCGAATTCCTTGTGCACCCGGTCCTCAAAGGCACGGATGGTGCACATCCCGCGGTAGGCCGCGGTCAGGGTGTCGCTGTTCATCGTCATGGTGAAACTCCTTGCTGTTTCGGACCCCACGTCCCTCAGGCTACGGAGCTGGTCGCGGGTCCGATTGAGTGCACTCAATGCGCAGCGAACGGCATCGAGGCACGGGGCGGGGCGTGCGGTGCTCGGCGCGCCTTCGCGCGCGCGGGTTGCAGATCGCAGGGTCGACGGGTGCTCAGGGCGAAGGTGCGCAGCCCCTCCGGATCGAGGAGCTCCACGTCGCGGTTGGACACCCTCACATGGCCCAGCGCCGTCAACAGGCTGAAGGTTCGGCTCACCGTCTCGTGGGCCACGCCCAGCAGGCTGGCGAGATCCCGGCGGCCCATGGCCAGCCTGAAGACCCGAGACGATCCCCCCTGGTCGATTCGGCGCTGAGACCACATCAGGAGAAAGCGCGCCAGACGCACCTCCGCGGCCACGGCCGCCATGATGTGGACCAACTCGGCGCGGTGCATCAGCTCTCTGGCGGCGGCGCGGCGCCACAGCTCACCCAACTCGGGCGCGATGGGGCTGTCGGCGCCAAAGTCGCACAGCGGCACGGCCCACACACAGGCGTCTTCCAGTGCGAAGGCCGCCGTGGGGTGCGGGACGTCGTTCAGCGCGTCCAGACCGAGCGCGTCTCCAGGCCCCGAGAAACCGAGCACTTGCTCGTAGCCATCCTCATCCGTCATCAGTGTCCGGAAGGTGCCGCTGCGCACCCAATGGACGGCCGAGGCCTTGGACCCTTCGACAAACAACGGAGCCCCCGCCCGCACCACCCGCACCGCCACTGGGAGCCGGCCTGCCCGCTCGGGGTCCAACACGGGGGTGCCCGTCGCGCGCAGCACCTCGATCAGCGCTGTGGTGGGAGCGCGGTCCCACGGTCGCTCCAGCGGTGCCCCTGGCCCGGGGCGTGCTCTGGAATCCGGATGCGGGGGCGCCTGCGGCCGAGGTTCGTGCGTCATGGTGTACGGCCTCCGTGATCGCGATCGAACGGGGTTCGACCTTCAATCCATCGTGACAGCCATCACGAACCATGACCATCGGACACGCGCCCGATGTGAGGAAGAAGAGTCTGGCTGGAGGTAGGAATCGTCCGAGCCGTCCCCTCCAAGTCCTGATGCCTGTCAATCGAGCGCTGGGCCGGCTCCCTACGATGGGGCGGGCGACGCCGCCACGTGTCCAAGGGGAGGAGGCGAGATGAAGCTGCAGACCTTTCTGATGCGCTTGATCGCGGGGTGCCTGTTGCCGCTGCTGCTGCTGGGCGGCTGGCTGGCGGTGCGCCATGTGCAACTGGTCCGTGCCGAGCAGGTCCACCACGCCGAGGGCTTGGCCCACAACGCGGCCACGTCCGTGGACCTGTTCATGCGCGCGAGGATGGCCACGTTGCAGGTCTTGGCCACGGCCGTCCGACCTTCCTTTCCCGAAGGCAAGGCAGACTTGGATGGCGCTTCCGATCTGCCGGTGTACCTCGTGCCGACCGAAGTTCTGGCGTTTGGCCCTTCCGGAATGCCCGGACGTGGGGATTTTCTGTGGCACCTTCCGGATTTCCGTCCGCGACCGGGGTCAGGCCTGTCACCCGAGGTGCAGGCGCTGGTGCGCTCGGCCTTGACGTCCAAACTTCCTGAAGTGGGGTGGGTCCACGACGAAGCACGCGCGCAGGTGTCGCAGTTGGCATTGGTCGTGCCGGGGGTGCGTCAGGATGCGGCGGTGTTTGCGCTGGTCGCCTTCATTCCCCTGCGGCACATCGACCAGCGCTTGGCCATGCTGGCCCAGCCGGAGATGTGGCAGGTGCATCTGCTCGATCTCGAGGGCCGTGTCCTGGCCGATTCCGACCCGGCAAACGCCCCGCCGACGGCGACGGTCTACGCGGCCCAGGCGCGTTCGACCCTCGGCCCCTGGTCGGTGGCGGTCAAGACCGGCGACCCCCACCACGCGTCGCTGATCACGCGCACGGCCCTGGCCATGCTGCTCATGGGACTGGGGGCCACGGCAGTCAGCGTGCTGGGGGGGCGCTGGGCGGCGACTCGCCTGACGCATTCCGTGGCCAGTCTGACCGATGAGCAGCGCGCCACTTCGGCGCCGCTGGACATTCGGGAGGTCCAGGCGGCCCGCAGCCGTCTCGATCAGGCTGATTTGGCCGTGCAGGTGCGCGATGCGCAGCTGCGCGCCATCTTCGACAGCGCCAGTGATGCGATCGTCACCGTCGATCCATCGCAGCGCGTGGTCATGGCCAATGCGGCCGCCGCCCGCATGTTTGGGCGCCCCATGGAGGCGCTGGTTGGCGCCCCCCTGGAAGAGCTGATTCCCGGCAGGTTTCGGGAGCGCCATCGCGTCGATGTGGAGGCCTTCAGCGCCAGTGACCCGGCACCGCGCCCCATGGGCCGGCGCCCCGACATCGTCGGCTTGCGCGCCAACGGCGAGGAGTTCCCCGCCGAGGCGGCCATTTCCCACGTGCACGTGGACGGTCAGCGGCTGTCCACCGCCATCGTGCGCGACGTCACGCCCATCCGGAAGGTACTGGCGGAACTGGAGGCTTCGCACGCCGACCTGCAGCACCTCATCGCGGCCAAGGACAGCGTGCAGGAGGTGGAGCGCGCCCGCATCGCCCGCGAGTTGCACGACGATCTGCAGCAGACGCTGGCGGCCATCCTGATGGAAGTGACGGCCATGCGGGGGGGGCGCGAGACGGTGGGCCCCTTGGCGCAGGGGGCGCTGGATCGCATCGACGCGCTGTCGACGGCAGCGATCGCCTCGACGCGGCGCATCATTCACGACCTGCGCCCGCAGATGCTCGAGGCCCTCGGCCTGGTGCCGGCCCTGAGACAGCTGGCGGCGCAGTTCTCGGAGCGCCATGGCGTGGTGTGCGAGGTGGACGACACCGATCTGTCCCCCGGTGCAGAGGCCGGGCTGGCCCCGGTGGCCACCTGTCTGTATCGCGTGGCCCAGGAAGCCTTGAACAACGTGGCCAAGCACGCCGGTGCGCGTCGGGTGACGTTGCGGCTGGCCCGCCTGCCACCCGAAGGTCTGCGGATGTCGATCGTCGACGACGGTGTGGGTCTGGCCGCCGGTGCGGGGCGCAGGGCCGGCTCGTTCGGCCTGCTCGGCATGGGGGAGCGTGTGCGGGCGATCGGCGGACACCTGGACGTGCGGGGCGAGCCGGGGCGCGGCACGACGGTGGAAGTGCGCCTGGCGCACTTCCAGCCACCGCCGCAGTGCTCAGACGCTTGAGCGTGCGCAATGAGGGCGGTCTTGTCGGCGCCAGCATCTGACTGCGGTGTGGAGGCATGCGGTCATGAGGGTGGTGCTCGTCGATGATTCGCAGGACATCCGGTCGGCGTTGCGGCGCCTGCTGGAAGCCGAACCCGGCATGGAGGTCGTGGGCTGCGCCGAGGATGTGGCCGGCGCCGTGGACCTGATTGAACGCGAGCGGCCCGACCTCGTCGTGCTCGACGTCAACCTGCGCGGCGGCGAACGCGGACTCGACGTGTTGGCACACCTCCAGCGCGTTCGTCCGGGATTGACGGTGGTCGTGTTGTCCAACTGCGCGGAGCCGTCCATGCGAAGGGCCGTGCTGGACGCCGGAGCTCAGGCCTGCTTCGACAAGGCCTTCGAGTTTCGTGAAGCGGTGCGGTGGATCGTGGACACCGCTGCGCGGATTCAGACCTCGTCGTCGATGAGGTGATGCTCAAGACCGTAGCGGATCAGCGCGGCGGTGCTGTCGAGCCCCAGTTTCTCCATCACACGGGTCTTGTGGGTGCTCACGGTCTTGATCGAGAGGTGGAGCGCGTCGGCGATTTCGCTCGGCCGCTGCCCGGCGACCAGACGGCGCAGCACCTGCATTTCACGCTCACTGAGGCAGTGATGGGGGACGCCGCCATCGGGCCGGTGCAGATCCCGCGCGAACTGGCCGGCCAGGTCTGAACTCACGTAGCCTCCTCCTGCCGCCACCGTGCGGATGGCCTGCACCAGATCGCGTCCGCCGTGGTCCTTGGTGAGGTAGCCACTGGCACCGGCCCGAAATGCCCGCACCGCCCAGGGCACGTCGGCATGCATGGTCAACACGAGCACCGCAACTTCAGGAAACCGGGACTTGACGCGCTCGATCAGCGCCGCCCCCGACAGGCCGGGCATCGAGAGATCGAGCAAGGCCACGTCCGCCGGGTGACGGGACAGGACATCAAGCATCTCCTCTCCGCTGCTGGCCTCGGCCAGCACGCGAACGTCCGCCGTGGCTTCCAGCACCCGGCGCAATCCTTCGCGCATGAGTTGGTGATCGTCAGCCAGGACGACGCCGATGGGGGAGGTGTCCTGCAGCGCACTCATGCACACGCACCCGATCCTGCTTGTGTCGCAACGGCCATGACACCCACCCCAACTGTGACAAATTAATCAATGGTTACATACCGACTCAGGTACATCAAGAATGGAATGCACCGGTGATTGCGGAGATGGTTCCCCGACATTGAGTGTCCTCAATCGAGGCCCGACCTGGCGGTCTAGATTGAATCGGCACGGTGGATGTGCCAATGGACGGAGAGTGATCATGCAAAACTGGTTGGTGGTGGCCAATTCGGCCCGGGCTCGGGTGCTGGAAACCACATCGGAGGGCCCGCCCTGCATCCATGTGGCCGATCTGGTGCACCCGGAAAGTCGGCAAAAGGGCGCTGAACTGAGCAGTGATCGAGCGGGTCAGGTGGCCGGAGGACACGGCCTGGGCAGTGGGGAGTTCCTGCCCCGCACCGATCCTCGCGAGCGCGAACACGACAAGTTTGCGGCCGAAGTGGCTGCGCTGCTTGATGCCGGCGTGGCGGATGGACGCTGTCATGAACTGGTGCTGGTGGCCTCGAACCCGTTTCTGGGGCATCTGCGGCAGCGGCTGGGCGAACAGGCCGGTAAGCGCGTGCGATTCACTCTGCCGCACGACTACACCCTTCTTCCCGACTCCGAACTGTTCGAGCGGCTTTCCGCCGCCGTGCCCCCCGGACTTCTGAGAGGGCAGTAGCACCCGCGAGTGCGCCGGCCCGCTCGCCCACAATACCCCCTCAGTGGTGTGCTGAAGGGGGTGGCGATGCAGGTCGGTTCTGAATGGGTGTTTCGATGGACGGGCCTATGGGCCCCGCAGGCACGGATCCTGGACGTGGCCTGTGGTCAGGGGCGACATCTGCATGCCCTGTACAAACGCGGCTTTCGGCACTTGACCGGCGTGGACCGGGACGCCCAGGCGCTCGCGGGTGTGGCCGAACGGGTGCGCACCGTCGTTGCCGACATCGAAAACGGTCCTTGGCCACTCCCTGGCGAAGTCTTCGACGCCGTCATCGTCACCAACTACCTTTGGCGGCCGCTGGTGCCGACCTTGCTGGACAGCGTGGCCCCCGGAGGCTGGCTGGTGGTCGAGACCTTCGCCCACGGCCAGGCCAGCGTGGGACGGCCGGCGAGGCCGGAGTTCCTGCTGCAGCCCGGAGAGCTGCTGACCTGGGTGGCGGCTCCCCCGTGGCGGGTCGTGGCGTTCGAGGACGGTTTCGAAGGAGACGGACAGGTCGGCCGCTACGTGCAGCGTCTGGCCGCAGTGCGCGAGGCCGTGCCCGCGTCAACCGTGATCGCGCCGCCCCGTTACGTTCTGGATGTCACACCTGCTTTCCGGGTGTGACGGCCCCTGACGGGCACTTGGCGGCGCATCTGGCACACTCCCGCGCTCCCGGAATTGATGAGCCCTGATTCGTTTTGGAAAAGATCCTTCTTCAGATCGCGGCGGAACTGACCGTCCGCCCGGCCCAGGTCAAGGCGGCCGTCGAGCTGCTGGATGGCGGCGCCACCGTCCCCTTCATCGCCCGCTACCGCAAAGAGGCCACCGACGGCCTCGACGACACGCAGCTGCGCGAGCTGGAATCGCGCCTGAGCTACCTGCGCGAGCTGGAAGACCGCCGCGCCGCCGTGCTCAAGAGCATCGACGAGCAGGGCAAGCTCACGC
>CAYRBG010000025.1:0-20861 GCA_964422355.1 uncultured Sphaerotilus sp. | reverse complement strand
CCTCGGCAAGCTGCGGCCGGTTGGTGCTGCCGCCGCTGGCGTGATCCGTGAACAGCCGGTGCACCTGCACGCCTTCGAGCTGGCGGGCCGTGTTCTGGTCGACGCTCGAAACCCGGACGTAGCCGACACGCTGGCCGGTGGTGGGGTGGGCGGTGCTGATCATGGTCTGTTCCCTGTCTAAAGTGTCAAGTTGAACTCTAGACTTTCCATCGGATGTGTCAAGTAAATATCAAACACACCCTAGATGGACGGTAAACAGGGGCCAAAAGTGTCAAGGCAAAGTGTCAGGGTGAGGTGTACCCTAAGTTGACAGGTGCGACCCGCGAACACCCGCCCGGCTGGCGCTGAGTGCGTGTTTGCAGATTCCTCCCCTGCAAATTGCACCTGTGACACCTGTGACGCTGTGACAAATGGCCTAAGTTCTTGTCAGCACAGACAGTAGCTGTCTCAGTTTGCTGTCACAGGCTGCTGAGACACCTGTGACAGACCGACCGAGAAAGGCCTGAAAATGCCCCGAATCGGCAAAAACGAAGCCCGCCGGACGGATCGGGCGGGCTTCGTGGTGTGCAAGTGTGCGTTTAGTGCGCAGAACGGAAAACCAGGTTCAAGGCCGGTCATGCGTGGGGCTCGTTGGCGCTGAAGGTGTCAATTTAGGGTCTTGTGGCTGTCCATCCGGTGGGCAGCGCCAGCAAGGAAACTCAGGTGGGATTTCCGCCTCGGGTTGTGGGCCGACCGAGGGACCACCGGACTTGGTGCGTGCGTGGTCGATGGCCTCGATCAAACCCTGACGAATGCTCACGGAAGCCCGGACCTTGGTCATGTGGCTTTCCAGCGCCAGCAACAGGCCTTCCATCCCAACGCCCGGCGTGCTCGGGTGTTCATGGTCCAGGCGTAACCCGCTGCTGAATTGGGAGGAAGTAGCCCTTGATGCAGGCGGTGTTCCGAACGGCGATCTGAATGTGACTCATGGAGCGGATGCCCGCGCCCTCAAATGCTTCTTCGCCTTCCAGGAAGGGGGAACGTACCGTGTCATAGGGTGGCGGGCTGGGTTGCCCAGGTACGGCCCCGACGTTGCGCAGCTCGTGCATGAACTCAATCACGGCTCGGTCACGGAATCTCAGCAGCGTTTCGCGGGTGCCGCCTCGGTTCTCCGGCATCGGCAGGCCCTGTGCATCGTGCAGCAGCTTGAAGGCCTCGAAGGCGGTTGCCAGTTCTGCCGTGGCCGTGCTGTCGGTCAGGTTGAAGCAGTTCCCCAGGTCGATGATGGCGCCAACGACGAACGGCGACTTGATCCGCTGGGGGCGCCGCTTGTGCACGCTCTGCGCCCACTCGAAAGCGCGCTGTGGGCTTCCTTCCCAGAAGTACACCCCATCGCCGAGCCAGTCATAGGCGTTGGTGCTCGGTTCGAGGTGGCATTCACCGGAGATGACGGCGCGGCCGATTTCTTCGTCGCAACCATGGAACCCGAGTACCCAGGCGGGCTGGGACTTGTACAGGCCCCACACCATGGGATCAGCCGCCGTAGGCCTTGGTCAGTTTGCCGTTGCGGTTGATGATGCCTGCCTTGCGCAGCAGGCCTTTTCCGAACTGAGGATCGTCGCGCAGCCGCTGTTTCAGGGCCTCAAGCTGCGGCGCGAACTCCGGATCGGACAGACGCATGGGGCGACCGGCCAGCGGCTCATTGAAGAGCCCGGCAGGGGTGCCGAGGGCGCATTCCGGAGTTCTGGGGGCCTTGCTCATGGGACGGGCGGAGTTGGGTGCGAAGCGTCGAGAGGACTGTACAGGAGCACAGATCCCCCGGTCAGAAAATGTGGCTATCGAATGACGCGCGATTCAGGGGGCGACCTCACTCCATGGCCGATGAGGGGCCCACCATCCCGCCTCACTCCTCCGCCTCCATGATCGCCGGCAGGATGTTGAACACCCGCAGCCGATCCCCGAGGCCCGGCAGGCGCACCTGCCGGGTGTTGGTGCCGGGGTCGTGGCGCAGGTAGCCCGCCTCTTTCAGTACATCCGCCACGAAGCGCGGGTTGAGCCCCTTGCACACCTCGGTTTTGAAGGCTTCGGGGAACACCAGGTACTCGACCAAGGCGTGATCCATGATCTTCGAGCCGTCGGGCGCCCGGGTGTCGCAATACTCGTCAGCCCCGTCGTACTTCACCGGGTGGCCCTTGTCGTCCACCATGCGCTTGATGCCGTAGCGCATCGCGGTGTTGGCCCGCCGGTCATCCATGAGGCGGTGAGCCCAGGTGAACAGGGCATCACCGTTCTTCTCCAGTTGGGCGCGAACCTGCCGGATGGCCTCGGCTTGCTCGCTGTTGCCGAACCCTGCGGGGCGGGCGTTTGCCCACGCTAGGAAGCACGCCCGAGCCCCTTCGATGGCTTCACCCGCTGGCCAGCCGGTCAGGCCCGCACGGGTCGCCAGCTCGCCAGCCGCTGCAGCCAGGGCGAAACGCTTGCCCGCCCGCTGCACCTGCCCATCAGCGCCAGCGGGAACGAACTGCGTGCCCAACTCTTCGACGTGCTCGCGCAGCTCCTTCGGCCAGGTGTTGGAGTTGTCGACCAGCCACTGAATCCAGGCCCGCCCGAGGGTGCCGTACAGCGATTCGCAGGCCCGCGATAGGTGCGCCGACAGCGCCGCTCCGTCCGCCTGGTCGTGCACGGTATCGAACAGCCCGAGGCCCGCGCCCGGATCGGCCGGCACGTCCACCATCCGCAGTTCCTGCCCGGCCCGGATCTTCTTGCCGGCTTCGGCCATGTGCTGCGCCAGCGGGATTTCACCCGCCGACAGCCACAGCAGGCGCCAGGTGAGGGATGGGCGGTTGCCACCGTTGCGGCCCGCTCGGGTCTTGCCCCGGCCGGCGCTGAGCATGTAGGCCGTGGCGCCGGCTTCCTTGGGGTCAATCTCGGCGATTTCGTCCAGCACCAATAGGGCGTCACTCGACATCGCCGCCACGGCTTCCAGGCCATTGCCGGTGGCCCGCCAGCTCCGGCGGTAGGCAGGTGCGCCGAACACCGATGCCGCCACCTTCAGGGCCGTGCTCTTGCCGGTGGAACTGGAGCCCATGAGGTTGGCACCGCCCGACTCCATCCCCCGCATGGCGTACAGCACCGGGCCAGCCAGGGCCATGCCCACGGCAAAGGTCATGCGGGTGTTGCCCACGCAGTAACGGCCGATGGCCTGTTGCCACTGCTCCAACGTGCCGCGCTGCTTGAAGTTGTCGTCGGCCGGGGCCTCGCTGTGGAACATGAGCCGTTCGGCATCGTCCGCCCAGCTCGGGGCCAACGTTTCACGGGGCAGGACGTAGGAGCGGCCGGACCAGCCCACGCAGTCGACCAGGCGCACCAGGTCGTCAGGCTCACGGGTCTGCAGGTACTCGGACAGCCAGCGCCGCCGGTTCGCATCAATGGGGGCACGAAAGCCCATGTCCTGCAACTCTGAACGGTAGGCCACGCCATCGCCGGCCAGCATCGCCAGCGGCATGAGCCACCGTCGCTTGCCGCCGAAGCGGGTGACGAACTCCAGCAGGAAAGCGCCACCCCGGTCGTTGGCGTCGCGGGCCAGGGCCAGCACGTCCAGACGGTCGCACACGCGACGGGCGCCGCCGGATTCGCCGTCAGGTCCGGCTGGTGGGGTGTACCAAACCCCGGACTCATCACAGCGGAAGCGGTCGAAGCCGGGCAGATCCGGACCACCGTCGCGGCCGTCGCCAGAACCGTCACCAGCGCCAGCCTCAGCAGCAGAAGCCTTGCGGGATTTGCGGCCCTTGGGCGATTTGCTAGCGCTGGGTGAGGCACTGGCATGGGCGCCGGTCTGATCGCCTGCCGTGGCCTCATCCTGCGTGGGCGTGGGGCCTTCCCGCTCCTCGCCGTCAGGTGCACCGCCGCCGGCACTGTCTGCCCAAGGCGCCGGATCGGCTCCGGCGTTGCCGTCGGTGCAGACGTCTGCACATGCGCCGGCTTTGGCGTCGGCGCGCTCGCCACCTGCAGGATACCCGCCGGCCAGCAGCGTCAGCACCGCGGCTTGCACCTGGTCGCGCACGGCATCAAGGCCGGCGTGGGCGTGTAGGTCGTTGAAGTCGGACGCACCCGCAGGCAGACCCACGGGGAACACGGTGCCGGCCGGGCCGGTGGTGGCCGCTGCGCGCATGGCCTGTGCCGCCTTGACTCGGCCGGGGTTTGTGCCGGTGCGCTCAGCCGTGACCACATCGTCGTCGCCGCAGATCAGCACCAGCGCAGCCGGGTGGGCTTGCCGCAGATCCTTCACCACGTGCTTGAGGTTGCCCGCGTCAAAGCACACGGCCACAGGCAGGCCGGTGGCCTCCAGCAGGCTGGCCCCTGTGGCGTAGCCCTCCGCCGCCAAGATCACGGCTGGGCTGGCGCTGGTGGTGCCTTCTGCCTGGTCTGCTGTGGCGGTGTCGCTCGCCGTCGTGGGGTCTGGCCACGGGCCGATCAGGTGACGCAAGCCTGACTTCCTGCCGCCGGGCATGAAACGCTTGTCCGTGCTGCCATCGGCCGGACGTTGGGGCGCAATGCGCTGCACGTTCTTCAGCCGGCCCTCCGCGTCACGCATGGGCACCAGCAGCGTGCTGTCTGCCAAGTAGCGCACCCCATAGCCCTGCACTCCCTTGCGGGCCAGGTAGGGACTGGCTCCGGTGTCGCGGGCGTCGGTCCACAAGTCCCAGGCATCGCGGGCCGCCTGGTCGGCACGGGCTCGGTGTTCCGCTTCCTCACGGTCCCGCTGGCGCTGGCGTTCGGCCGCTGCACGGGCCAGGGCCTCGGGGTCAGGGGCCGGTGCGTCCTGGTCGGGTTCGGGGAAGCGGAAGCCGTGGTCTTTGGCCACGCCGAAGAGGGTGCCCACCTTGACCGGGCCGGGCTTGCGGGCGCTGCGCCAGGTGGCTGCGTCCTCCTGCAGGTCGGCGCCATTGCGCTGGCTGGCCCAATCCTTCCAGGCATCGGCGCCGGCATCGCCCAGGGCGTCCCACACGGCAAAAGCCAGGCGGGCGCGCTCATCGTGGCCGCAATCCGGTGGGATGAAGGACAGGGCATCCCGCACCAGAGATTCAGTGATCTGGCGGGGCTGGCGCTGGCCTCGGGGCTTGCGGATGGGTGACATCAATGGGGGCCTCCCATGCCAGTGCCTGGGGAGCTCGGCTCAAAAGTGAGCTGAGAGAGGTCATCCACACCGCTGGCCAGCGCCCCCCTGCCGGTTTCCTTCCTCACGAATTCGCACAGCGCGGCCTTGCGGGCTTCGTAGTTCGCGCCCTCCACCAGTAGGGCGATGTCTTCGGTCTCGACACGCTGCAGCAGACTCAGTTGGTCTTCATCGAGGGTGTCGTGATCGAGTCCGGCATAGGTGCCGGTCATGGCGTACCCAATCAACCGGGCCTCATTGGCGTAGTGATGTGCCTCGGTGGTCTTGCCGCGTTTGCTCCGGGTGCGCTTCAGCACGGACATGACGGAACTGTGCTGCTTCGCCAGTGCAGCCCGGGCCAACACTCGCTCAGCGGAGAGCAGTGCCCGCTGCTGACGCTTCAGGGTCTTGGTCATGGCGTTGAATGCGTTGATGAACGCAGCCCGCCAGTGAATCGCCGCTGGCCCCGTGAAGCCCATTGCCAGCATGAGGAAGCCGTCCTGCGTCAGCAGGTACTCGGGCTGTTCCTTGCCTCGGTCATCGACGTAGGTTCGCGGCTCAAAATTGAGCCGCGAGAAGTCGCCCGGCAGATCAGGGCGCAGCCGTTCCACGGCTCGAAGCACGTTCTTGTGCTCTTTGCCGAACATCGCCGCCACCCGCCGGGTGGTGGTCATGGGTTGTCCATGAACAGGCGTCACCAGCTCGTCAGGCTTGGTGTTTGGGAACAGGTCGACAGTGGGCGGCATTGATTTGACCTCCATGAGGTGGGAGCCATCAGACATACCGGCCTCCCGTGCCGATCGCAGCCGCTTGGGCTGCAGCGGTAGCTGCTTCGTCCACTACCGCGGGGCGCCCAGGCACGGCCACGGCAAACACCCGGTCAGAGCCATCGGGGCCGGTGCAGGGGTCCACCACCATGACTGCCGCCACGCTGCCGGTCAGGTGCACAGCCCCATGGCCGATCACTCGGCGCTCGCTCGAACGGATGGGCCACCACACGTACACATGACTCATGTCCTTCAGCAGCAGGCCGGCGGCCTTGCTCAGCAGCTTCACCCGTTCGTCGTGGGTGTAGGGGTCGCCGGGGGGCGGGTTGTAATCTGTATGTGCGTCCAGGTATCCCGGGCGCGATGCCGCGACGGTTTCACCGTTCACGCGGACTTCCGCGGTGCCGGGGTAGATCAGCCGGGCCTCATACAGCAGGTGTGCAGGACACCCAGGGCCACCCGCACGTGGGGCCGCGTGCCGAAAACTCACCTGCGCCCACGGCTGGCGCTGCTCAGTGCCGGCCTGCTTGTGCATGATTCGCAGCCACTCTGCCGGCGTTTTGGTGGGGGCATCGGTCATGGTCGCCCCCCTGTTGCATTGCCGCGGAGTTCGCCCGATGCCTTCTGCATCTGGTCGCACACCGCTCCCAACATGCCTACCGCGGTGACCACCATGTATTCCTGGACACCATCAACGCCACTCAGCGGGTCATCCGTCGGGGCGCTGGCCATCAATGCAGTGACTACGCCGATGCGCTTGGCGAGCTCATGAATGCCGGCCACACGTGCCAGGTCCGCGCCCTTGTCGGTCATCAGCACAAGGCGCCCGGATCGCAACACTGCGACCTTGGCGAGTTCGCTCATCAGACTCAGCGTCGTGCCGCGCTGATCCGGCTCCATGGCCTTGAAGACCCGGAACCCTGTGCCACTGATCGATATCGCCATGGCATGCAACTGCAGCAACACGCTGCCCAGATCCAGCAGCGCACGGGCGCGGCCATCGAGCTCGCCTCGACTGTGGCTTGGCTCGCCAGAAGTGTCGTGATCGGCCATCAGACACCCCCTTCGTTCATCGCTTCGATCACAGTGGAGGCAGCGTCTGCCACGAGCCACAACACCGAGTCTTGAATTACATCGGCGCAGTTCACGAAGTCATCGAAGCGACCCCCTGAGATGTTCGCCGTGAGGGCGACAAGCTCATCAACTGCTGTGCGCAGGGCGGTTCCGTTGCTGGCGCCGGTACTCGGGCGAGCGGCCACTTCGTCCGCCAAGGCCGGCATCCTCAACGCCAGTTTGCGCAGCACGGTCGTGAGAGATCGACGGTGCGACTCATCCATGGCCTGAAATGACTCGGCGCCGCCGCCGTACATGGTGAAGGCCAGGCTGTGGACTTTTATGGCCAAACAATCCAGCTCGAAGGCAGGATCAAGGCGAACGCCCGACTCAGCAGGCAAAGCGGCGGCTTGACCGGCACCCTTCGGGCCGGATTTTTGGGGGGTGGTCATGGTCAGACCTCCGGGTGTGTGGGGGTGGTGTGAGAGGCGGTCGTGGGCGAGCAGGCGCCTGCAATCTGGCCTTGCTGGCGCTGGTGGGGCACCCATTCACCGGCCGGGCCGGTCCACGATCCGTGACGCTGCAGCGTCAGGTGATAACGGTCACTGATCTGGTGGTTGAATCGGTCGGCGGGCGCATGGGCCAGCCAGCGTTTCACGATCTCGTCGGTGATGGCAAAGACCAGCGAGCCGGCTTCCTGGTCGCCATAGGGCGCAGGGTTCGCCTGTGCGATGTACCAAAGGGCGTGCAGGTGCTCGTCAGTGACGCCGTCAAGTTGATCCGCCTGGATGCGGAATGAGATGGTGACGGTTCTCATGCTGCACCGCCTGTCGTCGCCGAACGGTTGGCGACCAATCCAGCGCCGACACGCCAGTCATACAACGCGGGCGCGGACTGGATGGCCTCCGCGAGTGCCATGGCCTGTGCAAGAAGGTGCACGGGCGCCCAGTTGGCGTCGATTTCCTCATTCCAAAGAACATCCCCAGGCACTGCCTTTGCCGCTCTGCAATAGACCAGCCCATGCGCGGCGCGGATGAGGTTGCTCATTTCATCGACACGACGGAGCAGGTCGCCCGCTTGGATGCGTCCGATCATGTCGGCAGTGGGATTCATGAAATCCACAGGTGGCACAGCGCTGCCGATTGTTGCGTCTGTGCTCATGCCACACCCCCGATCCGGTTGAGGATGGGCAAAGCCACATGCCACGAGATGCGGCCACTGACTGCAGCCTTGAGGATCAGCACGCGGGCCAGACGGCGGGCGTAGGCGGTGGGGAGAAAGTCGCCAGCATGGGCGACGGTGCCGGGCGTGCCGGCGTTGATGCGGTTCATGGTTCCAGGCTCCTGATTGAGCTTCTGAGAACCCACCTGCCGGGGGACTAGGCCAGCGGGGTGGGGCTGGGGATAGTCACACGGAATCAGCCGTGCCGCCGTCCTTACGGATGGGCGCTCCCAGCCCCAAAACCGTACGGAATTCGGACATGGCAAAGCCGCACTGACGTGGCGGCCGGACGCTGATTCTGAGGTGTGACTAGCACCTGTGCAGCAGTGTGCCCGCCGAAAGTGAAAGGTGTCAAGACGCTTCATGAGGGGGTCACCTTGCATTGGCCATGGCCTTGGCGAATTCGGCCTGGAAGCGCGGCCCGAATTCACGGGCTGCGCGATCTCTGGCCACGTCGAAGAACTTCAGACGGGGTTGGTAGGCAGGCATCGGAACGAAGATGAACAGCGGCGTCACTTGACTGCCGTGAATGCCTCGCCTCATGTAGATCCCGCGCCGCAGGTGCATCGTCCTGTCGCGCTCGTAGCTCACGAAGTAAGCCGCGCCGTTGATCGTCTTGAAGCCCCGTTCCGATCTGCCGAACTTGGCCAGGCTATTCCGGCGCTTGTCGGTCATGTTGGCCTTGTACCCCTGCTCGCCGAAGGCCTTGAAGTAGCTGATGATTCGCACGATGAACGAGCCCGGGACGTTCCCGTAACCGTCGCGCGGGACCGCAGACGTGGGCACCATGCCCATCCCGCTTGGAAGGTAGCCCGCGCGCTGGAAAGCCCTTTCCGCTCGCTTGGCGCGGCGAGTGCCGCCGAACACCTGCGCCTGAAGGACGCTCTCGGGGTCGACGCCCTTGCCGCCGGGGTACCGCAGATACACCTCGGCTTTGGGCTCATCCTTTGAAGCCTTGCGAACGGAGACACTGTTCACCACGTACCGCGTCGGGTTGTCGAAGACCTTATTCATCTCGTCCTGAACACCTTGCCGAACCTGGAACATCGTCTGGTTGAGAGCCACCACTCCGGCGAACTTGGCCTGTCGCTCCAAGCTCTGCACATGCCTTCTGACGTCGGCTTCGTTGGAGATGAAGAAGCGAGTCATCGCGTCGGAGCCCCCAGCCGATAGAGGTTGACCTCTCGGGTCATGATTTCCAGGAGGAGCCCGGACGTGAGCGAGTGAACCAAGGTGTTCAGCTGCGACACCACTTCATCGCCGGACCCGGAGAACACGCCAGGGCGAGCCCACCGCAGGTAGATCGGCTTCAGCGTCGCAAGCAGATGCGCCACCTCATCCGGCGGCAGGCCGATCTGCTGCATCACGCCCAGAAGATCCGTCTCGAACACTCGCCACTGGCGCTGCATCGTTTCGGGGAAGTCGATCACGGCACCCATGCTCACGTCCTTGATGTAGGAAGGTGACCATTGCGGCGAGCCGCCACGAGCGCCGCAGCAAGCCCTGCCTGGTTGTCCATCAACAATCGCTTCATACCGCCGGTGTCCGGGGTATGGAAATGGTTGATGAACGTGTCCCCACCTCTGCCCGCGTTGCCATCCTCACCCAGCGCCCGGATCGTGTCCGCGTGCTTGGCAGGCAGCACCATCTCCTTTTCGTGGAGCTGGGTCAGTGGGTTGATGCCGGCGGGGATGTCATATCCGCCTTCGGCCGAGGCCACGTTGCGGGCCAGACCTGCAACGCCTGCAAACACCACGGCCGCCGTGATGGGCGCCAGGACCGGGCCCACGTAGGGGATACCGGCGATGGCCGAGTACGCCCCGGCCATCGCTTGCCAGGCACTGATCAGGATGTTCTTGGCGGCGCTGGCGGCCCAGATGGCGGTGGACTTGATGGCCGCCCAAGATTCGATAGCCAAGCGCTGTACCGTCCCAAGGTTGGTCGCGCCGGTCTTTGTGGTTTCTGCCTTCCACCAGTCCTTGATCATGTTCTTGGTGAGGTTTCCCATGACGGCACCGATCTGCATGGCGCTGGCACGGAATGCATTTCTCCATGTCAGCGTGCCGTTCATCATGGCCTGCACGCCCTGATCCCAAAGTGACGACATTCGATTTGTCACGTCGTCCCAAAGCTTGTATTGCTCATCCGCAGATGCTTTTGCCTTTCCACTTCGAATCTGGGCTAGGCGAAGCTGGTGCTGCTGCTCAAGCGCCTCAATCTGGGCATGAATCTGGGCGAGCTGGACGGGGTCGCGGTCCGGATCCAGCACGCTGGCGGCGGCATCCAGGGCGGCGCGCTTGATGGCGTAGCGCTTGTCCTCGAACGCCTGCTCAGCAGCCAGCGCTTCGGACTGAGAGATCTCGCCCGCCTGCAGTCGCTCCTGAATGCCCTGAGAGTCCAGCTCGACCTTTGCCAGCGCCGCGTCGCGCGTGGCGTCGATGCCGATCTGGCTGAGCTGCTGCTCTTGCTGGGCCTGTTCCTGCAGAAGTGCGATGCGGGCCTGACTGACCTTCTTGGAGACGGCCAGCTTGTCCTTTTCGGACAGGTCTTGCTGCGCCGCGATCGCTTGCCAGTATGCCAGCTCCTGAGCCTTGCTCATACCGTGGATGGCATCGAGCTCGACGGCGGCAGCCTTGGCACTGGCCAGGCCGGCCTCGAAGGTGGGCATCTGGGATGGGTCGGCTCCTGAGTCCTTGCCGTCCTTCCCGACTTTCTTCCCCGAAGACGGAGGCGGGCGGCCACCGCCACCGCCGTTCACTTTTGGAAGTTCCCACGGCCGCATGATGATCGCGTCGGCCTTCGCCCGGCCCGCAGCCAGGATGGCGCTGATGTTGTCCATCCGGTACTGGATGCTGTCGGACAGCACTGCGCCACCCAGGTTCCATGCAGCCTTGGCCCCCTCGAAGTCGAGAGCAAGGGCCTTGGAGGCGGTTTCGGCGAACCGGATCACCCAGATCCCAGTCTGCTGCATCGCGGACATGATGACTTGTGCCGCCAACTTGAATGTTGTTCCAACAGCCAAGGCGGTCAGCTCAACACCCTTCAGGGCGTTGACGAAGTTCTCAATGCCGGATCGGGTTTCTCCTCCAAGCGCCTGAGCTATGTAGTTCGGAACAGAACTGAACACCGAACCGACCACCTCTCCAAACACAGACACCGCCTCGGTGACCGCAGTCATTGCGGCAGTGACGACGCTCGCCATGGCATTGAACGAAGCGGAGATGCCCTCCGCCCATTCATTCAGGGATCCGTCGGCCTTCAGGCTTTGGAAAGCATTGTTCAGCTCACCGATGATGTCTTTCACTCCACCCAGGCCGCCAGCTTTTCGGATGTCGTCGGCAAAGTTGGCCAGGTTGTCGTGCAGGTTGGAGACTTGGCCTGACAGGCTGTTCATGGCAGCGCCAGAGGAGCCCTCCGCAGCTTTGCCGATCTCTTCGATCAGGGACTTGATCGCATCACGACCCAGCTCGCCCTTACCGGCCATCTCTTGCAGATCTGCCGCGCTCTTCCCGAGGGCCTGAGACAGCAGATCCCAGGCGGGCACACCGGCTTCGAGAAGCTGGTTCATCTCCTCGCCCTGCAGCTTGCCCTTCGTGAAGGCTTGCCCCAACGCGAGCGCCGTGCGCTGCAGTCCTTCGGCGCCTTGCCCAGCCTTGGCCGACTGATCGGCCAGCGCCTTGAGCGTGCCGTCCATGGGATCGAGGCCCATGTTCTTCAGCAGCATGAACGCCTTGGTGACCTCGCTCACCTCGAACGGCGTGTCGGCGGCGAACTTCTTGATCCACGCGAACGCCTGGTCGCCCGCTTCTGCGGACCCCATCACGGACCGCAGCTGGATCTCCAGTTGTTCGAACGCAGACATGGTGTTGACCGTGTCCTTGATGATTCCGCCCAGGGTGACGGCGCCCAGAGCGGCACCGACGCCGGACAGCAAACCTGAAATGCCGCTGAAGGCGCTTTTGATGTTCGCTCCGACGGACGCGAACTGCCCATCCATCGCTGTGATGGATCGGGCTATGTTCGACTCGGCGGCCTTGAACGGAGACGTGTCCAACGTCGCCACGAAGTTGATGGGTTGATTCGAGGACATGAGATGGTTCCTTTCTGACGCCGTCTACACGGGCGCCGAAGTGTCTTTGTGGGGGTGGGCGGTCGCTTGGGCCATGGCCTGCTGAACGGAGCCGAGCGGAAGGCACAGGAGGTCATCCAGTCGGGACGTGGTCGGTGTTCCGCCTTGTTCCTGTGCGGCCTCCAGTGCGGCGCGCATGGAGGGCTCCGGGACACCGAGCCGGAAGGCCACCCCTGACCACAGGGCGGCATAAGCTGCGGCTTCGGCCTGCTGGCGCTGTTCGCGCCGCACTGCAGGTGAGAGGAGTGCGCGCCTGGTGCAGTGGCCACAGGTGCGAAGACGAATCCCATAGCCCGCAGACACGGACCCGACTGGCGAAACGTCCGGACTGGTCCGAGCGCAACCGATGCACGTGAAGGCATGGAGTGGTGCTGTACTCATGAACGCACCCCGTCGAAACGGGTCGCGTCGGGTGCAGACGCCTGCACCAGCAGCCACAGGACCACATTCACCAGCCGCCAGTGGGGCGCAGCAGGATCAACGGTCGGCTGCAGTCTCGCCACCTCTTCAGCGAGCCAGGCGGTTTCTCCGGCCAGATCTAGAACTGGCGAGCCCAGGCGATTGAATGCAGACTGCGCCAGGTCTGCGGCGGGGTTCAGGTCGGCTTTTAGGCAAGGACCCAGACCTGCCAGGATGTGCGCCACCGTGACGCGTACTTCGACAGGAACAAGGGCCGGCCTGGTCGCGAGAAGCAACACCCAGCCGGCGGCCTGAGAGTAGGCATACACGGGCCCGGCAGACATGCACCCTCGGTCCGCGAGCTGCCGCAGCTTGCCCGACAGGTCGCGAACGGCGGCCAGGTCGCGTGCAGCGGTTTCGCCTTGCCCGGCAGTACTCCTCTCCCCCAGCACCACGAAGGCCCGGCAGGAACAGGCGTTGAGCCCGTACATGTCGCTGGCCAGACTCATGAGCATGCCCACCATCAAAGGCGCTGGGGCGTGGGCCATGGATCGCAGCATGAGATTCGCGGTCATGCTGCACCTCGGATCGCGAGCACCCGAGACAGATCATCGGCCGGAGCCTCGAACAACGGCTCGCCCGTCGCTGCATCGAATGCCCTCAGGACGCCCGGCATGTCCAGGCGAACCAGGGCGTTCACCGGCCGTTGCCGGTTGCCCCCACTGAGGACCATCATCACAGCCTTGCCGGCGGGCTGTTTCGCCATCAAGAGAAGCGCGGCTTCGCGCACCAGGGCGTCGCGAGCCGAACTCACTGCAAGCTCCCTTGCGCGTCTGCCTGGTCGATCAGGCGCTGAATGTAGGCATCGACTCTGTCAGACGGCCAACGAACCGAGCGACCGCCAACACTGACGGGTCGCAACAGGGGCTCCGTCTTTGCCAGTGCGTACAGCTTGGACTTGCTGATGCCGAGCCGGGACAGAGCTTCGTCGATGCCCAGCATGCAGCGCTGGCGCTCCGGTAAGGCTTGTGTCGCGGGCGCTGTTGATTGAACGCGGGGGAAGGTGTGTGCAGGTGGGTGCATGGCGGTTCACCGGGATATGTGGTGCCGTCATGCTTGCGAAAATCTGTATTAACGGGAATCCCGGGTGAGGTCGTGCCTCGTGTCGGGCGCGATCTCACCCATATTGACGCAATCTATGGCTTCAGATTACCGAATCGCTCGGCAGAAGCGGCGATAACCATGACGCAGGTTCCGGCTTCATGGCTGAACTTTCCTGCGGGGTAGAAGGCGGCAAGCCATGCTCCACCAACATGGCTTCGAATTCGGCGGGCTTCAGGACCCGTAAGAATGGTTCGCGGCGAGCCTTGACCTTGCCGCGTGAGCCAAACACCAGCTCCCGAATCGTGGAGGCACTTGGTCCACCAATCTCGGTGCTGATCTGTCCGAGCAACTTCACTCCGGGGGACTTATCGCTGTTGCCAATAGGCACTCCGCGAACCCGCAAGTCGGTCGCCAGCAATCCCCAGGCGAAGGATGCTGCTGCCCCGGTCTTTCTGTTGTCTCGCGATGCGGTCCGGGCCTCAGATGCCATAGCCGCTCGACCTGTCGCGAAAGACGCTAGCCCAAGCAACGCTGAGTAAAACGGCAAGGTGCGAGGGGTCGCCGAACTGTCACCCGTAGGCCCCTCGCCTTTGGGGAAGACCACGCGAGCGCCGGAGATGCTGCCACCGAAGTAGAGCCGCATTTCTGGATCGTCCAAGTCTTGCAGCGCGCCTGCCAGTGCTCGGGCCGCAGATGCAATACCTTCCCAGTCCCCCGGGTTCTTGGTCGTCTGCCATCGAAATTCGGCCTCGGTACACAACTCGACGCGATCAGCCAGCGCGGGAGCCCACGCCGCCACAGCCGCCGCCACCTCGTCGGCCGCGGACTGACCCACTCGCCGGACCAGCTCGCCCATCACCACAGCCGACAGGGATGCGGTCTCAGTCTTTTCCGCCTTCGTCACTGCGCACCCTTCGCACGCTCCCCCACCTTGGAATGTCGCACCGGCCGAGCAAGGGGTTCCCGGTGTTCACCCGGCCAAAGGCTGGGCGCGACACCCAGGATCGTGCCACAGCCGAGGAGGCCCGGTCAGGCGCTTTCGGCCTCTTCGTCCATGTCCTCATCCCGCATGAAGCCTTCCTCGGTCATGGAATCCGCCACAGAGTTCAGAACCCGTTCAAGGGCCTGAGCGTAGATGCGTTCGATCTCGACCAGGTCAGTCTTCCCCGCCACGTCCTGCGCCACGGCCGGACCGATGTTTCCAAGCGCGTCGCGCAATTGGCGAAACTTCGTGAAGGCCAAGCGAGAGGCTTCGCCCACGTCCACGAGGCGGCCCTGTTCCTTCAGCAGCTCCAGACGCTCCCGATCCCTTTTGATCTGCTCACGCTCTGAGCGCGCGGCACGGTAGTCCGATGCCGACTTGTCGTCACCCGTGACCGGTGCGTCGTCCTGTCCATCGACGATGTCTGATCCACTCGCCGACGCACCCGGGGCGACCTTGACCCGGCTCACATCGAGATTCACGGCCCGCCAGACACGCGCAGATTCAACGCTGTCGGTTGGCATGCCCCGCTTTGCGAGCGCGGCCACCGCTTGCTTGCTGATCCCGAAAGCTGAGCCCAGTTGTGAATATGAAAGCTTCATGCGTCAACAGTACACGCCGATGTGTCAATCGTCAAACATAAGCCACATTTGACGACTGAAGCCGACGCATGCCTGCAGAACGGAACGAAGTGCCGTGCCGTTCGCGCCGATGGAGTGGTGGCCGGGTTGCTTTACGCGCCACCGATCCGAGCCAGCCCCAGGTCGTCAGGCATCGACTCAGGTTGTTTTCGAGGTTAGTGCACCGCATAGGCACAACCTATCAACCTGTCGCACGACATCGGTCAACCGTAAACCGTCAACCAAGTTTCCAGCCCTGCGACCACGCAACACTCATGGCTCGAATGTCCCCGTGTGCACACCTTCCAGGAAGGACCCGTAAAGCATTGAACGGCCCGCCCATCGACGGACCCGCCATCTGGACGCCAGGAGGCGTACCGGGATGCAAACAGCAGTTGTCACATGTGTCTCAGTCTTGTCACAGGTCTTGTCACAGCTTTACTGTCAGGCACTTTGCCTTGGTGCTGCTGGTGATCATTCGGTTTTGAGGGGCCTGTCACAGGTGTCACAGGTAGGTTTTGCATCCGGGCCGAAGTGCACCGGCTTCCAGACCATGCGGAGCGGGTGCGGGAACTGTCTGAACGTCCAGTGCGGCAACGGTGCCCGACACATCAGACACCCATGAACCCGCCGTGTCTTCCACCTGGTGCAACCTGCAGCCGTTGCAGGGCAACAGTGCTGCGCGAAGCAGAACCCGCCCCGCCGCCTACCGCACGGCTGGCTCATCCGGGCCTGAAGCCCAGGCCCCGAACACCTGCCACCGCTCAGTCGACACGCGAACAGCCACCCACTGGCCAGGCACAGCAGACCAGAAGGACGAAGCCCGGCGCAGGGCCGGGCTGGTGGTGTGGTGAGGGCGATGCCTGCCGATAGGGGCGGGCGCCGGCCCCATGAGTGCAACAGCTCAGGCCGTGCGCAGTGGGATCACCTTGGCCCCTTCACGCACGTGGTCCAGGTAGTCCGCCCAAGCCTGCATCATCTGCCGGCGCTGCTCCACAAACTCGGTCCGGTTGTACGCGCGCCCCAGGGCATCGGGCACAGAGTGGGCAAGCTGGGCTTCCACCACGCGTTCGGGGATGTTGAGTCGTTCCACGATCAGGGTCCGGGCCATGGCCCGCCACCCGTGGGTGGTCATCTCGTCGCCGTTGAAGCCCATCCGCCGCAGTGCTGCATTCATCGTCACGTTGCTGATTGGCCTGTCATTGGTCCGCAGGCCAGGGAAGAGCAGGGCGCCCCGGCCGGTCAAGGCGTGCAGATCACGCAGGATCTCGACGGCCTGCCGCGACAGGGGCACCAGGTGGTCATTCCCGGTCAGCTTGCCCTGCAGCTTTCGTTTCATCCGGTGCGACGGAATCAGCCAGGTGGCCGCGTCCAGGTCGAATTCATCCCACTCTGCGCACCGCAGTTCGCCGGGTCGCTGGAAGAGCAGGGGCGCCAGCCGCAGTGCCGCCCGAGTGGTCGCCTGCCCCTCATAGCCGTGCACCGCGCGCAGCAGCTCGCCGACACGATCAATTGCCAGGACCGTCGGGTAGTGCTTGACCAGGACCGGACGCAGCGCGTCCCGCAGATCGGCACTCGGGTCGCGCTCGCACTGACCGATGGCGATGCCGTAGCGGAAGACCTGCCCGCAGTTCTGCTTGATGCGGTGGGCGGTCTCGACGGCGCCGCGCTCCTCCACCCGCCTCAGGCACTCCAGCACCTGAGGGGCGGTGATGCTCGCAATGGGGAGGCGGCCGATCCAAGGGAACACGTTCTGCTCCAGCCGGATGAGGGTGCGTTCGGCGTGGCCGGCCGTCACCTTGTTGACGTGCACGCGCTCCAGCCATTCACGGGCCACGGCCTCGAAGCTCCCCAACGGTGGAAGCCCGGCGGTCACGCGCTTGTCGGCCTCACGCTCCGCGGCCTTCTCGGCTTTGGCCTCCTTGCGGGCCGTGCTCGGGTCCACGCCCTCGCTCAGCAGGCGCCGGGCCTCGTCTGCTTTCCGGCGGGCCAGGCCGAGGCCGGTGTCGGGGTAGGTGCCCAGGCTCAGGGTCTTGCGGGTGCCCTCGAAGGTGTAGTCCAGCCGCCAGCCATGGGCGCCGCCCTTCACGAACAGGAGCAGGTACAGACCGCCGCCGTCGCCCAGGCGCTTTCGAGGGTCGCCGGGCTTGATGCTGCGGATCGTCACGTCGCCGGGGATGAGGTCGCGGGCCATGCAGTAACTTTCGAGGTGCAGTAACCCGGATTGTGCGGTTACTTCAAAAGTTACTGCGCCGAGGCGTGGAAGTCCTCGCACTTCCTTGGACCACTACGGACAAAGAAAAAGCCCTAGAGCGTTGATTCTCTAGGGCTTCTTGGACTTCCACGGACTTCCGTGGACCCTCATGTGGTGGAGCCGGGGGGGATCGAACCCCCGTCCGCAAGCCATCGCCAGGTAGATCTACATGTTTAGCTGTCTGATTTGAGTCTCACGCCCCTTGCCGCGCAGCAGCACGCTGCAAGGGACGCCAGCCGCATCGATCTTGACTCCTGGCGAGCGGCCCGTCAGGAATCCAGCCCATGTGAATGACCTCTCAGCGCTTGCCTTGCGGCTCACGCCCGGCCCATGGGCCAACCGTTGAGAGGCTCACCGGTGTTTAAGCGGCGAGGGCAAACTTTTCGTCGTTTGCAGTTAGTTTGTTTCCAGTGGTTTAACGAGCGAACTGGTGCTCGACATGCACTATCCCGACTCCGCACCCACGTCGAAACCAAGATCGGCCCCAGGATGCTCTGTAGTTTAGGTCAGACCGGGCAGTTTCAAGAGCTCGGCGGGAGAATAAATGAGGTGGTCGGCTCCCCAGTGCTCAATCGGGTCACCGTTTCCCAGATAGCCCCAGGCCGCCGCCACCGTGGGCATTCGGGCAGATCGTCCCGCCTGAATGTCGCGGAGATCGTCCCCGACGTAGACGCAATCCTGTGGCGGCACGCCAACCCGTCGGGCGGCTTCCAGAAGCGGGTCCGGGTGGGGCTTGGCCCGTGGCAACGTGTTCCCGCAGATGAGCACTGCGGCCCGGGTCGAGAGTTGAAGCGCCTCCAGCAGGGGTTCTGCAAAGCAGCTGTGTTTGTTGGTGACCACTCCCCAAGGCAGGCCACGCTGCTCCAGGGTCTGCAGGACCGCATGCACTTCGTCGAACAGCGTGGTGTGGCGCGTCAGGCGGTCGGCGTAGATGTCCAGGTACTCGTCGCGTGTGGCTTCGAACTCGGGATGCTCAGGATCCATTTGCAGGGCCACGCGCAGCATGCCTCGGGCACCGGTTCCAGTCAGGGGCCGGAAGGTGGACAGCGGCAAAGGGTCCAGGCCTCGGCGGATCCGCAGATCATTGCCCGCGCCGCCAAGATCGGGTGCGCTGTCCACCAAGGTGCCATCCAGATCGAACAGCACGCAACGCCAAGCTTGGGTCATGGCGAGTGGTCAAGTGTTCTGGTCTGCCGGCTTGCGGCAGGCCAGAAGATAGTTGACGCTCACATCCGCGCCAAGACTGTAGCGACGGGTCAGTGGGTTGTAGTGCAGTCCCCGGGTTGAGGTCGGGGCCAGTCCAGCGGCTCGGCACCACGTGGCCAGCTCGGCTGGCTGGATGAACTTCTGGTAGTCGTGGGTACCCGTGGGCAGCATCTTGAGCACGTATTCCGCGCCAACGATGGCCATCATGTACGACTTGGCGTTGCGGTTGAGTGTGGAGAAGAACACCCAGCCGCCCGGTTTGGCCAATTCGGCACAGGCCTGCACGATGGAACAGGGGTCGGGCACGTGTTCCAGCATTTCCATGCAGGCGACGACGTCATACTGCCCGCGGTGGCTCGCGGCGTGCTCCTCTGCGGCCACCATGCGGTAGTCGACCGGGACGCCCGATTCCATGGCATGCAGCTGGGCCACCTTGAGGGAGCGCTCTGCGAGATCGATGCCGGTGACCTGGGCGCCTGCCTTGGCCATGGCTTCGCTGAGGATTCCCCCGCCGCAACCGACATCGATGGTTTTTTGACCGTTGAGGCCGCCGGCGCACGAAATCATCCACTCCAGCCGCAGCGGGTTGATCTCGTGCAGCGGGCGGAATTCGCTCTCCGGGTCCCACCACTTGTGGGCGAGTTCGCTGAACTTGGCGAGTTCCTTGGGGTCGACGTTGCTCATGACGGCATCCTAGGGCATTCCCTTTCAGGGAATGCGATCACAGCTCGGTGGAATGAAAAAACCCCGCCGGAGCGGGGTTGATGCGAAGGGCGAAGAGATTACTTCGCGGGGGCGCGGGTACCGACCACTTCGATTTCGACGCGGCGGTTCTTGGCCTTGCCTTCCTTGGTCTTGTTGTCGGCGACCGGCGAGCGCTTGCCCTTGCCTTCCGTGTAGACACGGTTGGCTTCGATGCCCTTGGAGACCAAGTACTTCTTGACGGCTTCAGCGCGAGCGACCGAAAGCTTGTCGTTCAGCTTGTCCGAACCATCGCTGTCGGTGTGGCCGACGGCGATCACGACTTCCAGATTGATTCCCTTGACCTTGGAGGCCAGGTCATCCAGCTTGGCGGAAGCCTCGGGCTTCAGCTTCGACTTGTTCACGTCGAAGAAGGCGTCGGCGGCGAAGGTGACCTTTTCGCTGACCGGAGCGGCCGGAGCAGCCTTCGGAGCCACAGGTGCCGGAGCGGGAGCCGGAGCCGGAGCTGCAGCGGGAGCCGGAGCTACCGGAGCAGGCACGCCATCGCAGCCCTGAACGCCGGTGGCCGGAGTCCAGTTGGCATCACGCCAGCACAGTTCGTTTGTGCCGTTCTTCCACACCGTGCCGTCGGAGGCGCGCCAGTTGTCGACTGCGGTAGAGGTGGTGCCACCGCCGGTAGCGCAAGCGGCCAGGGCAGCCGTTGCGAACAGCAGAGCCACCTTGTTCAGTTTGTTCATGGTTCTCCTCTCGAGAAAAGCCACAGAGTCGGGCTGCAAATGCAAGACATGCGGACTTTGAAACCGGTCGAGCGCGGTAACAAGGACCGACAATTCATTGTGCCATAGGGCCTATGACGGTCCATGGTTCAGCGCGGACGCGACAGGAGAAGCTGTTGCTTGTTGTTTGGTTGCGACAATCCGTGCCTCGTAAAATACGGGATTGCTCTGAGTAATCTTGGTGCGCGTGCGCGAGGCGCCCGTGTGTCGAGGTTGCGAGCACTCTCTTACCAGCGCCTGAACGCCTGCTCGCATGACTCCCTTCGCCAAAGAAACGTTGCCCATCAGCCTCGAAGAGGAGATGCGTCGCTCCTATCTCGATTACGCGATGAGCGTGATCGTGGGGCGAGCGTTGCCGGACGCCCGTGACGGTCTGAAGCCGGTGCATCGCCGGGTGTTGTATGCGATGCACGAACTCAACAACGACTGGAACCGGCCCTACAAGAAGTCGGCCCGTATCGTGGGCGACGTGATCGGTAAGTACCACCCCCACGGCGACACGGCGGTGTACGAC
>CAYRBG010000024.1:0-20951 GCA_964422355.1 uncultured Sphaerotilus sp. | reverse complement strand
CGAAATCAGGCGTACCGCAAGGTACCGAGGGTTCGAATCCCTCCCTCTCCGCCAAAATGAAGCCCAAGTGATTGATTCACTTGGGCTTTTTTCTTGTCCATCCTCCGCACCCGCCATCCAGCCCGCCAACGAGAAAACGAGCCAGTGAATGCGCGATCCAGGCCGGCCGACCTCAGGGAAACCTTGGCACGCAGTCGTGGCGCGACCAATCCGCACTCAGTGCGGTTCGCAGGCCGACCTTTGCTTGTCCCTATCGCCCGCCCGTGGCGCGTCGCCCAAATAACTCCGCACCGGGTGCGGAGTTTCCGGGCCGCGTCTGGTGGCTCATGTGTGAGCCGCGAAAACCTTGCCATGATGTGGCATCCAGGCCAGCGGGGAGGGTCCGCAGGGCCTGCGGAGCCACACCGGCCGTCCGCGATGTCGGAAACCTTGCGCTTGCCTTGTTGCCCGCCCGTGGCGCGCCTGTCGAAACTGCGCAGGGCCTGCGTAGCATCCTGCCCGACCTTGCGGCCACGTTGACGGCGACCGGCGGCACGTCCGGCAGCGCCAGCGGCGCGTGAACCCCGAAAACCTCCCCTATACATCCCCTGCCCGTCGTGGCGCGACCAGCAAAACCACCCAGGCCGGCACCCCGTGGCGCGTCACACTCATGGCCCATGAGCCTTGACCCCGAAGACGACGATTTCAGCCCGCGCGAAGAACTGCCCGGCTTCGAACGGCGCCACCCCGGCCACGTCATGGACGACAGCGAGCGGTCGGCCAGGAAGCGGTTGATGAAGGCCCGGCTCGGCCTGAAGGAAGTCCGTGGCTTGTGGGCGCCACCCGCCCAGCACGCCCAGGTGAAGAGCCTCGCCGACCGCCTCACCAGACTGCGCACCGTGACCGCCGACACGCCCGATGCGGCCTTGATGCAGGACCAGCGGGTCCGACTGGCTGCGGAGCGGCTGGCGCTGACCGTCAGCACCTCATCCGGTCTGCATGTCCGTCCGGCGCTTCAGGCGGCGCTCAAAGAGCTTCAGGCCGCCCTCGATGCCCGCCCGCCTTCGGCCTGACTGCGGCGCTGATAGTCTTCCACACGCACAGGGTGCCCGGACATGAGTTCCGAAACGGGAATCCAAGCGTGCCCCCAAAAAGGTGGCACCTGTGCGAGGAGACTCGGGTGTCGCCATTCAGCGACTTGATCGTGAAACCAGCGCCAGCCACCGGCCGACGCCCCTCGCCTCGGGCAGGATTTAACTATCAGCTTACCCGAGCGTTGGGTGCGGGCCCAGTGCGTTGTTCAATCTCGACAATGGTCGCAAAAAAGGCCCCGAAGGGCCCCATGCGTATTGATTTGAATCAGCCGCGGTTCACGCGGCGAAGCCACTTGTTGTAGTAATGCTCATAGTCCTCATCTCGGCCGCCGGATTCGATCCAATCGTCATATTCCGGGCTGTTCTCAAACTTTTGGGACATTTTTCCTCCTGAAAGATATTAAATCTTATCAACTGACGAGTTGGCTGCGTTGCCAGGTGCTCCCCCATTTAAGGGGGTACTCCCCTAATCTGCCGGCCCGCATGAGAACTTCCGACACGCGGAGCAAATGCCACTGCGTCTAGAGTCTGGTGGCTGTCGGCGGCTCGCTTCGGCGGGCCGTTGTCGTTTCCGCACTTGCTCCCCCTTTTGGGTGAGCTTCAGAAACGACGAAGCCCCGGCGGACATTGGTTCCCATCGGGGCTTCGCGCATCGTCGGGTTAGGTTACAGGCAGGAAAGCGCCGTGCCCACCACTCCCCAGGAACAAGAACCGTGTTGTCCATCGGCACTTCCGGCCATCGTTACTTCGGCTCTCGACGATGCCCGCCTTTCGGCGGCATCCCGATTCTGCGGCCGGGCCGGAAAACGTGCAAGCACAGTGCACGCTGCACATTTGGGTCTGGTGGCGTTGCAGGCGACGAATGGGTGCCGGCTGCGTGGCGTGCAACGGATTGGGATCAGTGCTCCCATGCCCGGTCAGGTCTGGTCTCGCTTCACCCGGGCGGCGTAGACCGACTGCACCACGGTGGCGGTCACATCCATGCCGGCGTGCATCTTGGCGTCCCGCGTGCCCACCCAGGCTCGCAGCTTGGCAGCGCCGGCCACGCACACGGCATCGCCTTCCGACAGCGCCAGCAGGGCACGGCGTGGCTCCGGCGCCCAGCACGTCACCTTGACGAACACCGCCTCACCCTCGGTCGGCACCCTGACCACGGCCTCGACGCACTCTTTGCCCCCGACCGTCTTGGCTTCGGCCGGTCGGTGCAGCTTGCCGGCAATGAGGACTTCAAGCACGGCCGTTCCTCCGGTCGCCCCAGGCGGTCGCTTGGGCCTTGATCATGGCCGCGATGGCTTCGTGCCCAGCCAGCATCTCACGCGCCACGGCGGCCGACCTGCAGGCGCTCACGACGCACGCCTCAAGCTCCCGGCGGTCCTCCGGCGTCAGGTCTCGCGCAAGGCCACCAACGGCCATGTCGATGACCCCTTGGCACTTGGCCAGCACCCCATGCATCGATGCCACCTCATCGGGCGCCAAGGTGCGCGGCGGCATGGTCATCGGGTAGTCATGCATGGGCACCCCACACGACCGTCTTGCCCAGCGGGGGCAGGTTGCCGACCATGAGCCCAGCCTCGTGCATCTTGCGGGTGACGGGGCTGGTGCTGGGCATGTACACGTAGCCGACCCGCCGATGTTCCGCGGCGTACTCAGCCGGCCGGAAGATGCGTTGCGTCAGTGACTCGACGCCCCGGTTGTCATGGGGGCACATCACCATCGCACGCGCCCGAAACTCATCCGGCGACAGGTGCGTGATGGGCTCCCGCCCGCTCGCGCTGGCGATGGCGGCCCATGGATTGCCCGGGATGGGTCCAGTCTCCGGCTTGCCCGGCGGCGGGCCAGGAACGGCGCTGGCGGCGTTTTCAGGGGCAGGGCAAGGCGTGGGCACAGGGTCGGGGGTCCGCGGGGCTTCTGGCGGGCCTTCCGGCTGTTCGCCCCCTGGGGGGAGCACACCACGGGCGGCATGAAGGGCGAGCAGTGCCGGCGACGGCGTGGCCATGGCGCCCACCACGGCGGCGCGGGCCTCGGTCAGGGTCTCGGCCAGGAAGTCATCCGGGCTGGCGCTGGGCGCGTGGTCCAAGGCTTCGAGCGCGGCCGACTCAGCCCGGGAGCGGGCATCCACCTCGACGGCAAGCCGGTTGTGGGCAATGCGTAGTTCGGCGCGCATGGACTGGAGTTCGGCGCGGCACGTTCCAAGGGCTTGGCGGGCGGCCTGAAGCTCTTCGCGCATGGAATGGAGTTCGGCCGCGGAAGGCGACGGGGGAGGGTCTTTGAGCGGTTGGTTTTCCTCATTCAGGGAAAACGATTTCGGGTCCGTTTTCCCTAGGAAAACCGATGTTAGTGAGTGCTCATGTGAGTGGTTGATCACATTCGTTTTCCTAGGAAAACCATCGGGTCCGTTTTCCCTAGGAAAACCATCCGCCCCGCCGGCCCCGTGGCTTGCCGCGAAGTCGCCGAACGTGATGATGCGGCGGCCTCCATGGCCCTCCAGGACGATGGGCCCGAATCGGGTTGCGGCCCACTCCAGGAACCGGGTCTGACGGTGCCCGAAGCTGTCCTTGCCGAGTTGCATCTCACCGGCCCGCAGCACCCCACCCCGAAGCGGCAAGAGGGTGGCGTGCAGGTGCGGCGCCAGTTCGTCACGATGATCCGCCGCACTCAGCATCGGGCAACCGGGCCAGTCCTTGCGAATCCACTCCAGTGCCGCAGGAAAGAACACGTCCGGGTCCAGTCGGCCGGCAAACACGATTGCCTCGATCCCAAAGCCGCCATGCACGGCCGATGGAAGCTCGGCCCCCACGGATGCAAGCGTGTCCCCGAAGAGCATCATCGCGGCCTCAACCGACGCAGGGCCGGCGAGCACGCGATTGCCCCCCGACAGGCTGCGGTCAATGCGTTCCGGCGGCGTCCGATGGTGCTCGTCGCCGTCGCGCAGGTTGTGCTGCAACACACGGCGCATCGCATCCGGCACGGACCCGCCCTTGCTCTTGTCTGAACCGGCGACATTGCGGCGCGACAAGGTCTTGTGCGTGATGTTGACCCGGCCTCGGGCCATCTCCCTGTCGATGTCAGACTCATAGCCAGGGCGGTCCTTCGACTTCCTGGGAAGTTCGCGGAATTCCACGTCCTGCGCCTCGCTGGCGCTGATCTTCGTCGGCATCATGGCGCCTCCAACTGCAGCGGCGCGGCCGGGGCGGGGAGTGCGAGCGGCGAAGACTTCGGGAGCTTGGCACGGTGCATCGCAGCAACCTCCAGCAGCCGGGCCTTACGGGCCTGATACCCGTGGTCCGCGCCCAATAGGCGGGCATCCTCAGTGAGCACGCGCCCCATGAGCGCCAACTCTGCCGGAGATGCCGTCTCCCGGTCGAACAGCGGCTTACACCTCCCGGTGACGACGATGCTGTGCAATTTCGCAGTGTTTGGGAAGTCGTGCGTCCTCGCCAGCTCAGGGTTTCGGAGTCGCCAGCCGGCCAGGGCGTCAGTGCAGGCGCGTTCGGCCTGAGCCACCAAATCGCGCGCAGCCGACCAGTCGGTGTCACCGTGCAGCTTCTCCGCCACCTTCTGCCCGACCACGGCGGCCACCTTGCTCTCGGCTTCCGCCCTCATGAGCGCCATCGTCACGCGGGCCGCGTCCGGCGAGCGCATCAGGGACAGGATTTCGACCCAAGCCGCGGTGCTGGCGATGATTTCGGGTTGGGTGTTGCCGCGACCGTCCTTGTATTCATGCTGCTCATATGTGAGCAGCATGACCGACCCATCGATTGCACTCCTGACCGCCCGGAGCGTGGCCCTGTGCTCCTTGCCAAGCAGTGCAGCCAGGAACCTCGACCGCCACCCCATCGACCCATCGGCCATCTCGACCGGGTGCATCAACTCCGGGTCGATTGCCTTCGGCGCGGTGGGTGGGCTTACCTTCTCCCCGCGCTGGCGTACCGGTCGGCGGGCCTTGACTGCTGGCGCCGTGATGGGTGAGCCGTCTGCTTCGATGACCAGTGGGTCGCTGTTCTTGCGGGTGGCCATCAGACACCCCCCGCTGCCTCAGTGCCCGGCACCACCTTGCGGGGGCGTCCACGGCGCCCGGTGCCAGCGCCCGCCATGAAACCAGGCTGGCGCTGGTATGGCTGCTTTGGGGGTAGGTCTTTGTTCTGCGCAGCGAGCCACGCATTGACCTCGCTCAGCTTCCACGCTGTGATGCTCCCGCACAGGCGCACCGGCTTCGGAAACCTGTCTGACTTGGCCCACCTCCAGATGGTCGGCGGCGCCACCGGGACAATTCCCGGCCGGACGGTCCCATCGGGCATGACGCGGTTTGCGAGTTCCGCAAGGCGGATGTACTTCTCTTCCATGTGTCGCACCTTTCTTTCGGTGCAACAAGTCTCTGGCCTATTTTTTGACCTCTCCGGGCACTTTTGCAGGAAACGATGCGCTTGCAATAACTGTCAGTATCGCGTTGCATCGGTGTGTCTTGGTGCCGCTAAATGTCGGCAACCTGTTTTTCGCGGTGCGTTTTACGGGGCCTTTTCGGTCCGGCGAAGTTCGATTACCTCCGCCGGCAGTGCCGGCCGATCCAGGAACGCAGCCCAGTCACCCATGAGGCGGCGGCGCTTGTCGAACAGCGTGCCCCGTTGGTAGGCCGCTTCAGCTTTGTCCTTCAACTGGTGCGCCAGGGCGTGTTCGATGACCTCGCGCGGGTGGGCAGTGCGCTCGCCGGCCCAGTCACGGAAGGTGGAACGAAAGCCATGAGGGGTAGCCACCCTCGGTGCCCCATCGGCATCGGTCTGCAGCGGGTCCACAAACCCCGGCCTGCCCGCACTCACCTCGTCCTCGTGCATCCTGCGGATCACGCTGGTGAGCGTCATGTCGCTGAGGGGCTGGCCCTTGGTGCCGGGAAACACCACATCGGTGCCGGCCATCTTGGGCAGGGCCTTCAGCAGCGCCAGCGCGGCATCCGACAGCGGCACACGCTGTTCTTTCTCCGCCTTCATGCGCCCCTTCGGGATGATCCAGACTTTCGCATCAAGGTTGAACTCCGACCACGTGGCCTCGCGCACTTCGCCCGAGCGAGTGGCCGTCAGAATGGCGAACTCCAAGGCGCGCGGACCCATGCCCGTCCTCTCGCGCAGCTTGGGCATGAAGCGGCCCAGGTCATCGACGGGCAGCGCCGGGTGATGGTCGCCGCGCGCCACCTTCTTCGGCTGGGGTAGCAGCTTGTCGAGGTGGCCACGCCAGCGGGCCGGGTTCTCTCCCGAGCGGTACCTGCGGGGTGTGGCCCAATCGAGCACCGCCTCGATGCGACCGCGAACACGTGAGGCCGTCTCGGTCTTGGTCTCCCAAATCGGCTCCAACACGGCCAGGACGTGATGTAGATCCACATCCCTGACCAGCAGCTTGCCCATGACGGGTCCGGCGTAGGCCTTGAGGGTGCTCTCCCACTGCGCGGCGTGCTTCTGGTTCTTCCATCCTGCCTTGTTCGACTCGATGTACTTCGCGACGCACTGTTCGAAGGTCAATGCAGCGGCGCGGGCTGCGGCCAGGGCGCTGCGGGCGGCGCGGCTCGCCTCGATTGGGTCGATGCCGTCCTTGATCTTCTTGCGAGCGGCACGCGCATCCTCCCTCGCCTGCTCCAGCGTGACGGTCGGATAGCCTCCAAGGCCCGCCTCCCTTCGCTTGCCGGCCACCATGGCACGAAGAATCCACGTCCGGGCACCAGTTGGCAGCACCTGAAGGTACAGGCCAGTCACCCCACCGACAGCGTGCATCCCCGGCTCTTTCAGGCGCCGCACCTCAAGGTCCTTGAGTTCCTTCGTTTGCTTCGGCATCGCTACACCCGCCATCCAGCCCGCCAACAAAATTACTATTGGGTGAGGCACGATGATACAGCTTGCACCTGCGCAGCCCATTCCCCCTAGGGGAAACAACAGGTTGGGGAGACTGTGAGCGATGTCTTGATGCAAAGGCTGGGCGGACTCCCTCTCCGCCAAGATGAAGCCCAAGTGATCAATTCGCTTGGGCTTTTTTCTTGTTCAGGCCCCTGGTCCATCCACTTCCATCCACTTGACTCACCTCCCGGCGGTGACACCCCCTTATGCAAGGGGTGGAACAACCCCACCGTGCAAAAGCTGCCATCCCCGGCCCTACATTTGCATGAAGCCGATCAGCCGCACCTCTGCAACCCAGAGGCCGTGTGAACGACACAGGAGGTCATCATGTCGAGTCATGTCGGATCGAAGGAAAGCGCGAGCTCACCCCATCGCAGCCATCGCATGTACGCAGCCCTCGCACTGCTGCTGACGGGTTACTTCAGCATGGCCCTGCTCACCGGGCTGCTGGATCCTCGCCCAGACCTGCCCCGAAAGAAAACGGCGGCCACGCCCGCGGTGGTGACCGTCGCCAAGCTGCAGCCTTGATCGGAGGGAAGGCGCCCCTGCTCGCCGCAGGGAATGTCCGAAACCGGACAAGTCTCCCAAACGCGCAGAACGGTGTCTTCAGCTCTTGACGGCGCCGGACGCTGAGGCTGGTTTGAGGCTCATCCGTCCATGACTGGTGGTGATCTGGAACGCCCTCAGCACACTGTGCCCCCACAGCACCGTCGGCAAGTCGGCCACGACCACCGCATCAATGTCACGCAGGGTCACCCCCGCAAAGCTCATTTCCGGCACGACAACCCGCTGACCGGTGGTGCGTCCTGAGGCCGTCTGCACGGTCACGGCACGCCCTCCGGCGGTGGTCGACAACCTGAGCGCGTCGGCCACACGCTGAGGAATGGCCATCAAGCTGGCCCCGGTGTCGATCACACCCCGCACGCTGGTGCCCTGGATCTTGCCGTCAAGCACGTACAGGCCATCCGCCCCCAGGCGCACTTCGTGGCCCTCCCTGCCGTCACCTCCTGAAGGTGACGCGGTGCGATCCTGCACGGCCACCGTGCCCTGAAGGGTCAGGCGAAGTCGACGCCCCTCCTGTTCCACCTCGACGCCCTCCCGGCCGACCGAAAGAACGCGCACCCCATCGATGACCGCGCCGGCTCGCACCACCCTCGGGGCACCATCGATCACCACCGCGGCCTGATCGCCCATCAGCCCGCTGAGCACCAGCCCGGCGGCCGAGACGGGCGCGGACACCCAGACCCACGCGGCGGCGATCAACAGCCCTCTCACCTCGGCGTTCCGACGCACCAAACCAAGCTCCCTTCGGCCTCGGGTCCAAACGCCCAGCGGCAGGTGAGGTTTCGGCCGGACGGCGGACAAGTTGAGTCTCAAGGTGCGTTTCGAAATGCCGATTTGGTACGCGAATGCCCACGAACTCCAGGCCTTGCCGAGTCGGGATGTGGGCCACATTCCATCCATCATGGTGCGCCTGCAATCCTCCCCCCCGACGATCGCCAAACCCCTGGGACCGACCCCCACCCACGGATTCACGCTGATCGAAATCGCTGTCGCGTTGGCGATCACCGCCATCCTCGCCACCGTCGCCTACCCCAGCTACCAGCAGCACGTGCTCCGCTCCAAGACCTCCGAGGCCACCAATGCGCTGGTCGAGGGCCGACACCAGATGGAGCAGTACTTCCTGAACAACCGCACCTACGCCAACGGCCCTTGCGCCACCTCCCAGACCGTTGCTGGCGGGACCTTCACCGTGGTTTGCCCGAACAGTGGCGCGGGTCTGCCGGACGCCGACAGCTACATCATCGTAGCGACCGGCTCAGGCACGGCGGCCGGTCTGAAGCTGACCATCGACGAACGAGGTTCGCAGAAAACCACGGCCGTCCCCACCGGCTGGGCGGCGGTGCCCGCCGGCGGCCACCGCTGCTGGCTGCTGAACAAGGGGACCACATGCTGACGCGGTCCGCCGCCTGCACGCCCATCCGCTCGGTCGGCGGCTTTTCGCTGATCGAGCTGATGGTCGTTCTGGTGGTGGCCGTGTGGGTCATGACTTCCGCGGCGCCGTCCATGGCCACCTGGCTGGCGGACAGCAAGGTGCAAGCCACGGCGGAGCAACTGCAAAACAGCCTGCGACTGGCTCAATCGGAAGCCCTGCGCCGGGGGCGCATCACCACACTCGTGCTGACCAACTCGACGCCGAACGCCGGAGCTGCCGCGGTGGCCAACGGCAAGCGCTGGGTCGTTCAAGCCCTGCCGCTGCTCAACGGGGAAACACGTTCCGACAGCACGGCGCTCATCCAGAGCACGGCAACACCGACCACCAGCCAGGCCACCATCACGGGCCCGGCCATGGTGTGCTTCAACAGCATCGGTCGCCAGACCACACAGACCGTGACCGGCATGGGGACCTGCACCGCACAGGCTCAGACCTACTCCGTCACCGCCACCGGAGCCGCCAAGACCCTCAGGGTGACGATCAGCATGGGAGGCCAGATCCGCATGTGCAACGCCGCGAAGACCCTTTCATCGAGCACTCCGGATGGCTGCTGACCTCTCGCCCTTGCATCGGACCAGGACGGTCCGCCCGCGCCGTTTGCGGGGCGTGACCCTGATCGAGGCCCTCATCGCCCTGCTGCTGCTGTCCTTCGGCCTGCTGGGGCTGGGGATCATGCATGGTCGGGCCGTGCAGTATTCCGTGGACAGCCAGGACCGAAACCGCGCCGCCACCCTCGCCGAAGAGCTCGCCGGAGCCATGTGGGCCGCCCGCACAGTCAGTCTTCCGAGCACCACCATCTCTGCCTGGCAATCCCGGGTCACCAGCCCCACCGCCACAGGCCTGCCCAACGCGAGCGGATCGGTTTCGGTCAGCGGCTCCGTCGCCACCATCACGATCACCTGGCGCCCACCGTCGCGAGCTTCGGCGTCCGGCAACTTTCAATACGTCACCAAGGTGGCTTTGCCATGACCCTGCTCCGCACCTCTCAACGCGGCATGACCATGATCGAACTCATGGTCGGCTTGCTGGTGGGGCTGGCCATCTCGGCGGCCGTCACCGGCGTGCTCGCGCTTTCCGGTCGCGCCCGCTACACCGCGCTGGCCGGCGCCGACGTCAACCAGGTGGCCAGCTACGTCCAGATGACGCTGGACCGCCAGATCCGCAGCGCCGGGTCCGGCTTCCTGCAAAACGACTTCGCGCTGGGCTGCCCGATCCAGGCCTCGAAGTCGGGCACGCAAATCCTCCCGGCGACGAGCGCCCTGCCCGCACCGTTCGCAAGCGTGAATCCGGGCACGTCCGGCCTCTTTCGCCTGGCGCCCGTCCTGATCGCTTCGGGCCAGACCACTCCGGCCGTCTCGGGGCAGCCTTCCGACGTCCTGATCGTGATGTCAGGGCAAAGCGGCTCTGCCGAGGCTCCACTGAACTTTGCCTCACTGGGCACGAACACCACCGTCACTCTGGACAGCAATGTCGGACTGACGGCCGGAACCCTGATGCTTCTGGCCGACCAGGCACGGTCCAGCTCGGACACGGCATTGCCTTGCCTGATCTCCCAGGTGACCAGCACCTACGTGTCTGCCGCCAGCGGACCGGTGACGCTTGCCGGGACCTACTACGCAGCCACGATCAACACCAACACACTGACCGGCCTGTCGGCAACCAGCGTGGTTCTCCCTCTGGGTGACGCCGGTTCAAACCCGCCGCTCTTTCAGGTGATTGGCGTAGGCGGCAACAACACCCTCTTCACCTACGACCTGCTTCAGATTGCTGGCTCAACGCCTGTACCCATGGCAGACGGCGTCTTCGAGCTCAAGGCGCTCTATGGCGTGGACGTCAACGATGACGGCTCGGTGGCCAGCAACGAGTGGTTCGCACCCACGGGAACGTATGCCATCGCCAACCTGATGGACGGCTCGACAGCCGCGGCCACCACGCTCTCCAGGATCAAAGCCGTGCGCATCGGCCTGATCCTGAGAACCAGCCGGAAAGAAGGTGACACGGTGGCCCCGTCGTCCCTCACGCTGTTCTCGTCCATGTCGGCTCTGGCCTACACACGCACCCTGAGCGCCTCCGAGCAGGCCTTTCGCTACGTGACGACCGAATTCACGGTGCCCGTGGTCAATGCCGTGCTGCCCAAACTGCCCTCTTGATGAGGAGCATGAACCTTGCACCCTCGCGTCATTTCCCCCTTTGCCGTCAAGCGCCACGCCCAACAGGGCATGGTGCTGCTGTACACCCTCGTTGGACTGGTGGTGTTGCTTCTTGGAGGCGCAGCCTTGGTCCGAGCCATGGACAGCAGCCTCATGCAGGCTGGCAACATGGCCTACCAGCGCGACCTCATCAACCAGGCCCAGCGGGCCATCGTGACCGCACAAGCGGCCATCACTTCAGGTTCGCTGTCGACGGAAGCGGCACGCAGCGCCAATCTCGTGAGCGCCAACTACTCTGCCAGTCGCCTGGCCAGCAACGGCCAAGGCATACCGAACGTCCTGCTGAGTGATACCGCTTACACCAGCGCCGGATACACGGTCGCCGACATCACGGACAACGACACGAAAGTCACGCTGCGCTACGTGATCGATCGCCAGTGCTCGGCCGCAGGGGCCTACGACAGCGACAGCATCACTTGCGTGACCGTGCGGGATCAAGACGCCAAATCGGCCGACGCGTATCAACGCCAGATCAATGGTGAATCTCGTCCGGTCTACCGGATCACGGTTCGAGCCATGGGCCCACACAACTCGCTGGCCTTTTTCCAAACTTCCGTGTCACTCTGACCACAGAGGTCGACCACCATGTCCTCGCGCCCTCTTCCTGCCGCCCCTCTGCCTCCCTCGGGACAGCCCTCCTTGCTTCCACCGCCCCCTCCGCCTCCGGGTGTAAGCACGATGCGCCACCGTCGGATGATCCGGCACTCCGTGGGATGCTCGGCCCTGGCGCTGCTGGCCGCGACCCCCCAGCTGGCCGAAGCACGCACCAGCCTGTTTTGCTTGCTGCTGCCGCTGCTGTGCGTGACGTCTTCCCCCAGCCCTTCGCCCAGTCCGTCGCCGAGCCCCTCCCCGAGTCCGTCACCGAGCCCTGCACCCGCGCCTGCGCCTGCGCCTGCCGCCAACAAGATCTCTCTGGCGGACACCCCCCTGTTTTCCACCAAGAACGTGCCCGGCAATCTGCTGCTGGCGCTATCGGTGGAATGGCCGACGGCCACGACACCTGCCTACCTGAGCACCGTCGCGTTCGACAAGTCCACCACCTACTACGGGTACTTCGACCCGAACAAGTGCTACAAGTACATCGCCTCTCCGGGTTTTGACACGGACGGCGACGGCACCGCCGAAACCAACGGCGACGACGGCTATTTCGCCCCGCACAGCACCACCTCCACGAAAACCTGCACCAGTTCGGCGGCGGACCCCTTGTGGAGCGGGAACTACATGAACTGGGTCACCTCGCAGACCCTGGACATCTTCCGCTGGGTGATGACCGGCGGCTATCGACGGGTGGACACGACCACACGCACGATTCTCGAAAAAACCTTCAACTCCGGCCAGGGTGGACACGCTTCAATCTACCCCGACAAGACCATCACGGCCGACATCAGCAGCGTCACGCCCTTCACGACCTGGACGAGCACGACCACCCGCGTGTGGGGTGGAGGCATCGGGCTGTGGATCACGGGTGACCCGGCGGCGACCGGCAGCACCAAGGACGGGTTCGGCACCAACGGTACCGTCGGCGCCCCCGCGGGCGCGGTGAACTACGACGGAACGACCCGCGCGCCCACCGCAGCGACGGTCTACCGGATGAATGTCCGCGTGGGAGTGTGCAACTCGAGCGTAGACTTGGAGGCCAACTGCACCACATACGGAACCGGGGCGGCCAAACCCGAGGGCCTGATCCAGATGTACGCCAGCCAGTTGAGGTATTCGGCGTTTGGCTACCTCAATCACTCCGGAACAGGTCGCAATGGCGGGGTGATGCGGGCACGCATGAAGTTTGTCGGCCCCACCTACCCGATTCCCGGATCAACGGCAGCCACCAACAGCAATGCGGAGTGGAGCAGTTCGACCGGCATCTTCACCGCCAACCCCGACCCCTCCGACGCCACGGCCACGACCAATGCGGCGTTGTCCGAAGGGGGCTACAGCGTCACCGTCAGCAAGAGCGGGGTCATCAACTACCTGAACCAGTTTGGCCTGGAAACCCAGTCCTACAAGAGCAACGACCCGGTGGGCGAGCTCTACTACGCGGCCGTCAGGTACTTTGCCAACCTGGGCAACGTCTCCGAGTACTCCAATCTGTCGGGCTCGGGCAGCCAAGCCGAATTGGCAAAGTGGATCGACGGCTTCCCGGTCATCCAGACGTGGGACGACCCGCTCGACGCGGCCAAGAGCAAATTCACCTACGGGGTGTGCCAGAAGAACTTCATTCTCGGCATCGGAGACGTCAACACGTGGAACGATGGCGATTTGCCGAGCAGCGTCTTGAGCACATCGACCATTCCCTCCGACACGAAGTTCGACGTCAAAAAATCCACGAACATGGTCGGACAAATGGAGGGGCTGGGCGCGCTCGGGGAGAACTGGTGGCGATCCGGCATGAGCGATACCAACTTCATTGCCGGGCTGGCCTACGACGCGCACACGGGCGACCTCCGTACCGAAGCGTCCATGACGGGCAACCAACGCATCAGCACCTATTGGGTCGATGTGATGGAAAACCAGGAGTACGCCTCCAAGAACCCCTACTGGCTGGCCGCCAAGTACGGGGGTTTCTCGGTCCCCACGACGTTTTCACCCTACGACGCCAGCAACTCGACCACGACGATCAGCGCCGCACAGTGGACCACGTCCGGCGACACGCTCTCCGGCTACGACTATCGCAACGGCTGGGCGGCCGTGACCGGGGACAAGCGCCCCGACAACTACTTTTCGGGCGGAGACCCCGTCAACATGGTGCTCGGCCTGACCAGCGCCTTCGAAAAGATTGCCGCTGAGCTGAAGTACCCCACCAGCACCGCGTTTTCCGGCATCACGCTCAACGAATCCACGTCCGGCGCCACCAGCTACCGGACGAAGTACGAGCCCAGCTCCTGGACCTCCAGCCTGCAGGCGGTCAGCCTGACCTACAACAGCGACGGCACCGTCGGTGCGTCGGTGTACTGGGACGCCCGCGACAAGCTGGACACCCGCACCACTGCGAGATACATCGTCACTCACAACGGCACCCAAGCGCTGGAATTCAACCAGTCCGACCTGAGCACCTACGCCTCGGCGTTCTGGGCCACGTTCTCCAACGTGCCCGGGGCCCTCACGCAAAGCGCCACCAACTTCCTGGCCTATCTCCGCGGGGACACCACCCAGGAACGCAGCAATGGCGGCTCCTATCGTGACCGGTCCCATCTGCTGGGTGACATCGCGGGTTCCAAACTGACGGCGGTCGGACCTCCATCGGCCACCTACCAGGACTCCGCCAACCCCGGCTACACCGCATTCCGCCGGACCTACCAGAACCGCAAGACCGTCATCTACGCGGGCGCCAACGACGGCATGATGCATGCCTTCGACGGCAGCACCACCGGCACGTCTGCCGGTCAGGAGCTTTTCGCCTACATCCCCAGCTTCATGTACAAGTCGGCCGCCGAAGCGCCCTTCACGGGCCTGGCCGCATTGGGCGACCGCTACTACGGACACGTGTTCTACGTGGACGGCACCCCCCTGGTGTTCGACGTCGACTTCAACCGCGCCGGCACCACCGCCACACCCGCGAGCAGCGACTGGCGATCGGTCCTGATCGGGGGACTGAACAAGGGTGGAAAAGGCTACTACGCCATCGACGTCACCAACCCTGGCGACTGGACCTCGCAGTCGGCCGTCAAGGGCAAAGTGCTCTGGGAATTCACCGACTCCACCATGGGCTACAGCTTCGGCCCGCCCATCGTGGTCAAGACCGCCCGTTACGGCTGGGTGGCCATCCTCTCGTCCGGATACAACAACAGCGACGGTTACGGGTACATCTACTTCGTCAATCCCAAGACGGGGGCGCTGCTCGACAAGGTCAAGACGCCGGACGGCAGTCTGACGGCACCGATCAATCCGGGACCGGTCAACGCGTTCATCCCGAGCGTGGCCGACTACACCGCGTCCGACCTGTACTTCGGTGACATCCAGGGCAACCTCTGGCGGGTGGATCTCAAGAAGACGACCGGCACCGGCTTCGATGCACCGGTGAAGATCGCCACCCTCTCCACGGGAGGCGTCGCCCAACCGGTGACCACGGCGCCGCGGGTCATGATCGATCCGGACTCCAAGAAGCGCTACGTGATGGTGGGCACGGGTCGCCTGCTGGACGACACGGACATCGGCAACACCACGCGCAACACGGTGTACGCGATCATTGACGGCACCGAAACCACCACCTCGATCGCCAGCGGCTCTCCGGTGACTCGCAGCGACCTGGAAGCCAACACCAACCTCCTGGCGGGCATCGGCAGCACGCCCACCAAGACGGGCGGTTGGTACTACGACCTGACCGCATCCACGGGCAGCACCGACCCGGCAGAACGCGTCAACGTCACTCCCGCGGTCAACAACGGTGTCCTGAGCGTGGGCGTGAACAAGCCGAACTCGGACCCCTGCTCCCCCTCCGGTTCCAGTTACGTGCTGGCCATGTCTTTCGCGACGGGCAAGAGCGTGCTGACCGACAGCAGCGGCACGCTCATCTCCAAGACGACCACCATCGGGGATTCCATCGTCACCGACCTCTCGTTCAAGAACATCGGCGGCAGGATCAAGCTGGTGCAAGGCACGAGCGACGGGGCCGTCAGCAGCGTCTCTGGCCAATACAGCTCCAGCTCGGTGTTGCGACGGCTGAACTGGCGCCAGGTTCCGTTCGCAAACTGACGTGAACACCCCCGCGACACCCTGTCGCTCCCGGAGGCGCCAGGGGCGACGCGCCCGAGGCGTCGTGGCACTGGGCCTGGTGTCACTGGCCCACGCCGGCGCTCTGCACGGATGGCTGGTGGGCAGCGCCCGATCCACCGCCCATCCGGCCCCTCACCGGCCCGAACCCGTGGTGGTCACGGTCGTTCAGCGCGGTGAGCCGACCGCCGGGACGGCCCCGCCCGCACCGGTGCCCATCGCACAGGCGTCGCACGAGGATCACCGCAGCCACCGCAGGGCCTCTCCTCCTACTGAGACGACAGAGCCAGGCGACATGGGGGCAACCGCGTCGGCACAGCCCATCGACTACCTGCCGGCAGAGACGCTGGACGCCCCCCCCTTGCCTTTGTCTGCGCCGGACTACAGCCTGACCGACGGACACCTGGCCAGCGGTCTGCCTTTGCATGTGCTGCTGTGCATTGACGCGCAAGGCCATGTCCAGGACGTGACGGCCCGTGACGTGACCCCGGCAGACCAGGCGCTCTTCGAGACCTTGGCTGCCATGTACAAAAACACCCGGTTTCTGCCCGGCCGCTTGAACGGCGTTGCCGTTGCCACCCGATTGGCACTGGAGCTGCAGCCCCAACCCGGCCTCATCCAGGAAGCGCCTGAGCCCTCCCCAACCCCGGGGGCAGCCGGGGCTCCGTCCGAGGATCGGTGAAATCTCGGGGGTCTGCAAAGCGTCGAGGCATCCGCCCCTTCGCTAGGATGCGGGCATGACCTCGCCCGCTCCCCACACTGCCCCTTCCTGGCTCCACGACCTCGGCCACGGTGTCTGGTGCATCGACACCGGCTTTGAACGCGACCACTTCGACGCCGCCTATCTGGTCGTCGACCAAGGCCGCGCCGCCTTCATCGACTGCGGCCACAACGCCGCCGTGCCCCGCCTGCTGGGTGCGCTCGGCCACCTGGGCCTGGCGCCCGAAGCCGTGGACTGGGTCATCCCCACCCACGTGCACCTGGACCACGCCGGCGGCGCCGGTCTGCTGATGCAGCACCTGCCGCAGGCCAAGGCGCTGATCCATCCGCGCGGCGCCCGCCACCTCATCAACCCGGTCGCCCTGATCGAAGGCGCCCAGGCGGTCTACGGCGTCGAGGCCGTGCGCGCCACCTACGGCGAGATCCAGCCCATCCCGGCCGAGCGCGTTATGGAAAGTGCCGATGGTCAGCTCGTCCAGGTCGGCAACCGCGCGCTCAAGGTGATCGACACCCCGGGGCATGCCCGCCACCACCACTGCGTGTGGGACGCCGTCAGCCGCACCTGGTTCACCGGCGACACTTTCGGCATCAGCTATCGCGAGCTGGACACCGCGGTCGGCCCCTTCCTGTTCCCCACCACGACGCCGGTGCAGTTCGAGCCCGACGCGATGCGCCAGTCGGTGGCCCGCATGGTGGCCGAGCGGCCCGCCCGGCTGGCCCTCACCCACTACAACGCCATCGCCTGCACCGAGCGCACCACCCGGCAGTTCCTCGATCTGCTGGACACCTTCGAGCGCGAAGCCATCGCCCTCGACGCCGCCGGTCAGGCCGACGAAGCCGGCCTGAAGGACATGATGGCCCGCGCCATGGTGGCGGCGCTTCGCGGCAACGGCTCCGCGCTGAGCGAAGACGCCATCCGCACCGCCGTGCGCACCGACCTGCAGCTCAACGCCCAGGGCCTGCGCGTGTGGCTGGACAAGCGGGCCAAGGGCAAGGCGTAAAGTTCGGGCCATGAAGACCCATCAGATCGAGATCCAGCGCCTGAAGTCCCTCATCAACGACAAAGGCGCGATGGAGTTGCGCGTGGACGCGCTCGTGCTCCCGAACAAGCCCCGCGACGAAGACGGGGCCCTGCCCAGCACGATGATCCGCTTCTCCGAAGCGGATGCCCGCTCCCTGTTCATGCTGCTCAAGGGCAAGCTGGCGGAGCTGGATGGGAAGAAGGCGCGAAGCCAGCGCTGACCCTTCCCCCCGATGAAGAAGGTCTACCTCCTCGCCCTGCACGTCCTGCTCGCCGTGCTGGTGTGGAAGACCGATGCCGTCGCTCCTCTGAGGATCCGGCTCTCCGCCTCTGACCCCGAGGCCGCGACCCACGTGGCCCACATGGTGGCCTATCACCGGGCCATGGACCCCTCGGTGCCCGATGGCGCAGCCCTTTTTCTGGGCGACAGCATCACGCAGAGCCTGGCCACGGCGGCCGTGGCGCCGCACTCCATCAACTACGGCATTGGCTTTGCAACCACACGTGATCTGCTCGCGCACATGCCCGTGTACCGGTCGCTGAGCCGGGCCTCGGTCGTGTTCCTGATGATCGGCGTCAACGACCTGCTGATGGGCCGGAACGAAGGGCTGCACGACCGCCTGCGGCAAATGGCCCTGGCCCTGCCTGCAGACCGGAAACTGGTGTGGAGCGGGATCATGCCCGTGACCTCCGGGCAGGTCCCGCGAGAACAGATCGCCGCAGCCAACGAAGTCATCCGCGCAGCCTGCGCCACCCGCCCGCGCTGCTCCTATGTGGACACGACCACCTTGTTGGGCGACGACCGCTCGCTGATGCGTGACGGCGTGCATCCCAACGAGCAGGGATACGCACGATGGATCGCGGCACTGAAAGCAGCCGCGGAAACGCCCCTCGCCCCTGGCTGAACCCTGCGTGGTGATTCCGTATGCCGAGTTTCAGCGCATGTCCGGCGGGATGGCGCCCGGATCGATCCCACACGCGGCAGAAGGTGGCCGATGCGATGGGGCTGACGTTGGAGCAGGTGCAAGAGTTGCATGAGGAACCGCGAACCCGGTGCCTTCGCCCAATGCGGGCGCCCCCCGTCGGGTTCTCGACAAACCTCGCCCTTCATCCGGCCGCGGAGATCGCCGATGCAACACCCTCACCCCCGGCCGTCCGATCCGGCCAACGCATGGGTCGTCTGGAACGGCGCGCACGGCATCGTCGCCACGGCGGCCATGGGCCGGATCGAAGAAGGCCCCACCGGCCGAACCGGCTGGTTGGAGCGCCCCTTCGACATGGTGGGCCCCTTCGATCTGGACGAGCTGCTGGCCCAGGGACAGATCGCCTTCGCCGCCTGCATCGTGATGTCGCGACTGAAATGGCAGGCCGAGCAAGTTCGGTTGCGGCAGGAATCCCACGCCCGGCGCCGCGCCGCTCAGGAGCGGTTCAACGAGCAGCAAGCGCGGTTCCATCACGGGCACAGCCGGCACCGCCACGCCGGACACGCGAGAGCCCAGGTCGATGAGAACCAGCTGCGCCGGACCCTGAACCTGCCCACCGACGGCAGGCTGGAGCCCGCTCAGATCAAGACCGCCTTCAGACGACTTGCGCAGAAGCTGCACCCCGACATGGGCGGCACGCAGGAGCAGTTCGTGAGGATCACCGAAGCGCGCAATGCGCTGCTGGAGCGCGTGGCCCGGCCCTGAGCGGTGAGCTCCGCGATGAGGGCGAGCGCATTCGAAGCGCGTTAACCGCGCCGCTGGTGCCTTTGACGGCGTAGACCAGGCCCGACTCGATTCCCACTCCGATGCGGCGATTCAGGCATGGATTCTCAATCCATGCCCAAAGGCCGTAGACGCTCGCGTCGCGCGGACTTGACCCCTGCAAACGAGGGACTCACCACCCCCTCACGCACAGGATTCAGCTTGAGATACATCAATCTAGCATCTCACCCAATTAACTTGCCATGGAGAAGTACATATGACTCGTCAAGTTCACATGTGGGCCAAAACCGCCCTGGCTGCCACGAGTCTGGTGGCGAGCTGCCTGATGGGAGCGGCGCCGGCCTGGGCCCAGACCGGCATCATCGATGTGGGCGTTTCCGCGACTGTGGAAAATCCATTCCAAACCTTCGACATCGACGGCGACGGCGACGGCGACGGCCAGCATGACATGCTCGTATCGGTGAACTGGGATTTCAACAGCCAATCGGGAAACATTTTCGACAGCGGCTACATCGCCTTCCTGGGAGCGTTCCAAGGCGAGCTCGCCATCACGGGTAACGGCTACCTGAACAAATTCGACGCCGGGCACACAATCACCGCCGCCGATTTCGCCACCGATCGGCGCAACGATGGCGCGCATCTGTGGATCGCGACCTGGAGCAGCGACACACCGGGCACGGGCTACAACCCGGACTCGTTCATGGACTATCCCATGCGCTACCCCTACGACAGCCCCGTTACGGCCCAGCCCGTGGAGCGCCTGTTCAGCGACGGACTCTGGCAGAACCAGGGCGACCAGGGTTACGCCGTGTTCCGTCAGGTCGTCAACGGCGACTACCGCTACGGCTGGGTGCACCTGACCCACGGCAGCGTGGAAGTGGGTCAGCTGGGCTTCGGTACCCAAGTAGCAGCCGCCTCCGTGCCAGAACCGGGCACAGTGGCGATGATGTTGGGCGGCTTCGCCGTGATGGCCGGTGCGACTCGGCGCCGACGCGCCTCAGACAAGGCCTGAACGACGCGACATACCATGCCCGCCGGGAACTACCGTCCGGCTCGGGCGCGCCGGGCGGGTGTCCGATGATGGGCAATCACTGAAACCACAGCCACATCCCGCTTCTGAGGCTGGATGACCACCGGCTCGCGGCTGGCCGTGTCGATCAGGTTGGCAAAGCCCTGCTTGGCTTCACTGGCCGGGATGGTACGAATGGCAACTCCACAAAGGTCGTTTTGTACATTTTGTCCAAAACGGCCTTTACTCCGGTGATGTCCATCCAACCGAGCCGCAGGACCACGCCTCAGGCGTGCGCACTCAGACCTCCACCTTGTAGCCCAGCGCCAGCTCGTCGCCGGGCACGCCTCGGATGCCCCATTTCGCCCGGGGCGTCTCGAAGATCGTGCAGTGCCGCGAACGATCGGCCGGGTGGATGCAGGCCTCCCGCTCAAGCGCAATGAAGCGAGCCACTCTGAACGAGCCCTCAGCTTGAAACCACTCCGGCCCGAAGCTCGCCCTTCGCCCCTGAGAGGGATGGCGAAAGTGCAAGCCCGCGCCAAAGACTGCAGGCTTCCCGTGCGAGCATCTCCACGCCGCAGAGTCTTATTGAAAACTTATCATGACTCTTATAAATTCGATCCTGTGGAAGCC
>CAYRBG010000023.1:0-21081 GCA_964422355.1 uncultured Sphaerotilus sp. | reverse complement strand
TGTTCGCCGACTACTACCGCGAGCAGTTCGAGCTGCTGCTGCGCAACCACGGCGTCTCGCTGGAGGTGGGTGCGTCCGATCAGCCCATCCCCGTGCACTTCGCCCTGGCGGCGGACGACCACCTCGAAGGTTCGATGGACGCCGAGCGGCGCGTGCGCCTGGGCGACCTGTTCGACCTGCCCGACCTCAAGGCCATGGACGACGGCATCGCCAACGGCACCCACGAGCCGGCGCCCGGCGCGCCGCATCCGCTGGCCCTGTTCACGGCCCCCCGCGTGGACTACTCGCTGCACCGGCTGCGCCACTACACCGGCACCGATTGCGAACACTTCCAGAACTTCGTCCTGTTCACCAACTACCAGTTCTACATCGACCAGTTCGTCGCGCTCGGACGCGAGCTGATGGCGCAGTCCGAAGGCCACGACTACGACACCTTCGTTGAACCCGGCAACGTCGTGACGGCGCGCGCGCGCGCCCAGGGCCCGGCACCCACCACCTCCGGCACCCCACCCTCTCGCCTGCCGCAGATGCCGGCCTACCACCTGACCCGCGCCGACCGCTCCGGCATCACCATGGTCAACATCGGCGTGGGGCCGGCCAACGCCAAGACCATCACCGACCACATCGCCGTGCTGCGTCCGCACGCCTGGCTGATGCTGGGCCACTGCGCCGGCCTGCGCAACACGCAGCAGCTCGGCGACTATGTGCTGGCCCACGGCTATGTGCGCGAAGACCACGTGCTCGACGAGGAACTGCCGCTGTGGGTGCCCATTCCGCCCTTGGCCGAGGTGCAGCTTGCGCTGGAGCAGGCCGTGGCCGACGTGACGCAACTGCAGGGCTGGGAGCTCAAGAAGATCCTGCGCACCGGCACCGTGGCCAGCACCGACAACCGCAACTGGGAGCTGCTGCCCCACCCGGGCCCGGAGCGCCGCTTCAGCCAGAGCCGCGCCGTGGCCCTGGACATGGAAAGCGCCACCATCGCCGCCAACGGCTTCCGCTTCCGGGTGCCCTACGGCACCCTGCTTTGCGTGAGCGACAAGCCGCTGCACGGCGAGATCAAGCTGCCGGGCATGGCCAACACCTTCTACCGCGAGCGGGTCGACCAGCACCTGCGCATCGGCATGCGCGCACTCGACATCCTGCGCCGCCAGCGCCTGGAACAACTGCACAGCCGCAAGCTGCGCAGCTTTGCCGAGGTGGCGTTCCAGTAAAGCCCGCGGCTGGACCCGCACATCCGCACTTCGGGGGGTCGGGCGCCGTCGCCCAAGGTCGCATCAGGTTACATTTGGGTGGTCCGTGGTCGTTCCACGGACCGTCATCGCTCGCCATGCAACTGGATGTCTTCACGCTGCAGGTGGTGTTCACCGGCAACCTCCTCGCAGCTGCCCTCGCTCTGCCTGTGCTGCTGCGTTGCCAGAACAGCCGGGCTGTCAATCTCGCCCAGACCTCGATGGCCCTGCATGCGGTCGGCTGGCTCTGTCTGATCGCGTCCGGAAACTGGGCCGGCACCTGGGCCGATCGCCTGCTGTCGGTGCTGGCCATGGCCGGCATCGGACTGAGCCTGTGGACCCTGGACGGTGCGGTACGGCACTGGACCGGCACGCAGACCGTCAACCGCCCCATGCTCGGGCTTGCCGTGGTCATGCCCTTCGTCTACGGGTTGATCTTCGATCAATACGCTTGGCGCGTGGGCTTGGCCAATGGCGTGCTCGCGCTGATCATGGCCTGGCTTTGCGTGGAGCTGTTGCGGCCCAGACCCCACAACAGCCGCCGCTGGCGCTACATCCTGGTCATTGCGCTGGGACTGCAGATCGTCACGACCGTCTGGAGGGGCTGGCTCGGCGCCTTCCATCCCGAGGTTTATCCCTACTTCCAGGCCCCCCATCCCGTGAACGTGGCTGCGGCATGGGTCAACAACCTGAGCCTTCTGCTGACCGCGGCAGCCCTGCTGTCCGCGTTCCGCGAAGAAGCCGAGCGGCAGTTGCGGGCCCTGGCCATCAGCGACAGCTTGACCGGCCTGCTTAACCGGCGGGCATGGAACGAACGCGCCGAGGCCCTGCTCGCCGATGCCCGGCGCTACGGTCACCCGCTGATCGTGCTGATGATCGACCTCGACGGCTTCAAGTCGATCAACGACCAGCACGGCCATGCGCAGGGGGATGCCGCCCTCAGACTGGTCGCGCAGACCTTGACGCAACAGTTGCGCAGCGGTGACCTCGCCGGTCGCTACGGCGGCGAGGAATTCTGCGTGCTGCTGTCGCACACCCGGGAGGCCGCCGCCATCACCCTCGACCAGCGCCTGCGCGCCGCCATGCACCGAAACGCCGCCGAACGGCTGGGCTTTCCACTGGCCTACAGTGCCGGTCTGGCGGCATTCGGCCCGGACGATGCGGACCTGGAACAACTGCTCCGGCGGGCCGATGCCGCGCTGTACGAAGCCAAAAGGGCCGGCCGCGACCAGCTCGTGCTGGCCGCCTGATTGAGAAACATCAGGTAACTTTACAAAGCAGGCACGAACCCGTGCCGATGCGTTGGTACAAACCCGGAATGCAGACTGTGCGAGCCGAAAGGCCCTCGCTGTAGACCGTGCCCGACTCTTCATCCCTCCGGCCCCAGCCCTGTCCTTGGATCCAGGTGCGGCGCTCAGCGCTGTCCCTGCTGATCGCCGCCGCGCTGTCGGCCTGCGCCCATGGGGTACCCAAAGAAGCCGACACCGCCGAACGCCTACAACCGGCCCCGGCGTCCTGGAGCCGGTCGACCGCCACGACCTCCGCGTCCGCGGAGGTGCTGAGCACCTGGTGGACACAGTTCGACGATCCCCTTCTGGGTGAGCTGATCCACGACGCCCTGCGCGCCAACCCCGATCTGCTCCAGGCCCGGGCCACGCTGGCGCAGGCTCGGGCCCTGCGCAGCCAGACGGCCGCGAGCCGGTCGCCTCAGATCGGCACCAGCGCCTCGGTCACGCGCAGCCGCAAGCAACAGGTCAGCACCAACACCTGGTCCGCAGGCCTGGATGCCAGTTGGGAGGCCGATTTTTTCGGCGCCCTCTCGTCCGCCACCCGGGCCCGCGATGCGGACGTGGCCGCGGCCACCGCCGATCTGGCGACGGTCCAGCGCAGCTTGAGCGCAGAAGTCGCCACCGCCTATCTGCAACTGCGAGGCGCGCGACAGACGCTGCGCATCGCCCAGGACAACCTGACCGCCCAGCAGGAAACCGCCACCCTCATCGGTTGGCGCGTCAAAGCCGGCTTGGCCAGCAGCCTGGACGAAGAGCAGGCCAAGCTGAGCGTGGAACAGTTGCGCGCCACCCTGCCCACCCAGGAGGCCACGATCGCCGTGGCCGAACACCAGTTGGGCGTCCTGCTCGGCCTGTCCCCGAACGCCTTGCAGGAGCGCCTGGGCACGTCCGAACGGGTGCCGCAGGTGACCTCCGAGCTTCCGCTCGCCCTCCCGGCCGAGGTGCTGCGCCAGCGCCCGGACGTGCGGGCGGCCGAATCGCGCATCCAGGCCGAGGCCTTGCGCCTTCAAGGCAAGCGCGCGGAACGGCTGCCCACCTTCGCCGTCAACGGATCGCTGGCGCTGCAGGCCGCCACGGCCGCGGCCCTCAACGGACCCGGCGCCCTGGTGAGTGCCGCCGCGGCGGCGGTCGACTGGCCCCTGTGGGACGGCGGCAGCCGAAAGTCCCAGGTCGAAGCCCAGCAGGCGGTGCTGGAGCAGGCGCGACAGACCTACCGGTCCACGGTGCTGACCGCCCTGCAGGACGTGGAGGACGCCCTGACCTACCTGGGCAGCACCCAGACTCGCCTGGTCAACCTTGAACGGGCCGACGAGTCCGCCCGCAATGCCTTGCTGCTGGCCCGCCACCGCTACCAAGCCGGCCTGATCGACTTCACGACCCTGCTCGACAGCCAGCGCAGCGCGCTGACTGCACAAAGCAGCCTGGCCACGGCCCGCACCGACCTGGGCCTGTATCGCGTCCGCCTCTACAAGGCCCTGGGTGGCGGATGGAGCCCCAGCGCCTCCTGACGGCGCTCCCGCCCCGGCCCACCCTCGCGACCGAACCCACCGCAAGACACCATGTCCTCCCCCGCCGACACCTCGCTGAATCAACTCATCGGCTCCCAGGGCACACGCCCCTGGTGGCGCCGCGCTTCGACCTGGCTGGCCGTGGCCGCACTCGCCGCGGCGGGAACAGCGCTGTGGTGGTGGCAAGACCGCCGTGACGAGCAGACGACTCCCCGCTACGTCACCGAAACCCTGCAACGCGGCAACCTCCGGATCACCGTCACCGCCAACGGCAAGCTGCAGCCCACGCGCACCGTGAGCCTGGGCAGCGAACTCTCGGGCACCGTGGCACGGGTCCGGGTCGACGTCAACGACACGGTCAAGAAGGGCCAGGTGCTGGTCGAGCTCGACACCTCCAAGCTGCGCGACCAGATCACCAGCGCCCGCGCGGCCGTCGCGGCGGCGGAGGCCGCGGTTCGACAGGCCGGTGCCGCCACCCAGGAAGCCCAGGCCTCGCTGCAGCGGCTGGAAGAGGTGCACCGCCTGTCCGGCGGCAAGGTGCCGGCCGCCACCGAGATGGATGTGGCCCGCGCCACGCTGGCCAAGGCCAAGGCTGCCGAGGCCAGCGCCCGCGCCAACGTCACCAGCGCCCAGGCCACCCTGCGCACCAACGAAACCAACCTGACCAAGGCGTCCATCGTCTCCCCCATCGACGGCGTGATCCTGACGCGCAACGTCGATCCGGGCTACGCCGTGGCCGCTTCGCTGCAGGCGGTGACGCTGTTCACCATCGCCGAAGATCTGCGCCACCTGCAGATCTCGGTCAACGTCGATGAGGCCGACGTCGGTCAGGTCTCCGTGGGCCAGAAGGCCACTTTCACCGTCAGCTCCTGGCCCGGCCGCAGCTTCCCGGCCACCGTCACGCGGGTGGCCTACGGATCCACCCTCACCGACAACGTCGTCACCTACACCACGCTGATGGACGTGGGCAACGACGACCTCAGCCTGCGCCCCGGCATGACCGCCACGGCCACCATCTCGGCCACCGAGCGCAAGGACGTGCTGCTGGTGCCCAACACCGCACTGCGCTTCACGCCGTCCGCCGGCGCCGGTACTCCGGGCGGAGCCGGTGGCGGCGGCATCCCGGGAGGCCAGGGGGCCACCTCGGGCGGCAGCAGCATCTTGTCCAAGCTCATGCCGCGTCCACCCAGCTCCGGATCGCCCAAACGCACCGGCTCGACCAAGGGCGGCCCCAAGCAGATCTGGGTGCTCGACCAAGACCAACCGCGCGCCCTGACCGTGCAGACCGGCCTGAGCAACGGCCGCGTCACCGAAGTCAGCGGCGAAGGTTTGAAGGAAGGCCTTCCGGTCATCGTCGGCCAGTCGACCCTCGGAGCGGCACCGTGACTGCCCGCCCCTCGGCCGACGAGCCGCTGATCCGCCTGCGCGGCATCACCAAGACCTTCGGCCAGGGCCAAGCGGCCTTTCAGGCACTCAAGGGCGTGGACCTGGACATCCACCCCGGCGAGTTCGTCGCCGTGATGGGCCCCAGCGGATCAGGCAAGTCCACCGTGATGAATCTGCTCGGATGCCTGGACGTGCCCACCAGCGGCAGCTACCGCTTCCAGGGCGTGGAGGTGACCCGGCTCGGCCGGGACGAGCGGGCCCTGCTGCGCCGGCATTTCCTGGGCTTCGTCTTTCAAGGCTTCAACCTGCTGGCGCGCACGACCGCGATGGAAAACGTCGAACTGCCGCTGCTGTACCGCGGCGAAAGCGCCGCCCGCCGCCACGAAGGCGCCGCCGCGGCGCTGGAACAGGTCGGCCTGACCGGCTGGGGCCACCACACACCGGCCGAACTGTCGGGTGGACAGCAGCAGCGCGTGGCGATTGCGCGGGCCATCGTCACCCAGCCCAAGGTGCTCCTGGCCGACGAACCCACCGGCAACCTCGACTCCGCCCGCAGCCACGAAATCATGCAGCTGCTGTGGTCGTTCAACGTCGATCACGGCATCACCATCCTCATGGTCACCCACGAACCGGACATGGCCGCCTACGCCAAGCGGGTCGTGCACTTCAAGGACGGCCGCATCGAGCGCGACGAGATCAATCCGAACCCGGTCGGGTTGACGGCGGCCGCGACCGACCCCGTCCTGCAGGTGAGCGCCGCGGCAACGGGACAGGGAGCCTGACCATGTGGATCAACACCCTGCTGCTGGCCCTGCGCGAGATCCGCCGCAACCTGCTGCGCTCCTTCCTGACCATCCTGGGCATCGTCATCGGCGTGGCCGCCGTGGTGACCATGGTCACGGTGGGCAACGGCGCCACCCGGGCGGTGAAGGAGCAGATCTCCAGCCTGGGCAGCAACCTGCTGCAGGTTCGCCCCGGCCAGCGCCTGGGCCCCGGCCGAGACAGCGCGGGCGCGCCGCCCTTCCAGCTCACCGACCTGGACGCCATCGCCTCCCAGGTGGGCGGCATCGCCGCGGTGGCGCCGGAAGTGCGCAGCGGCGTCACCGTGATCGCCGACGGCAAGAACTGGTCGACCACCATCACCGGCAGCACCAACAACTACTTCAAGACCAACAATTGGACGCTGGCCAGCGGCCGTGACTTCAGCGACGAGGAGCTCAAGGCCGGCGCTCCGGTGTGCATCGTCGGGGCCACGGTGCAGCGCGAGCTGTTCGGCGCCGGCACCGACATCCTGGGCCGGCAGATCCGCGTCAAGGCCTTCTCGTGCGAGGTGATCGGCACCCTCGGCTCGAAGGGCCAGGCCGCCATGGGCATGGACCAGGACGACACCATCCTGATTCCGCTGCAGACGGCGCAGCGTCGCGTCACCGGCAAGACCACCGTCAACACCATGCTGGTCTCGATGCAGGACGGGGCCGACAACAGCGCCGCCATCGCCCAGATCCGTCAGCTCCTGCGCGAACGCCGCAAGCTCTCCGACGCCGACGACGACAACTTCAACGTGCTCGACACCAAGCAGATCGCCGAAACGCTGTCGGGCACCACGCAGCTCATGACCTCGCTGCTGGGCGCGGTCGCCGCCGTGAGTCTGCTGGTGGGCGGCATCGGCATCATGAACATCATGCTGGTGAGCGTGACCGAGCGCACACGCGAGATCGGCATCCGACTGGCCATCGGTGCACTGGAGCGCGAGGTGCTGATGCAGTTCCTGATCGAAGCCGTGGCCCTCTCAGCGCTGGGTGGCTTGATCGGCATCGCACTGGCCACGGTGGCGTCCATCGGCATCTCGTCGCTGATGGGCGTGAGCTATCAGTTCATGGTGGGCATCAACGTGCTGGCCTTCGTGTTCTCGGCGGCCATCGGGGTGCTGTTCGGGTACTTCCCGGCGCGGCGGGCGGCGCGGCTGGATCCGATCGAGGCGCTGCGGCACGAGTGAGGGGATGACACGGAGGAACTCAGCTCGATAAAATGCAGGCGCTCGGGGACAAAATTCGGCTTCATGCCGTGTGTGATTCAGGCCTCGGTGCCTGACACCTATATCCCCGACGCCCCTCTTCCAGAAGCCGCTGTGTCAACCAACCAGCGGCTTCTTCTTTGTGTAGTAGACCCCATACTGGGCTGACGTGGTTTCGTCAACGGCGTGCACAACGCCAACCTTGGGCCAGATCATCTCGGCGAAGCGCGATTCGCCCCGCTCGTAGTGACGCTGCAGCCCCCACAAAAAGTAGTCAACCGCCTGCAGTGAAGCCTCATGGACAGGTGTGGACTCTCGGGCGTGGATCGTGGCGTCGACGGAGCGGGACCATTGCGCCTCAAACCTGCGCCGGGCCGTTTCCAGTGCGTGGCGCAGCGCCGCAGAGCGATCCGACTTGCCCCGCGCCGAAAAGCAGACACTGACCTCCGGTGTCAGGTGCAACCTGTTCTTGAACAGTCGAGACACCAGCGTGTCGTACAGCTCGTTGGGGTTGTATCGATAGCGGTCGTCGTTCTGATTGCGGCTGCGCACGTAGTTCAGCACGCTGGCTTTGTCCCGAATGACGGCGAAGAACTTGACCTCGTGGCGCATCAGGACCCGGAAGACCTCCCGGCGCACTTCCGGCAGATCGTCTTTCGCGTGAAACGCGAGTGCGGTCTTGCGCTGTTCGGGCTGCATGGATGGAACGCGTCGGAAGTATGGGTCGGCCAGAAGGTCTTGACGCAGGGCGGCCAGTTCAGCCGCAATGCCCATCGGATCGGCCACCTGGAGAAGTCCGAGCATGAAGAACTTGGAGCATCCTTCCCGACCCGGCATTTCCCGTCCGCGGGCATCGAACAAGGTCGGATCACCAGCCTCGTCCACAAAATAGTGCGCCTGCACCGGTCGATCAGGCGCAGTGCCGCCAGTCGTCACCGCGCTGCCCCCTCAATTTCCTCCACGATCCGCACCGTCTCCACACTCACCGCCACCACCCGTCCGAGCAGGTCGATCACACGCTCCTTGTGATCGGCAAAACGGTAGGTGTCGAAGTGCTCGCGGATGGTCGGGTCCTTGGACTTCTTTTCCTTGTGCTGGTCAAGCACCCAGTCGATGGCACTGCCGCTGACCTTGCGCAGGCGGTCAAGCTCCGCCAAGTACTGGTGGATGAGGACTTGGCTCATGGACAGAACTCCTCCGCTGGTGTCGTTATGCGGAGGATTTCAGCACAGTCCACGGCGAGACCCCCACCCTTCACCCATAGGTGGGAGGCCTACAGCGCCCCTCGGCAGTTCGGCGCCCCGCACTGGCACGGCAGCTTGCCGCCGTGGTGCGTCTCGCCGTAGTCGGCCGTCAACTCCTCGCCGACGGCGATGGCCCGCATCGCATAGATCTCGACCCGCCCGCCGCGGATGCGCAGCGTCACATTGGGCTGGCAGGAGTGGTTGGTGTAGCGCAGCGGGTCGGTGGAGTTGGAGGCGTCGATGGCCTTCTTGTCCGAGATCTCGATCATCATGATGCGCTGCACGCCGCGCACCCGCTTGTTGGCCTCACGGATGCTGATCGACTCGCCGCGGATCTCGCCGATCTTCTTGTAGGCGGGGATGGGCTCGGCCGCAAACGCGCCCATGCCGTCAATGGCGCTGGGGCGGTTCTCGACGGCAAACTTCTGGGGGTTGGCGGGCTTGCCCTTGACGGGGGCTTCCGGCGAGACCGATGCAGTGTCGAGCGGCGCAGCCGCAGTCAGGGGATCGAGGGTGGGCATGCCCAAGCGTAAACGACAAAGGGCTGCACGCGGCAGCCCTTCGGAGGTCCATGCGGCCCGCGGGCCGGCAGCGACCAGGGATCGATCAGCCGTTGGCCATCGCCCCACCCGCACGGGCGGCGGCGGCATCGGACTCCATCAGGCGCTTGACGGCGCGCACCGTCAGGATCTGGGCCACGGTCGCGATGGCGGCCACGACGATGCCCACCGCCGGCGAACCGGAGACCTCGGACGCACCGATGTACACAAAACCCGAAGCCGTGGCACCAGCCACAACACCCACCACGGACGCAAGCCCAATGCTCATGATCAATCCACTTTCAGTTTGATGAAGCGCAAAACGCGGGCGCGATTGTGTCATCAACTTGACAGAAAGCAAAGCAGGCCAGCATCAACCCTGGATCAGAAGCAGAAACCCACCACCGCCTTCAGGCGCCCCTCTTCGATCACCGGCACGGCCAGCATCTCCCGCAGGCCGGCCTTGAGGGCGGACACGCCCACCGGCGTGTCTTCGTCGGGCAGGTGATCGCTGACGGCCGGCACACCGCTGGCCGCGACCTGCGCCAACAGACCTTGCCCGCGCCCGAGCGTTACACCCAGGTAGGCCTGCGCAAACTCCGGGTCGCGATCGCAGCGGCCGTTGACGAACGCCAGGGCTCCACCCGCCTCGGGAGACGGGGCCCAGATCTCGAACCGCCGCGCGATCGGCGTGCCGATGGCCGACAGGAAGGTCATCACGTGAGCACGCTGCGGGTCGCCAAACACGGGCAGCCCCAAGCCCTTGTTCAGCCCAATGCGCCGCGCATCATCAGCCCGCAGGAAGCGGGTCGAGCTCACCATGTCCTGCACCAGCTCCGGCATGCCCGACTTCCAGACCAGTCCCGGCAAGCCGAAACCCGGCATGAAGCGCGTGTTCTTGGCCACCCACTGGAAGCTCTCGGCAATGCCGAAGTAGCCATCCTCCAGACCCATGTCGCGCTCGGTGGCCGGGTCGTGGCTCCACAGCTCGATGGCGCCCACGTGATCGTCGTCCGCACCGCAGAAGAAGACCAGCACGGCCAGCAGGAATTCACCCGCGAAGATGGGCATGGCCACTGCACACGTCAAACCCGCCTTGGCCGCCGCCTCTCCGCGCAGGAAGTAGGAGTGCTGCAGGTCCTTGAGCAGGATCGGCCGCCGCTCCGCCCAGGCCTTGCCCGGCAGCCCCTCGCCCCAGCCGAACGTGAGCGACTCGCTCGCCAAGCGGAAGACATGGTGCGACCCGTACAGCCCATCGTGGTAATGCAGGGCGGTTCTGTCGGCATCCGGTGTCCAGATCTCGACAACTTGAATGAAAGTGCGCATGGAACCTCCGGTTTGGGTGGAACAGAGGCCTCGGAAGCAGGGATCACACCACGACGCGGCACCGTTTTTGCCGAAGATCAAACCTTCCCCAGTCTCACCCGATCATCACGCACCCTTGACCATCGGACACCGCGCAGGCAAGGTGCGCGCTTTCCAAATCCTCCCCCGTCATGAGCGCCCCCCGCTGGAAACCCAATGTCACCGTCGCCGCCATCGTTGAACAGGAGGGCCGCTACCTGCTCGTCGAAGAGGACACCCCCGACGGCCTGCGCCTGAACAACCCGGCCGGGCACCTGGACCCGGGTGAATCGATCCTGGAGGGTGTGGTCCGCGAGACGCGGGAAGAGTCGCTGCGCGACTTCGAGCCGACGCACGTGGTCGGCATCTACCTTGTGCCGCCGCCCGACGGAAGCCCGGCGTCGATCACCTGGCTGCGCTTTGCCTTCACCGGCACGGTCAGCGAGCCGGTGCCGGGGCGCACGCTCGACGCGGGCATCGTCCGCACCGTCTGGATGACGATCGACGAAGTCCGTGCCAGCCGGGACCGCCACCGCAGCCCCGTGCTGCTGCAGTGCGTCGAAGACCACCACGCCGGCCGGCGTTACCCGCTGGACATGCTGAGCACCGTGCGCCTGCCCGACTGATTGACCCCCACAAAAGACATCGGGCCCGGTCGACCAACCGTCGATCCGGGCCCGATGTGCGCACGAGTCGTGCGTCAGCCGCCCAAGGCCTTGAACAAGGCGATGCGGTTGAGCTGCTCGGCCAGGCGCAGTTGCACCACCGACTGCTCGGCAGCGAACAGGTTGCGCTGGGCGTCCAGGCGCTCCAGCTCGCTGGCCGCACCGCGCACGTACTTCATTTCCGTCAGGCGGGCGATGTCGCGCGTGGACAACCATTGCTGCTGGGCCGCGTCGAGCTGGCGTTGCCAGGTCGCCGTGCCGGCCAAGGCGTCGGCGGTGTCGCGGAAGGCACTCTGCACCGCCTTTTCGTACTGCGCGACGGCGATGTCGCGGCTGACCTTGGTGGACTCCAGGTTGGCCTTGTTGCGCCCATAGTCAAAGATCGTCAACACGGCCTGGGGCGCGATCGACCACGCGAAGCTGCCGGCCTCCAGCAGATTGGACAGCCGGCTGCTGACCAGCCCGGCGCTCGTCGTCAGCGAAATGCGCGGGAAGAAGGCAGCGCGCGCCGCGCCGATGTTGGCGTTGGCCGCAATCAGCGACTGCTCGGCCTGCTGGACGTCCGGGCGACGCAGAAGCACCTGCGAATCCAGCTCGCGGGGCACCACCGCCAGCTCGTCGCTGCGCGCCGACGTCACGGTCACGGAAGCAGACGCGCCTTCCTTGGGGGCTTCCGGCGGCAAGGGCATCGCCGCCGGCATCAGATCCGCAGGCACGGGTGCTCCAAGCAGCAGCGCCAGCGCGTTGCGGTCCTGGGCGACTTGGCGCTCGGCGGCCACGGCGGCGACTTCGGCCTGCGAGGTCAGCGTCTGCACGCTCTGCAGCTCCACCAGCGACGCGGCCCCCCGGTCGAAGCGCAACTGGGACAGCTTGAGCGTCTCGTTGCGGGCATCGCGGGTGCGTTGCGCCAGGGCCAGTTGGGCCAGGTCGGCGGCCAAGGTGCGGTCGGCACTCAGCACGCCGGACAACAGCGTCAGCTCAGCGCTGCGGCGGCCCGCCTCGGTGGCCAAAAGGTTGGCCTGAGCGGCCTGGGTCAGGCTGTCGATGCGACCGAAGAAGTCCAGCTCCCAGGCGCTGATCTGCAGGCCGGCCTGAAAGGTGTTGGTCTGCACGCCCTGGGTGTTGGGCGCGCGGCTGCCGCTGAGCACACCATTGACCGTGGGCCAGCGATCGGCCCGAGTCACGCCCAACTGGGCCTCGGCCTTGCGCACGTTGAGCGCAGCCACCCGCAGGTCGCGGTTGTTCGACAGCGCCAGCTCCACCAGCTTGCGCAGGCGCTCCTCGCGCACGAAGTCCGTCCAGACCATGGGCGACGCCGGGGTGCCGGCCTGGGCGCCCGGCACTTGCTCCGGCACCGTGCCCGCGGGACGCTCGTACGTCGGGGCCAGGCTGGAGCAGGCGCTCAGGGCTGCCACCGCCACCGCCGTCAGGGCGACACGCCACGGCAAACCCGTCTGGAACGAGCGGCTCGCACCGCTCTCACCTCGACCGCCTTGGGGATTCAGAAAGGCTCGCATCACTTCTTCTCCTCCAGTTCGGCCAGGAGGCGGGCCGTTTCAGGATCGTGGATCTGGGCGCTCACGCCGGTGGCATGCTCGACCTCATGACCGCCCGGGAACAGGCGACGCACCACGACAAAAAACACCGGCACCAGGAACACCGCCAGCACGGTCGCCGTCAACATCCCACCCATCACGCCCGTGCCGATGGCCCGCTGGCTGGCCGAGCCGGCGCCGGTCGAGATGGCCAGCGGCAGCACGCCCAGGATGAAGGCGAACGAGGTCATGATGATCGGGCGGAAGCGCAGGTGGCAGGCCTCCAGCGTCGCCGCCAGCAGGCTGTGGCCTTCGGCCATCAGGTCCTTGGCGAACTCGATGATCAGGATCGCGTTCTTGGCCGACAGGCCGATGATGGTGATCAGGCCCACCTTGAAGTACACGTCGTTGGGCATGTCGCGCAGCCACACGCCCGACAGCGAGCCCAGCACCCCCAGCGGCACCACCAGCATCACCGCCACCGGAATGCTCCAGCTCTCGTACAGCGCCGCCAGGCACAGGAACACCGCCAACATCGAGAACGCCAGCAGGATCAGCGCCTGCGAGCCCGACAGCTTCTCCTCGCGGGACTGGCCCGTCCACTCGAAGCCGAAGCCCTGCGGCAGTTGCGCCGCCAGCTTCTCCATCTCAGCCATGGCCTCGCCGGTGGAGTGGCCGGGGGCCGCATCACCGCTGATCTTCATGGCCGGATAGCCGTTGTAGCGCACGGTCTGCACCGGCCCCGTCACCCAACGGGTGGTTGCGAAGGCCGAGAACGGCACCTGCTGACCCCTGGTGTTGGGCGCATAGAGCTTGAGCAGATCGTCGGGCTGCATGCGCGCCGGGGCTTCGGCCTGCACCACCACCCGCTGCAGACGCCCGCTGTTGGGGAAGTCGTTGACGTAGGTGGAGCCGAACGCCGTGGCGAGCACGCTGGCGATGGTGTCATAGGACACGCCTTGCGCGGCAGCCTTCTCGCGGTCGATCTCCAGCTTGAGCTGCGGCGCGTCTTCCAAGCCGTCCGGGCGCACGCCCTGCAGCACCTTGCTCTGACTCGCCATGCCCAGCAACTGGTTGCGGGCGGCCAGAAGCGCGTCGTGACCCTGGCCGTTGCGGTCCTGCAGGCGGAAGGTGAAGCCGGTGGCGTTGCCCAGCTCCGGAATCGGCGGTGGGCTCAGCGCGAAGATGAACGCGTCGCGCACACCCATCATGGCACCGAACACACGTCCCGCCAGCGACTGCGCAGAGTGCTCCTGCCCCTTGCGCTCGTCCCAAGGCTTGAGCGGCACAAACGCAATGGCGGCGTTCTGCCCGTTGCCCGAGAAACTGAAGCCGGTCACGCCGATGACCTTGTCCGTTTCAGGCTGCTTCAACGCGAACTGCTCGACCTGCGACACCACGGCCTCGGTGCGGTTGACCGACGCGCCCGGCGGCAGCTGGATGTTGGCGACGATGTAGCCCTGGTCTTCGTTGGGCAGGAAGGACGTCGGCAGCTTGTTGTACAGGAAGGCCACCGCCCCCAGCACAGCGGCGTACACCACCAACCAGCGCCCGGCCTTGCGGATGATGCGCGCCACCAGGCCTTCGTAGCCGTGCGTGGTGCGCTTGAAACCGCGGTTGAACCAGCCGAAGAAGCCCTTCTTCTCGTGGTGCTCCGGGTCCACCGGCTTGAGCAGCGTGGCGCACAGCGCGGGGGTGAGCGTCAGCGCCATCAGCGCCGAGATCATGATGGAGGCCACCATCGACAGCGAGAACTGCCGGTAGATGTTGCCCACCGAGCCGGCAAAGAACGCCATCGGCACGAACACCGACACCAGCACCACGGTGATGCCGATGATGGCGCCCGTGATCTGGCCCATGGCCTTGCGCGTGGCCTCGGCGGGCGACAGACCCTCCTCGGCCATGATGCGCTCGACGTTCTCCACCACCACGATGGCGTCGTCCACCAGGATGCCGATGGCCAGCACCATGCCGAACAGCGTCAGCACGTTGATCGAGAAGCCCGCCACCAGCATCACCGCAAAGGTGCCCAGAAGGGCCACCGGCACGACGATGGTCGGAATCAGCGTGTAGCGCCAGTTCTGCAGGAACAGGAACATCACGATGAACACCAGCGCGATGGCCTCGACCAGGGTGTGGATCACCTGCTCGATCGAGATCTTCACGAACTTGGAGGTGTCGTAGGGCACCTCGTAGCCCACACCCTCGGGAAAGTACTTCTTGAGCTCGGCCATGCGGGCCTTGATGGCCTCGGCGGTGGCCAGCGCGTTGCCGGTGGGCGAGAGCTGGATGCCGATGCCCGACGCCGTCACGCCGTTCAGGCGCGCCGTCGTCACGTAGGACTGGCCGCCCAGCTCCAGCCGGGCCACGTCCTTCAGGCGCACCGAGGAACCGTCGGCATTGGCGCGCACGATGATGTCGCCGAACTCACGGATCGAGGCCAGCTGGCCGCTGACCGTGACGGTGGCATAAGTCGCCTGCTCTTTGGGGCTGGGCGTGCCGCCGATGCTGCCGGCCGAAACCTGCAGGTTCTGCGCACGGATGGCGTTGTTCACGTCGGCCGGGCTCAGGCCGTAGCCCACCAGCTTGGCCGGATCGACCCACACCCGCATCGCCCGCTCGGTGCCGAACAGGATGGTCTGCCCCACCCCCGGCACCCGCAGCAGCTCGGGCTGGATGTTGCGCACCGCATAGTCACCCAGCGCCACGGGATCGTAGGCCGGGTTGGTGGAGGTCATCATCACCACCAGCAGGAAGTTGGAGCGCGCCTTGTCCACGCGCACCCCCTGTTGCACCACCGCGCTGGGCAGGCGCGGCGTGGCGCGACTCAGGCGGTTCTGCACTTCGATCTGGGCGATGGACACGTCCGTGCCCGGCTCAAACGTGACGGTGATGGTGCCCGATCCGTTGGCGTCGGCCGTGGACTCCATGTAGATCAGGTTGGGCGAGCCGTTGAGCTCCTGCTCGATGACGGACAGCACCGAGTCTTCGAGCACCTGAGCCGAAGCACCCGGATAAGCCGTGGTGATGACGATGGACGGTGGCGCCACCGTCGGGTACTGCGCCACCGGCAGCTTGGTGATGGCCGCCGCCCCCAGCACGAGGATGAACAGCGCGATCACCCACGCAAAGATGGGCCGGTCGATGAAGAACTTCGAGGACATGCTCGATCTCCTCAGCGGCTGGCGGCGCCGCTGGCCGAGGCACCGGCCGCCGGAGCCGACGCCCCTGCGTCACTGCCCGGGTTGCCGGCCGCAGCCGGGCCGTTGCCCGCGGCGGGCGCGGCCCCCGGCGGTGTCCAGGGCACGGTCTTGACCGGCGTCTTCGGACGGATCTTCTGGAAGCCGTCGGCCACCACCTGCTCGCCCGCCTTGAGGCCGTCGGTGATGACCCAGTTGCCGTTCACGCCGTTGGCCACCTTGACCGGACGCGGGCTGACCTGGCCGTCGGCCCCGACCACCATCACGGTGTCGCCGGCCGAGCCGCGCTGCACCGCCTGCTGCGGCAGCAGGATGCCGCCGTCGGTCTGCGCCTGCTCCATGCGCACCCGCACGTACAGACCCGGCAGCAGCAGGCCTTCAGGATTGGGCAGTTCGGCGCGCAAGGTCACCTGGCCGCTGGTCGGGTCCACCGTCAGGTCGGAGAACAGCAGCTTGCCGGGGTGCGGATATTCCGAGCCGTCTTCCAGCACCACCTTGACCGTGCCCGCCGTGGCCGAGCGCTTGGCCTTGCCGGCCTCGATGGCACGGCGCAGGCGCAGGATGTCGCTGGCCGACTGCGGAATGTTCACATACAGCGGGTGGATCTGCTGGATGGTGGCCAGCAGCGTGGCTTCGCCCTGACCCACCAGCGCACCTTCGGTCACCTGAGAGCGACCGATGCGACCCGCGATGGGCGCCAGCACCGCCGCGTAATCCACGTTCAGGCGTGCCGTCTTGACCGCGGCCTGTGCCGACGCCAGATCGGCCTTGGCCTGCTTGAGGGCGGTCTCGTTGCCGACCCACTCGGTCTGGCTGATGGCCTTGGCCTCGACCAGGGGCTTGTTGCGCTCATGGGTCGCCTGGGCCTGGGCCAAGTTGGCCTCGGCACGCGCCAGCGTGGCCTGCGCCGTTTCGAGCGTTGCGCGATAAGGCGCAGCGTCGATCTGGAACAGCGACTGACCCGGCTTGACGTCCGATCCTTCGCTGAACAGGCGCTTTTGCACGACGCCCGACACGCGGGCGCGAACCTGCGCGGTGCGCCAGGCTTCCAGACGACCCGGAAGCTCCGTGGCCAGGCCGGCCGACCCGACCTGTGTCGTCACCACGCCCACCTGGGGTGGGGGCATGCCCCCCGGCCCACCCGGCCCCTTGCCGCCACCCGAGGACGAACCGCCACACGCCGACAGCGTCAGCACCAGGGCACCGCCCACGGCCAGCGCAGCGGTGCCTGCGGTCCAACCCAATTCCCGAACTTGTCCGTTCATGCTCAACTCCTGCAACACCTTGCCGGGGACCGCCCGCGCGGGCCACCCCACTCAACCTTTGCACTTTCAGAACCGCTCCTCGCCACCCTGCAACGTCCGGCCGGATCGGATCCGGCATCTTGGCGCCACTGCGTGAACCTGGTGTTCACGATGGGAAAAGAGGGAACTCTCTTTCACATGCTGGGTCTCAGTTTACATACAATCACGCATGTATGTTTTCACCGGCGCGTGCAATTCCCCATGAAATGCGGGGTCGGCCCCCGAATGCACGCCTTCAGCGCCCTGACGTTCTGCTCCAATTCCGACCCTCATGGCCCGACGCACCAAAGAAGAAGCTGCCGCGACCCGAGAGCTGTTGCTCGACACCGCCGAGAACGTGTTTCTTGAGCGGGGGGTGACGCGCGCCTCGCTGCAGGGCATCGCCAGTGCGGCCGGCGTGACCCGGGGGGCCATCTACTGGCACTTCAAGGACAAGGCCGAGCTGTTCACGGCCATGATGGACCGCGCCATCCTGCCTTGCGAAGCAGTCGACGCCTCCGGCAGCGCCTGTCCGGTCCAGCGCAGCCAGACGGCGGCGGCCCCGCAGGAATCCACAGCGCCCCCAGCCGCCCCTCTGGAACGCCTGCGCGCCCTGCTGCTCACCCCGCTGGAACAACTGCGCGACGACGAACGCACGCGCCGCGTGTTCACCATCGCCATCCATCGCACCGAATACAACGACGACATGCGCGCCGCGCGCGATCGGCACGACGAGTGCATCGGGGAATACATCGCCGAGATCGCCGCGTTGCTCCAGTCCGCGCGCGACCAGGGCCATGTCCGCGCCGACCTGCCCATCGAAGCCACGGCCCGGGTGCTGTTCGCGCTGATCGACGGTCTGCTCTCGCGCTACACCGTGCACCCAGATCCGGCCGAAGGCGTGACGACGGCCGAAGTGGGCCTGGATCTGTTGCTTGCAGGAATGCGGGTCTGACCCACCGTCTTGACCTACATCCAAACCGCTGCGCACCGCGCGGCAATGTGAGAACTCCTGGGGTCACCGGGGTGGCGCATCGGGCTGCACAGGCGTAGTCTGAGCCGCACGATCCACCAGAACACAACCCTCAGACAGTGCCCGACCTGACGGTGGTCCGAGGCCGGGCAGGAAGGAGTTCCACCATGCCAAGCCCAGCCACGCCCCTCGCCGCCGTCAACGTCCATGACGTGCACACCCTGGCCCTGGTCGGCCCGTCGGCCTCCGGCAAGACGACATTGGCCGAAGCCCTGCTGCAGGCCGCGGGTGTGATCGGCGCGGTGGGCTCCGTCGAAAAAGGCAGCACCGTCTCCGACCACGACGCCATCGAGCGCCGCATGCAGCACTCGCTGGTGTCCAGCGCCCTGCACCTGACGCATCAGGGCAAGCGCATCCACCTGCTCGACACCCCCGGGATGCCCGACTTCCTCGGCCAGTCCCTGCCCGCACTGGAAGCGGTGGAAACCGCCGCCGTCGTCATCAACGCGCCGCTGGGCATTGAGCCGCTGGCCACGCGCATGATGAACTACGCCGCCGAGCGCAAGCTTGACCGCGTCATCGTCGTCAACCACATCGACGCGGGTACCGACCTCGCCGCCCTGCTCGCCCAGATCCAGGAAACCTTTGGTCGCGAATGCCTGCCGCTGAACCTGCCCGCGGGCGGCGGCAAGGAAGTGGTGGACTGCTGGTTCGCACCCGAGGCCCAACCCGGCCACGAGGCCGACTTCTCTTCCGTGGCCGCCGCGCACCGCGCGCTGGTGGAACAGGTCGTCGAGATCGACGGCGATCTGGTCGAACGCTACCTGAACGAGGGCGACGTGGCCGCTTCCGAGCTGCATGCGCCGCTGGAACAGGCCATGCGCGAGGGGCACCTGATCCCGGTCGTGTTCGTGTCGGCCAAGACCGGCGCGGGCGTGGCGCAGCTGCTGGACGTCATCACCCAGCTCCTGCCCGACCCGACCGAGGGCAATCTGCCCGACTTCTACAAGGGCGAAGGCGCCGACGCCCAGCTGATGCACGCCGTGGTAGATCCGGCGCAGCACGTGCTGGCGCATGTGTTCAAGGTCGTGGTGGACCCCTATGTGGGCAAGCTGGGCGTGTTCCGCGTGCACCAGGGCACCGTCACCAAGGACAGCCAGCTCTATGTGGGCGATGGCCGCAAGCCCTTCAAGGTCGGGCACCTGTTCATGCTGCAGGGCAAAGACTTGGTGGAAGTGCAGCAGGCCGGCCCCGGTGACCTCGCCGCCGTCGCCAAGGTGGATGAAATCGCCTACGACGCCGTGCTGCACGACGCCGCCGAAGACGACCACATTCACCTCAAGCCCCTGAACCTGCCCACCGCGGTGCACGGCGTGGCCCTCAAGCCCAAGCGCCACGGCGACGACCAGCGCCTGGCCGAAGTGCTGGCCCGACTGGCCGCCGAAGACCCCTGCCTGCGCATCGAACAAAGCGCCGAAACCCACGAAACCGTGGTCTACGGCCTGGGCGAGCTGCACCTGCGTGTCACGCTGGAACGCCTGCGCGAGACCTACCGCGTCGAGGTGGACACCGCCCCGCCGCGCATCGCCTACCGCGAAACCATCTCCACCCAGGCCCAGGCCCAGTACCGCCACAAGAAGCAGACCGGCGGCGCCGGCCAGTTCGGTGAAGTGCACATCCAGATCGAACCGCTGCCGCGCGGCGCGGGCTTCGAGTTCGTGGACGTGGTCAAGGGTGGCGCCATTCCGGGGCAGTTCATCCCCGCCGTGGAAAAGGGCGTGCGACTGGCCATGGCCCAGGGCGTCATCTCCGGCCACCCCGTGGTGGACGTGCGCGTGACCGTGCTCGACGGCAAGCACCACAGCGTCGACAGCAAGGAAATCGCCTTTGTCACGGCTGGCAAGAAGGCCTTCATCAACGCCATGCGCGAAGCGCAGCCCATCGTGCTGGAGCCGGTGGCCGAGGTGGAAATCGTCGCGAACGAACAGACCATCGGTGACATCACCGGCGATCTGGCCTCACGGCGCGGCGAAGTGCGCGGCACCGACCGGCAAGGGGTGGACCAAGGCGTCATCAAGGCCGTGGTGCCGCTGTCCGAGCTCACCAACTACCAGATCCGCCTCAACGCCATGACCCGCGGGCACGGCAGCTACACCGTGGCGCTGTCGCATTACGACGCGGTGCCGGGGAATGTGCAGGCTGAATTGATGAAGGGGTGGGCGTTGAAGGAAGAGGATTGATTCCTTACTGGCCCAAATAAACAAGGCCCGGCAATGCCGGGCCTCTTTCATTGCCGTTCGTTTGAGCAAAGATCAGTGCGCCTGACCGATGTATCGAGCTTGCTGTTTTTGCGCGTCCGTCAACGTGTCGTAGGCAACCACACGCAGCGACGGCAGTGCAGCTCCCGACGACGCGGATGAAGCCGGTGCGGACGCAGCCTCCAGGCTGGCACTGACCTTGTCCGGAATGGAATACATACCCCCCGTGAGCGGATCAACGACCAACATGCCAAGAACACCACCCAACAGAATATTACCGAAATACCATCCGCTTACCGACCCCTGCACCAAGATCTCCTTGTCTGCGAATCCGGACTTAGAAAACTTGAGGGTATAGGTTTCCGACTTGAAATATCCTGCACCCCGCTTGAGCGTCAAGGTCACCGGCGTTGCGCCGACGTGAATCTCTTCGCCCGCTCGATTGCGGACACTGACCATCGAGCCCTCCGGCAGGCTTTGAATGGTGACCGGCTGAGATTGGCCGTTAAAAACGCTGGCGCAGCCGGTCAGAGAAACAACGGCAACCAAGGTCAAGGAACGACCTGATTCGTCACAAAGCTCAGCAGAGCTCACGCCATGAGCCTCCGGCCAGC
>CAYRBG010000022.1:0-21500 GCA_964422355.1 uncultured Sphaerotilus sp. | reverse complement strand
GCTATGCGGGCGGGATCATGTCGGCCGGCGTGGACGGCATCGAGGTCGCCGAGGCTGTGGGGGCAAGTCTGTTGGGAGCCACGCCGACGCCGGCCTGACGCTTTCGTCCTCGAGGACTGAAAAGGTCAGGCCGATCCGATCGCGGGAGGAGGTCCTCCTGCGAATCTGCCGTCAACGGGTGATCGAGTCGCTGGTCTCGACGTTGGAGCCCGACACGTAGCTGTAGCCGGTCTTGCTCACACCCGTCACCGTGAAGGTGAAGGTGCCTTTGGCGTTTTTGGCCGAGGCAGGCGAGGTCAGGCTGGCGATGCCGTTGGAGCCCGTGACTGCGCTTGCTCCGGTCTTGCTGACCAGCCCTGACCAGTTGCCCTTCACTGTCGCACCCGGGACCAGCGCGCCATTCTTGTCGCGCACGGTGACCGCCGCTGTGGCCGTGGCGGTGCCGGTCTTGGCGATGGTCAGCGTCATTCCGATGTTGTTGACGCTCATCGCGATCAGCGGAGCGCCGACGGTGATGGTGGTGGACTTCAGTGCGGTCAACCCACCGTTGTCGGTGATCTGCAGTTGCGCGGTGTAGGTTCCGGCCGTGCCGTAAACATGGCTGACGGTGACTCCGCTGCCGATCGTGCCGTCGCCAAAGACCCATGCCCAGTTGGTGATGGTGCCGTCACTGTCGGTGGATCCTGCGCCGGAGAAGGTCACCGTCAGCGGGGCGGTGCCGCTGGTCGGGGCGGCGCTGATCACTGCCGTCGGAGCGAGGTTGCCGGGGGTGTAGTAGCTCCCGGAAAGCGCGTACTGTCCGACGCTGCCGTAGCTGCTGTACCCCGTGCCGGCCGGATCACCGTTGCCGGTGCCGCGAACCGACACGTAGTACGTGCCGGCGGCAGGCAGGGTGACCGAAATCGAACCGTTGAGCGTGTCAACCGGGTTGGACGTGGCCAGCACGGTGCCGGCGCTGTTCATCAGCGTCAGCACGCCGTCGAGATTGGCCGAGCGGTTGGTCGGTGACAGGGCCAGACTGATAGGGCCGGCATTGGCTGTGAGGGTGAACACGTCGATGTCGGAAGCGCGTTCGATCACGCCCTGGGTCGAGAACGTGGTCACGCCGCCGCTGCTGGTGCCGGTCGGTGCGGTGGCAGTGGCCAGCGTGTCGCCGTGATCGTCGGTGCGCAGGGGCAGGCCATACGTTTGTGCCACCGCGAAGTCGTCTTGGGTGTTGTTGGCGCCGAAGTACTCCCCTTTGCTCCATTGCACCAGCGGCTTGTAGTAACCGACACCCATGATCGGCGCCCAGCCGGTGTAGGTACCGGTGCCCTGGCCGCTGTAGTAGCCCGCGGTGGCCGTGCCGTCGTGCGACAGGCCCATGTTGTGTCCGGCTTCGTGGGAAATGGCTTCCGCCACGTACTTCTCGTTGCCTGAGCCGAGCTGGTTGTAGAACACGAGCGCGGGCTTGTAGGTGTCGCCGACATCATCGAAGGCGCCAACGTAGGCCACACCGCCGCAGCTGCAGGTGTAGACACCGGTGCTGTTGGTGATCAGCACGGTGGTGCCGAAAACGGTGTCGGTCGTGCTGGAACGGTTCAGCAGGGTGCTGGACACGGCTTCTGTGGTCACGTCCACGTCGAAGGGGGCATAGTCCTCCGCCACACGCTGCCAGATGTACTGGATGCGCTGCAGTTCCGCGGTCGAGAACGTACCGGGAATGCCGTCGAGATCAAAGGGCACCGCGGTGATGGAGCTGACGCCGGCCGTGGTGTTCCAGGCGGTGCCCGTCAGCGTTGCACCCTTGAAGTTCAGGTAGATCGTGCGCTGGGCACCGGGGCGGCTGTGCAGCAGGAAGGTCTGGTCCAAGGGGGCCAGCACGCCGTCGAGCAGACCAGGGCTGGCCGCTCCTGCGGCAGTTACCACCGTAGCGGTGCCGACCGCCTTCGCGGGGCTCTGCGGGGCCGGCAGGGGCGCTTCGAGCTCGTCCACCGCGAACAGTTTGCCGCGCTGATCGAGCCGCATGCGGCGGTCGTTCAACATCATCGAGCGGAATTCGTCGGGTGACTTGCGATACCAGGAGGCGATTTCCGGCAACCGATCACCAAGCAGATCCACGGCCCGTTGACCGGAGGAATGCCTGTCCGACAGGTTCAGGTGCGGAAAAGCCGATTTCTCGATGTGGGTGACGACTGGTTTGTCGTGGCCGGCGGCGTGGGCCGCTGCAGCCAGGGCCAGTAGCCCGGTCAGCGCGACTCGATGCGCGAACTTCATGACGCTCTCCTAAGTGCATGCTTGCCCCATCTGGGACGGGAGCATCGTAGGAGTGGAGGGGCGCCCTCGCAGTGAGCGCCGCGTCTCCATTGACAATGTGTTGCAGAAGATCTGGTGTTTTTCGTTTGTGTGTGGAAACGTCCACAAAATGAAAAAACTGAAACGCTCACGCGCAGCGACGGGTGAGCCCGGGTTGGACGGTGTTGTAGGTCTGTGCCTTGCCGGGCCTACAACCCTCCCAAAATCCGCCCCAACAGAATCTTCGCGATCATCGCCGCCGGGTACACCAGCGCGTAGCCCTGCGCCACGCGGGCGTCGTGACCCGTGCGGCCGTTGGCGAAGGCCAGCACGGCGGGCTGGGTCTGGGTGCCGCCAAGCACACCCGCCAGCTGGGTGCCGCCCATGCGGAACACCTGCCGCATCACCAGGTAGATGCCCACCGCCACGGTGCCGGTGATGGCCATGCCCAACAGCAGGATGGGCATCCACGTGCCCGAGCTCAGCGCCGCGCCGATCTGTGAGCCCGCCTTGGTGCCGGCCTGCGCGAGGAAGATCAGCAGGCCCAGCTCGGACAGCGCTTGCGCCGCCGTGTTCGGCACCGTCGTCACCCAGGGGCCGATGCGGCCCAGGCGGCCGAAAATCAGGCCGACGATCAGCGTGCCGGCGGCCGAACCCAGCGCGAAAGACGCACCGGGCAGCGGAAAGACGATCTTGCCCAGCAGCACGCCCAGGCCCAGGCCCACGCCCAGGGCGATGGGGTTCACGTCCGACAGCCCTCGTGCCGAGTCGCCGAAGTGCTTGGACACGGCCTGGATCTGTTCCGGCGGGGCCACGACACGCACGCGGTCGCCCAGTTGCAGGACCATGTGGTCGGTGGCCAGCAGGTCCACGTCGCCGCGGCGCACCCGGGATACGGTGGCGCCGAAACGGTGCAGCAGGTCCAGCTCGGCGACGGTGTGGCCGGCCAGCTTGCTGTTGGACAAGGTGACGCGGCGGAAGTCCAACGCCGTGCGGTCGTCCTCCAGGGCGTGCGATGAGACGTGTCCGAGCTCCTTGGCCACCTGTTCCACCTCGTCGGCGGGGCCGACCACGGTGACCAGGTCGTTGTGCGTGAGCACGTCGTCCTCGCCGGCCGCCTGCACCGGGAACTTCATGCCGCCGTGGCGCACGCGCGAAAACTTCACCCGGCCGTGGTGGCGGGCCTCGATCTCGCGCAGGCTGGGGCGGGCGGTGGTCTCGACGCGCACGGTGCAGTGCACCAGCGGGGCCGGGGCGTCGGTGTCCTGGGCGCGGTGGCGCAGCGCCAGATGGGTGGCGGCCAGCATGCCCAGCACGCCGAAGATGTAGGTCACGGCGTAGCCGATGGTGGGCAGCGGGCTGTTGCCGGCGGCCTCGCGGGCAGCGGCCAGGGCGGGGGTGTTGGTGATCGCACCGGCAAACGCGCCGGCGACCGTGGCCGCGTCCAGGCCCAGCAAATGGCCGACGCCCACGCCCACGCCGGCGGCGGTGATCAGCACACCGACCATGGACAGGATCGGTCCCCAGCCGCGCTTGAGGGCTGCGACGAACCCCGGCCCGGAAATCATGCCCACCGAGAAGGTGAACAGGATCAGCCCCAGGCCGCCCAGGGGCTCGGGCACCAGCAGCGGTTGCCCCTGCGACACCCCCCAGGCACTCACGCCGATGGCCAGGAAAAGCACGGCCGCAGCCCCCAGCGACATGCCGCGCCAGGACAGGTGACCCAAGGCCGCGCCGAGCCCGACGAGCAGCACCAGCAGCAGGATCTCCTGGTGCGCGAGAAACGAAACCACTGTGTTCACGTTGACCTTTGAATCCGAGAGGGTTGTCGAAGCGTCATGGTGCAACTCGCCGTGTGACGGTCGCTACCCCTGGGCTTCATGTCGGATACGGTATCGGCGAACGCCTCCCCGACTGAAACAGAGGGGGCTCTGACTTGATGGACCTCAAGTTCGGCGCGCAAGAGCGTGTTTCGCGTGTCAGAGTGGCAGTCCGACCGTGGCCTGCATGCCCGGGTCGGCGTTGGCCAGCGACAGCGTTCCGCCATGGGATTCCGCCACGCGGCGGCAAAGGTGCAGGCCGAGCCCCACGCCGCCGGCGCTGCGCGTGCGCGCGGTGTCCGGACGGTAGAAGGGTTCGGTCAGGTGCGCCAGGTGTTCGGGTGGCACTCCGGGTCCGTGGTCGCGCACGACCAGGTGAACACTCCGGCCCTCCACGCGCGTGGAGACCTCCACACCCTGCCCCCCGCCGTGCTTGCAGGCGTTGCCGAGCAGGTTGCGCAGCAGCAGGGCGATGCGGCTGCGGTCGAGCGAAAGCTCGGGGAGTTGGGGGTCCAGGTTCAGGTGGATCTCGCAGGTCGGCGCGGTGGCGGTCACCTCGGCCGCTGCGGCAGCCGGTGCGCCGTCCGGGCTCGGTGGCGCGAACGCCGCAGCGGCCTCGCACACCAGCGCATTCAGGTCACAGGGCACCCGCTGCAGGGCCGATGCTCCGGCCGCCAGCCGCTCGCTTTCCAGCAGGTCGGCGATCAGGTCGCGCATTTCGGCCAGATCTTTCATCAGCGCATCGCGCTCGGGGCCCTCGGTGACCAGCTCGGCGTTCAGGCGGGCGCGGGTGAGCGGCGAGCGCAGTTCGTGGCTGATGGCCAGCAGCAGGCTGCGCTGGCCTTCGAGCATGTGTTGCAGGTTGCCCGCCATGCGGTTGACCTGGGTGGCCAGTTCGCCCAGCTCGTCGTGTCGGCGCACGGGAATGGGGGTGGCGAAGTCGCCCTGGCCGTAGCGCAGGGCGCCGCTGCGGATGTCGTCGATGGGCAGGAACAGCCGGCGCACCACGCGGTAGCCGATGGCGGTCAACAGCAGCAGTCCGCCGAGGGTGAACCAACCGACGCGGCGTGGGTGATCCTGCCAGTGCCACGCGGCCAGGCCGAAGGTGATGCGGTGGCCGTCGGCGGTGGTGCGGGTCATCCAGGCTTCGCGGCCCTCGGTCGATCGGGGAGCGATCTTGCGCAGCAGATCGGGGCCGCGCCGTTCGCGCGTGGAGGCCTCCGAGGGCGCGTCCGGATCGCTGTGCCAGACCACGGACGGGCCGTCGATGCGGATGCGGATGGGCAGGCGGTCGGCCAGGGCCTGCGCGCGCGCCGGGTCGGGCGGGGAGCCGATGTCGGCGGCCAGGCGGTCGAGGTAGTCGGCCACCAGCGGACGCACCAGCTCGCGCCAGCCGGTGGAGAAGGCGTCGCGCGTGCCGGCCATGAAGATGAAGGTCGTGCCCACGGCCAGCGCCATGAACAGCGCGATCAGGCGCCAGCGCAGCGAGTGGCGGATCTGGTGGCGCCAGTGTTCGCGGCGGCGGGGGCGTCGGCAGCGCGGCGAGGTCATGCCCGCACCGGCGCCAACGCAAAGGTGTAGCCGGCGTTGCGCAGCGTCTTGATCGGCTGCAGCGGCTTGAGCTTGGGGCGCAGGCGGCTGATCAGGATGTCGACGGCACGGGTGTAGAGGTCGGCGTCGCGGCCGCGCAGGCGGTTGAGGATCTCGTCGCGCGTGAACACGCGCTGCGGTTCGCGCGCCAGCAGGAGCAGCAACTCGAACTCGGTGCTGGTGAGTTCGACCTCCTGGCCTTGGCAGACCACGCGGCGGCGCACCGGGTCGATGTCCAGGCCGTCTTCGAAGTGCAGGATGGGCGGGCGATCGTGGCTCAGGGCTCCGGAACCCGCCGGGCTCGGGGCATGACCGTCGCTGCTGACGGACGGAACTTCTGCGGTCGCGGCTGGTGCTTGGGAGGGGCGCACGCGCCGCAGGATGGTCTGCAGCCGGGCGGCCAGCTCGCGCGGCTCGAAAGGCTTCGGCAGGTAGTCGTCCGCGCCCAGTTCCAGCCCGACCACGCGGTCGGTCAGGTCGCCGCGCGCGGTCAGCATCAGAATGGGCACCTCGCTGTCGCGCCGGATCCGGCGGCACACGGCAAAGCCGTCCATCTCGGGCAGCATCACGTCGAGGATGACGGCGTCGATCCCGCCCTGGGCGAGGCGGGCCAGACCCTCGCTGGGGCGCAGGGCCGATTCGAGCTCGAAGTCGAAGCGGCGCAGGTAGGTCGCCAGCGGCGCGGCCAGACCTTCGTCGTCGTCGATCAGCAGGAGTCGGTGCATGGGCGGGATCGTCGCATGAAAGGTGTCGGTGTTGGCGCGGGACGCTGCACCGGCCCCCGGCGGGAGAAGGTGCAGCGGGGCCGTCGCTCCCGGGTCAACTCCGCCGGCATCGGGGGCCGCAGGACCCGACGCGCTCGGCGTGGTCGCGCCACCAGCCGCCGTAGCGGTGCGCCAGTTCCGACTCTTCGCGCGGCAGGCGCAATGTCCAGGTCAGGATCAGCCAGATCGCCGCGAAGACGGCGCCCCACACCGACCGGGTGGCCACGACCGAGCCCAGCAGGATCAGACTGACGCTGGCGGTCATGGGGTGGCGCAGCCAGCGGTAGGGGCCTTCGTCGACGAGGCGGGGCGGCTCCATCTGCGGCCAGTCGGCACCGGCGTTGCGCAGGGTGGCGGCGGACCACCACAAGCCCAGCAGACCGACGCCCAGCAGCGCCAGACCGGTCCAGGCCCAAAGCGTGTCGAACCCGACCTGCGATCCGTGCACGCCCCACATCACGACGCTGACGATCAGGGCCGCCCGCAGGCGGGGGCCGCCGCGGCAACCGCGACGACGCTCCCAGCGGGAGTCAGGGGTGGCGGCGTCCACGGCTCAGTCCCGGTTCCAGAAGCCGAAGCGGTGCCCCGGCCCCTTGTCCAGGAAGGCGCGGACCTTGCCCTGCTGGGTGGCGTCCAGGCTGTCGTAGAAGTTCGCAGCGGCGTCGAGCACCGAAGGCGCGCCGGTCTGCACTGCGCGCACCTTGGCGTTGAGCAGGGCCTGGGCGGCGTTGCGGTCGAAGGTCGGGCCGGCGATCAGCGGGGCCAGTGCCGCGCGGGGCGACGTGGTGTCGCCCCGCATGGCCTTGCGCTGCTGGGCCAGGGCGTCGGCCAGGGTACCGAGCTTGGTCTTCTGGTCGGCGTTGAGCGCCAGTTCGCTGGAGGCGCGGTCGATGAAGCGCTCGCGCATCTCGGCGACCTGCTCGTCGCTCATGGGCCCGCGACAGTGGCGGGGGCCGTGGCCGCAGGCGGCCAGCGAGGCGATGGCGGCAGCGCCGGCGACGGCGAGCAGGGTGCGGCGGATCCAGGGTTTCATGGGGGACTCCTTGAGTCGGTGATGAACAGGACTTCATCGTGCCGACGGGAGCCCCGGGGTGGGTCTCACCCCGGTTTCGCCGCGTATCGATTTTTTTCAGCGGCGGTCGGGACCACGCTCGCTGTCGCGACCCCTTTGGCCCGGGTCGGAGCCCCGAACCGGGTTGCGGCCGGGCTCATTCCGGCGATTCAGGAATGTGCGCACCTTGTCCTGCTGTTCCGGCGTGAGACCGTCGTAGAAGTCGGCGGCGGCAGCCAGCACGGCCGGCTCACCGGTTTGCATGGCTGCGGCGCGGGCGTCGAGTTCCGCCTTGGCCGTCGCGCGGTCGAACTTGGCACCTTGGATCCAGCGCTGTGGGCCTTGGGCGTTGCCGCCGGCCGGGCGCAGGGCTTCACGCTGTTTGTGCTGCTGATCCAGCGCATCGGCCAGTGCGTTGAGCCGGGCCTGCTGGGCTGCGTCGAGCTGAAGGTCTCGGGTCAGGCGGCGGGTGAACTGTTCGCGCATGCGTGCAGTGTCTTCCGCGCTGCGGGGCTGGCCGTGCGGTGGCTCACCCCAGCCGAACGGGCCGCCGGGCGCACCTTCGTGACCGTGGCGTGAGGGGTCTCGGTGTATGGCGCGGGGGCCGTCCCGGTCGGCGTGATCGCGGGCATCGGAGCCGTGGTGACCACAGGCGGACAGGGCGCCGACCACGAGCAGGGCGCAGCACCCTGCCACCAGACGAGAGCGGGAGAAAAGCGGATTCGACATGGACATTCCCTGAAACAGCCCCTCGACGGAGAGGCGATGAAGGGATGTTGCCGGGTGGACCTCTCTGCGGTTTCTCCTGCGGGTGAGGCAGTTTTGCAAATTGTTTCCAAACCCCTCAAGTCCGGCATGGGGCGACCGATGTAGACAGTCGACCGAGTTGCTCCTGTCGAGCGCGGTCGCACTCACATGAGCAGTACCGTCACCCTTGCCTCGCCGGCCTTGCCGGCGGACCGATCGCCACCCTGCAAAAGGGCCTGGTGGTCTTCCGTGCGCGAGTCGGTGCTGCTGGTGGCGTTTTCGGCCTTCCTGATCCTGGGCTTGTGGGGCGGTGTGGTGTTCGAGATCCAGCGGGAGCGGGCCGAGGCCGTCCGGCACGCCGAGGTCAATCTGGGCAATCTGGCCCACGCGTTTGCCGAACACACGGTGCGCACCATCGAAGGGGCGGATCAGGCCCTGCGCTTCGTGCGGGCTGAATATGAAGACCACGGCGAGGCGATGGACCTGACCGGCTACCTCACTGGCCGGACCATCATTGACTCGACTTTTCACCTGATCACGATCATCGGGCCGGACGGATTTGTCCTGAAGTCGACACAGCCCTTTCAGCGGACGGACCTGAGCGAGCGGCCCCATTTCAAGGTGCATCGGGACGGTGAAGGAGACCGCTTGTTCATCAGCCCGCCGGTGCTGGGCAAGGTGTCCAAGAAGTGGTCGATCCAGCTCACGCGTCGCATCACGCGGCCCGACGGTTCCTTTGGCGGTGTGGTGGTGGTGTCACTGTCGCCGGAGTACCTGACTCGCCTCTACGAGGACGTGAACCTGGGTCAACGCGGCACCATCACGGTGACGGGGTACGACGGCATCGTGCGGGCCCGCGCGGGCGGGAATCGGCGCTTCGATGCGGGTGTGGATGTGCGGGGAGGGAAACCTTTCCAGGCCGCCATGAGGGAGCGCAACGGTACGGTCCAGGCCGCAAGCCAGATCGACGGCGTGGAGCGCCTGTGGGCTTTCCGCAGCCTGGATCAGTTCGGGCTGTCGGTGTTGACGGGCAGTGACATCCAGGACGTGCTGGCGGAAACCCATGAGCGTCGGGTGCTGTACCTGATCGGGGCGCTGGTGCTGACGGTGGTCATCCTCGGCTTTCTGGCCGCGTTGTTGCACCACTCCCGCCGTCAGGTGGCGCTGATGGCCCAGCTGGAACGCAGCAACCAGGAGGCCAACGCGGCGAACGAGCTGAAGACGCGGTTTCTCGCCAGTGTCTCGCACGAGCTGCGCACGCCGCTCAACGGCATCCTCGGTTTTGCCGAACTGCTGCAGGTCACCTCGGACGATCCCGATGTCCAGGAATACGGCCGGGTCATTCACCAGAGCGGCAAACACCTGCACGAACTGGTGAGCACCATCCTCGATCTGGCCCGCATCGAGTCCGGGCGGATGGTGATGCACCCGACCGTGGTCCAGGCTCCCGATCTTCTGCAACAGGTGCACAAGCTGCATGCGGTGGCGGCGCAGGCCCGCGGCCTGGAGCTGCGGCTGGACCTCGATCCCAGCAGTCCCTCGCAGGTCCGCACGGACGTTACGCGCTGCACCCAGATCCTGAACAACCTGGTGCACAACGCCATCAAGTTCAGCGAGCAGGGCACCATCCGCGTGTCCTCTCGCCGGGTGGACGGCGACTGGGAGGTGCGGGTGAGCGACCAGGGGGTCGGCATTCCGGCCTCGGTGCTGGCCTCGATCTTCACCCGGTTCCATTCGACGACGACCGATTTTGTCCATCCTGCCCAGGGGGCGGGACTGGGGCTGCCGCTGTCGCGTGAACTGGCCGAAATGCTGGGAGGCACGTTGACCATGGAGTCGCGTGAGGGCGAAGGCTCCGTGGCCTGCCTGCGTCTGCCCATCGACGGCCCCCCCATTCAGCAGGGAGAGCACCGCTCATGACGTCAAACAACTGCAATTCCATCAGGCAAGCCTTGGTGGTCGATGACAACGAGCTCAACAGCCGCTTGGCCGGGATGATGCTCAATCGTCTGGGATGGCAGAGCTGGACCGCCTCCAATGGCCGTCAGGCCTTGGAGCTGCTGCGTCAGCAGTCCTTTGGACTCGTGCTGCTGGACCTGCGCATGCCCGGCGTCAGCGGCGAGCAGGTGTGCCACCACATCCGCACCGAGCTTGGCCTGACCGAACTGCCGGTGATCGCCTACACCGCCCACAGCATGCCCGAGGAGCGCGAGCGCATCCTGGCCTCGGGCTTCAACGGCCTGCTGATCAAGCCGATTTCGTTTTCGGACCTGAAGGACATTTGTGATGGCGTCGCCTGCCCCGCACACTGAGTTGGCCCTCGAAGAGGCCCCCCGTCGGGCCTGGGTGGTCATCCATGGCAAGACCCCGGCACAGGCCGTGGCCATGGCACTGGAGCTGGCCGGCTGGCAGGTCGTGGGGCTGTCCCACACCATGGAAGGCACCTTGCACGCGCTGGATCAGGATGGGCCGCCGTGTGTCGATGTCGTCGTCTGCGGGCTGCACTTCAGCGATGGCGACGGCTTTCGCCTGATCCGGCGTCTGTCCCGACTGGCACACCCGCCGGCCTTGTTCGTGGCCAGCCGCCAGCAGCGGGCCGTCATCAAGGCGGCCATTGCCTTGGCCGAGGCCTGTGGGCTGACGGTGGCGGGTTGGGCCGAACAGCCGGTCGAGCCGGAGTGGATCTCGCGCAGCCTGGCGTCGTTCGAAGCGGGGCAGGCCCGTGTGCGCCGTCGCATTCCGCTGCGGGAGCTCACGCACACCGACCTGCGCGCACTGCTCGACCAGGACCGCATCGAGCCCTGGATGCAGCCCAAGGTGCGCCTGAGCACGGGCGAGGTGGTGGGCTTCGAGGCGTTGATGCGGGCCCACGATGCGCAAGGGGCGCTGGTCATGCCCGATCGCCTGATCCATGCCTTGCTGGCCCACGACCTGCTCGACGAGGCGACGCTGTGCATGGCCCGCAAGACGGTGGATTTTGTGGCCACCTGTCTGCACGAAGGCATGGCCATCAGCGCGTCGATCAATGTGTCGATGTCCTCCTTGTCCAAGGTGGACTTCTGCCGCAAGCTGGTCGAGGTGGTGCAGCAGGGGCAGGTCGATCCGGGCTGGATCACCATCGAGATCACCGAGACCGACGCCATGTCCGATCTGCCTGCGGTGATCGAGAACTCGGCGCGCATCCGCATGCTGGGGTTCACCCTGGCGATCGATGACTTCGGCACCGGCTACTCGAGCATGTTCCAGCTCTCGCACCTGCCTTTCTCGGAGCTGAAGATCGAGCGCATGTTCATCGCCAACGCCGACGAGGACAACGGCAAGCAGGCCATCGTGCGCACCTGCGCCCAGCTGGGCACGTCGCTGGGGCTGCACGTGGTGGCCGAAGGCGTCGAGACGCCGCAGGAACTGGACGTGGCTCGCGCGTCGGGTTGCAGCGAGGTGCAGGGCTATCTGGTGGCCCGCCCGATGCCGGTGGAGCTGGCGCTGCAGTGGCTGCGCAACCTGGATCAGCTGCAGGTGCGGTGGCCCGGGGCGTCAATGGAGCCCTCAGAGAACGTGGATCAGATCCTTCCTGTGGAGACGGTGTTGACAAGTTCACGCGCCTGATCGCGTGAAGATTCATTTCCAGACCCGGTGACCGATATGTCCTGTGAACCCGGGTCTGATTCCTTCACTGCAGGTGAAGCCACTTGTTCAGACTCGGCTCCGAAAACAAAAAAGTGTCGGGTTCATGCTGCACGCATCCGCTTGTCGTCGAGGTTCTGGTGGCGGTTTCACGCTGATCGAGATGACGGTCACCGTGGCCGTGCTCACCATTCTTGCGTTGGTGGCCTTGCCCAACCTGTCGGGATCCGTGGCCATGTCACGGCTGACGGTGCTGGCCACCGAATTCGCCTCGTCCGCCGACTTTGCGCGCAGTGAAGCCATGCGGCGCAAGTCGCCGGTGGTGATGTGCCCCCGGCTGTCCGGCGGGGTCTGCGCCGGCTCGGCCAGCAACTGGAACGGCGGCTGGATCCTGTTCGTGGATGCCAACGGCGACGATGCCTTGTCGGGGGGGGAGTCCATCGTGATGGAGCACGGCTCGCTCGCCGACGGGTTGAGTGCCGGTGCGGGTGCGGCAGCCTCCTTGGTGTTCATCGCCAACGGCGAGCTGGTGGGTCTTGGCGGAGGGAGCCGCACCGTGTCCATGACCTCGGGATCCATGCAGCGCAACGTGGTGTTGCGCCGCAATGGCAAAGCGCGGGTCGAGACCTACTGAGCGGTGAGTCGATCCATGCGCCATTCACCCCTCTTGATGAGCGCCCGGATGCTCCCGCGTCACCGTGGCTTTGTGCTGCTGGAGGCCGCGATCGCGCTGTTGCTGCTGAGCTCGACCTTGCTCGGCATCGGGCTGCTGGTGGCCGACAGTGCCCGCGAGCAGCGCTCGGCGCAGTTCATCGGTCAGGCCGCGCTGCTGGCCACCGACCTGGCGGACCGGATGCGGACCAACCGCCGCGCCCTGGAAGCCACCGTGCCGCCCGGTGGAACGGTTCCTTATGTGAAGACGGGGACCTACACCGCGCTCACGGCGAATTCGGCCATCACCACGCCCACCTGCGGCGGACCCTTCGTGGCACCGGCGGCGTCGAGCAACTTGAACACGGCGTGCGCCACGGCCCAGGACATCGCCGCCTACGATCTCGCGGCTTGGCAAGGTCAGGTGCAACTGACCCTGGCCGGAGGGGCCGGGGCCGTGGTGGCCGGCACCGGGTCGCAACGCACCATCGTCGTGGCCTGGACCGAGCCCAGCGCCTCCGGGCGCGGGGTGTCCGACGCGGTGTGCAGCAGCCGGGCCGCGTTCCTGTCGGCGGGGCCGGGTGTGCGTTGTTACGTGCTGGACTTCCGTCTATGAAGGGCGTCACGACGATGATGGCGTTCGCGTCACGGCCGTCCCACTCTGCAGGGGCGTGCGTGAGCCCGGATGACTGCCGGGCTTCGGAGCGCGGCCTGTCGCTGCTGGAGCTCATGGTGGGCATGGGTCTGGGTCTGCTGGCGCTGACCACCGCCTTGGCGGCTTTCGGCGGGATTTCGAGCCTGTCGCGCAATGTGCGGGGCTCGGCCGGTGTGGCGCAGAACGCCTTGATGTCGCTCGGCTACCTGCAGCGTCAGGTTCAGCGCGCGGGCTATGTCGATCTGATGAACGATGTCGGCACTCCGCCGGCATTGGCGGGTCAGGACAGCGGTGCCGTCACCGGGGCGGCGGGCGACGCCAGCCTGTTGGCCAGCGTCTTCCAGGGCACGCATGCGGGATTGCGGGCGCTGCACGGTTGCAACGGCGGATACCAGACGGCTGGCACTCTGCTGGACTATCAGTGTGCGTCCAGCAGCAACGATCTGGCCGGCTCGTTGACGGTGGCCTACCAGGCGCTGTCGACCGGCACCGCGGGTTGGGGCGGGCAGAGTCTCGCCTCCTCCTACAGCGATCGGGTGCCTTTTGCGACGGACTGCGCAGGGCGGGCCACCCGCGCGGCCGACAACGCCCAGGCGTCTCCGGCTGGGGAAGTGGTCATCAACCGTTTCTATCTGGACACCCAGAACAGCAGTCTGCGCTGCCTGGGCAACGGCAACCCGGCCAGCGCCGTGGAGGTGGCCTCCAACGTCGAGCAGTTCCGCGTGCTGTACGGCGTGGCCCAGGCCGGCAGCGCGAGCGCGCCCGGCGAGGCCGTGGCCCAGTACGTGTCCGCGTCCTCGGTGGCGGGGATGAGCGGCGGCTGGGACAACGTGATCGCCGTGCAGCTCTGCCTGCTGATGGTGAGTGACCCGGCTCAGGCCTCGCCGTCCGGCACGGGGCGCAACATCTACAACGTCGATTGCGAGGGACAGGCCGTGCGCACCACCGATGGGCGGGTGCGCCGGGCCTACCGCGTCACGTTCGACCTGCGCAACCACCTGCGCAGCGCGGTGGCTTTGCCATGAGGGCGCGGACCATGACCGGCAGTCCTGCGGACCGACGCCCGCGCGTTCTTCAGCGCGGAGCCTCGTTGTGGGTCGTCGTCATGATGACGCTGCTGGCGAGCCTGCTCGGCATGGGTCTCAGCTCGTCCGTGATCGCGCAGTTCCGGGGTGTGCGCAACGAGCGCGATCTGGCCCTGGCCCGCCAGGCCGGTGAAGCCGCCCTGCGCGACGCCGAGGCCGATGCGGTCTGCCAGCAGTGGAACGCCGTCAGCGGGGTCATGCAGCAGGCGGTCGCCCCCACCATCTCGCGCGCGCACTGCCTGTCGTTGGTGCCCACCTGCGCCCAGCTGATGCCGACCCGGGACGGGGCCGGCCTGCGCCTGCTGGGGCGCTCGCCGGCCACGACCCCCGCCGCCATCGATTGGGGCCAGAGCAGTTGCACCACGGGGGCGTGCGGCATCGTCTTCGGCAGCGTCACCGGAGCGCCGGCCTTGGCCGGGGTGGCCCAAGCCCCGCGCTACCACATCGAAGTGCTGGATGTGGCCCAGAGCGGCGACGCCAGCGCCGTGCCCCTGTTCCGGATCTCCGTGCGGGCCTGGGGGGGCTCGACCGGAACCTATGTCGATCTGCAGGAAGTGTTTCGACCATGCCGATGAAGCTGCACCTTTGGATGAAGTGGTTGGGTGCCCGTGTGTCCCGGGCGTTTCGGACCGGACGCGCTCGGGTGGCCGGTCTTGTCGCCTTGGCGCTGACCTCGCTGGGCGTGGTGTGGGGGGTCTTGGCGCAAGGGGCCACGCCGATGGTCGTGGGCAGTTACCTGGAACTGGGCGGACAGGTGCTGGCACCGGCGGCTTCCCCCACGCTCTACAGCACCTACGACCTCAGCGGCAACGACGAGATCCGCTGGACCACCTACTTCCAGGCCCGCTTCAGCGAGCCTTCCCAGGTGTCGGGGGTGCAGGAGCTGCCGTCGGGGCACACCTGGTTGGCCGGCCAGTCCATGCTGCCGTCCAAGCTGACGATGGAATACAAGGTGGGCGGCTCCTGGCAGACCACCGAGCCGGCCTCGGGTGCGGCCGTGACGGACCTGCGCTGGACGCTGGCGCCCATGCTCACCGTGAACTTCGGCAACGTGGGCGGCGTGGTCGACTTCACGGGCACCGGCGACGGCTTCCGGATCATTCCCTACAAGGACCGCTTCTACGTGGTGAACCACCACGCCTCCGACGGCTACCTCAACTGCCGCCTGGCCGTCGGCGGCGTGTGTCCGGGCTTCCCCAGCGACGGCACGGGATACAGCTTCCAGCGCACGACCGGGGCGGCCCTGCCGGTGTCGTCCGGCGGGTTCTGGACCCCCGAGGTGGCCATGGAAGGCCTCAACCGTTCGACGGGCGAGCTGTTCTTCGGGGTGCAGGACACCACCAACGGCATGGTGTCGATCGTCTGCACCAACCTGGATGCGCTCACCGGCTGCGGCGTGCACACCCTCGAAGTCGGTTACTGGGAAGACGCTCCGCTGCTCAACATGGAGCAGGTGGGGGACAAGTACTACGTCATGACCGCGCGCGGCACCCTGCACTGCTTCAACGTGGCGACCAAGGCATCCTGCGGGACAACGACCTACCCGCTGATGAACAACACGGTGACCACCGGGGGGCCGTTGTCGGTGGGGTCCACGCAGTTGGGCAGCAGGATGTTCTTCGGCCGCCAGAACGGGGTGTGGTGCCACGACACCAGCACCAACGCACCCTGCACGGGCTGGACCACCGCGGGCAAGACGCCCTACGCCAACGGCGGCGTGTATCCGGTGCTCAACACGGACGGGTCTCCCAAGGGCGTGTGCTCGTTCAAAGCCGCGAACTGCTACGCCCTGAACGGAACGAGCTTCGTGCCCAGTGCGAACCTGGTCACCTTTCTGACCAACTATGCCTTCGCGCCTGCCGGATGGTGGGGCTACGCCGCCGACACCAACGCCGGTGCCGTGCTCGGCACCAAGGCCTACAACGCCGGCACGGACGGCACCAGCATCGGCTGCTTCGACTTCGCCACCGACGCCATGTGTCCGGGCTACCCGAACTACACCACGCTGTACGGCGAGGGCTACACCACGCGCTTCGACCCCACCCGGCCGGGCTGCCTGCTGAGTCTGGGGGACGAGGCCAAGGCCATCGTCTTCGACGTCAACACCCTGGGGGCGTGCGGCGGTGGCGGGGCCGGCAGCCTGATCCTGGACGTGGATCCGGTGAACGACTACATGCGCTGCGACCCGGCGCGCACCCACGTGTCGAGCTGGGACAAGGTCCGCATCTCACCCACCGTGGCGTGGGGCGGAGGAGGAGGGCTGTCGTCCGTCAAGATCACGCTCATGGACGGCACGGGGGCCATGCTGCCTGCGGCGCTGAACCCGGTGCGTTACCTGGCGAGCGGCAGCTACAGCCTGGACATCAGCGACGTGCCGTTTTCGTCCTACCCGCGTTTGAAGGTCAAGCTGGAGTTCGCCGGAGCCGGCAGCCTGATCAGCAGCGGCACCATGGGCGCGGACCTCACCTGGAAGGGCGATCCGATGCAGTGGTGCGTGCCCACCAAGACGCCGGCTGCAGCCGGTTGTGAAACCGCCTCCAAGGTCACCGCCAAGACGGCCCTGGTCAGCGATGCCGTCGGCACGGTGCGCGAGACCCTCACGGCATCGAAGCTGTTCTCCCCAGGCGGCGGTTCGGGTGGGTATGCGGCCGGCTCCACGGTGTCGACCACACTGCGGGGGCTGGGCAGCAGCCTCGGGGGCACCGACGACCGCTCGGTCGTGCTTCAGGGGCGTTACACGGTCAACGGCTTTGGCGGGGACATGTGGGGCTTCGTGCTGGGATCCAACGGGCAAATCGACGTGTCCAGCGTGAACAAGATGACCGCCAGCATGCCTGCGGCCGCCTCGCGCACCATGTACATGGGCAAGCCCGACACCGGCAGCAGCCTGGCCGGAGCTCAGAACGTGGTGGCGCTCCAGTACGCCAACGCCGACTCCGGTCAGCAGAGCGCGCTCAACACCTCGCTCAGCGGGGCGACCGACACCAAGGGTTCTGCACGCCTGAGCTACCTGCGTGGGGACAACAGCGGTGGTGGCTTCCGCAGTCCCCCCACGGGGCTGCTGGGGCCGGTCTACGGCTCCGGCCCCATGGTGCTGGCGCGGCGTCCGGCCGTCGGTCTGTCCGAAAGTCAGCACCCGGGGTGGACGGCGTACCGGGCCACGCTGGCGCGCAGCGCCCCGCTGGTCTTGTGGGGCGGCAATGACGGAGCGCTGCACGCGGCCAGCGTGACCGCCGGTGGTCTGAGCGAGGCCTGGGCCTATGTGCCCGACGTCATGCTGCGTCGGACCTGGGCCTACAGCGACCCGACCCTGGCCGGCATCCGCCTGCAGCCCTACTTCGTGGACAACGTGCCGATGGTCGGGCACGCCAACTTCGGCAGCGATGCCAGCCCGAGCTGGGGGGCCGCCGCCGTCATTACCTACGGGCGCGGTGCCCGGGCCATCACCGTGCTGGACGTCAGCCGGACCGATCTGAACAACGGTCGTGGGGCCATCGAGTACACCCACGCCACCCCTGGCGACCTCGATGGGGACGGCAAGAACGATCTCATCGATCTCGGGTACATCGTCAGCGCTCCCATCTGGACCGAGACCGGCGGATCCCAGCAGATCGTCAAGATGCCGGACGGCCGCTGGGCGGTGCTGGTGGGCAACGGCGTGAACAGCAACCTGGGGCCGGAGGCGTCCAGCGGCACGGGCAAGGCGGTGCTCTACGCCTTCTACCTGGACGCCCAGACCCCGCGCTGGCGGCGCTGGGCGGTCGACGAGAAGGTCAGCGGAACCGCGGCCGAAAAGGCAGCGCTGCAGTTCGGCAACGGTCTGTCCACCCCGCGACCCGTCGATGTGGATGGCGACGGCCGGGTGGACGTGGTGTATGCCGGCGACATTCAGGGCAACCTCTGGCGCTTCGACATGAAGTCGGGGGTGGGTTCGGTCGGCGTGACGCGCCTGTACCGGACCGATGCCGGGCAGCCCATCTACGCCGCGCCTTTGGCTTGGCGCAACCCGGCTGCGACCGGTTGCGCTGCGGGGTATGGCTGCTGGCAGGTGGTCTTCGGCACCGGCGACTTCCAGAGCCCGCTGACCGGCACCACCAACCGCACCGCTCAGGTGCTGGTGGGCCTGCTGGACAAGGGGCAGGGCACGACGGTGACGCAGTCCAGCCTGGATCAGCAGGTGCTGGTCACCACGGCGGGGACCGGTGGCGTCGAGTTCCGCTTCACGCAGAGCGATCTGGTGAGCTACTCGTCCAGCCGTCTGGGCTGGTTCATCCAGCTCAGCAGTGGGGAGCACGTCAGCGGTGCGCCGCGGGTGGCCTCCAACGGTCAGGTGCTCTTCACGGCGGTCAAACCGGTGACGGCCGGGGCGAGCAGCACCAGTTGCTCCCCGGCGCGGAACTGGCTGTTCCAGCTTCATCCGCTGACCGGCTCGCCGTCGATGGACACCTTCGACTACAACAACGACGGCACGGTGGACAGCAACGACCGCGCCAAGGCCGGCGCGCTGCAGACCGCGCGTGCGCCGGTGGCCGTGGCCATTGCGGGCGCGGCCTATTCGGCGCCGTCGCTGCTCAGCGATCGATCCAATGCGTCGAGTGGTGCCGGCCTGATGCTGTCGAGCCTGGGTCAGGAAGCGTCGCTGGACGGCACTTCGTTTGCCGGGGGGGCGGTGTCTGGGGCGGCGGCCACGGCCCGCGGGTCCACGTTGCTGCGCACGGGTGATGCCAAGAGCATCGGCCGCATGAGTTGGCGGGAGGTTCAATGAGTCGTGCAGACCTCGGTGGGGCCGGCGCGGTGCCGGCCGTGGCCCGCTCCGGGCGTGAAGCGGGATTCACCTTGATTGAGCTGATGGTGGCCCTGGCCATCATTGCCTTGCTGGTGAGCGTGGCTGTGCCCAGCTATTCGAAGTACATCGTCGGCGGCAAGCGTGCGAGCGCGAAATCGGCTTTGCAGCAGGCGGCGTACTTCATGGAACGCAACCAGGCGAGCACCTTCCGCTACGACCGCAACCCCGCCGGAACGGCGGTGGACAACGCCATGCTGACCTCGCTCGGCCTGGGGCAGTCGCCTTCCAGCGGCAGTGCGGACTACCTGATCACCTTTGCCTCCGGCTCTCCGACCAGCACCTCGTACGTGCTGGTGGCCACGCCGCAGGGCAGTCAGGCCAGCGCCGACAGCACCTGCGGCACCCTGGCCATGGACCAGTCGGGTCGACGGGGGCGGTGGGTGAGCGGGACGCTGGTGGTGGATGCCACCAGCGACGGTTGCTGGCAGCACTGAGCAACGTTGCCGGGGATCAGCAGCAAGCCCGCAGGGCGCCAGCGATCAACGGCACCACGCTCACTGCGTTGCTTTCATGCGGCACGCAGTCCGTGCTCCAGACGTGGCGAACGCCGGCTTCGCGCAACGAGACCAGGGCGTCGTCGACGAACAAGGCGTGCGTGACGGCGACATCGACGCCGGCTGCGCCGGCGGCCAGACACAGCCTGGCGGCTTCGACCAGCGTGCGCCCTGTGCTGGCCATGTCGTCGATGAGCACCACGGACCGCCCCCACAGGGCCAAGCCCTCGGGCAAGGTGACTTGCACGTGGTGGTCGCCGAGGCGGACTTTGGTGCACCAGGCGTGGTCGAGCGGGGCGGTGAGGGCGTCGACGGCCCCGCGGGCCGCTTCCTTCACCCACTGCTCCGACTCGCCGTCCGGGCCGAGCAGCAGCGGCTGATCCACCTGTTCGGCCACGAACCCACCGAGCAGGCGTGCGGCCGACAGGCTCAGTCCTCGGTGTCCGGCCGGCAGCACTTCTTCCAGTGAGGCGATGCGGTGCAGGTGCGGATCCACCGTGACCAGACCGTCGAACAGGCCGCCCAGCAGCGCGCCCACGTGGCGCTGGCTCACCGCTTCGCCCGGGTGAAAGGCGATGTCCTGCCGCATGTAGGCCAGGTAGGGCGCGACGAGCCAGACCGTCCGGGCCCCGAGTTCGCGCGCGGCTGGAGCAGCGATCAGCAGTTCCACCAGCTTCTCGTTGGGCTGGTGCAGGCTGCGCCACAGGATCACGTCACCGCCGAGTGCCGGGGGCAGGGTGAGTTGCCACTCGCCGTCGGGAAATCGGTGGCGCCGGATCGTCGAGCACGGCACGCCGAGCGCGGCGGCCAGGGCCCGGGCTTGGGGCTGCTCTTCCTCGAACGCGATCACGTGACTCCAGCCGGGCATCAGAAGCCTCCATTCAAGGCGGTCGGCAGGGGGGTGCCTGCCGGGACGATGCGGTAGCCCGCGTCGCGTGCGGTCAGGTCGCGCGCAAAGCCCAGGTCGGCCGCGTATTGGGCGTGAATGCGGTACAGCGGTTGTCCCGCCTGCACCGGATCGCCGACCTTGCGGAGCAGATCCACCCCGGCGCCCAGCACCTGCGGCGCACCGGCCAGACGGGCGATGCGTGCGAGCTGCAGGTTGTCGATGGCGGCCACCACCCCCTCCGCCGGCGACTGCACCTCCCAGGTCAGCTCGCCCAGCGCCGGCGTGTCGGCGCGACGCCCCTGGGCGTCGATGATGGTTTCCATCTGCGCCAGGGCTCGCCCGGATTCGAGGATGTCGCGTGCGATGCGCCAGCCGTCGCCGCCGCGCACGTCGGGGTCGAATTCGATGATGCGTCCGGCCAGCCGCAGCGACTTGTCGCGCAGGTCGGCCGGCGCCAGCGGATCGTTGTGCAGCACGCGCATGACGTCGCGCGCTTCCAGCACCGGGCCGATGCCCTGGCCGATGGGCTGGCTGCCGTCGGTGATCATCACCTCCAGGTGCAGGTTCAGGCTGGAGGCCACGTACTCGAACAGCTTGCGCAGGCGCTGTGCCGCCGCCATCGAGCGCACCTTGGCGGTCGGCCCGACGGGGATGTCGAGCACGAGGTGGGTCGAGCCGGCCGCGATCTTCTTGGACAGGATGGACGCCACCATCTGTCCCGGCGAATCGATGGCCAGCGGGCGCTCCACCGAGATCAGGATGTCGTCGGCCGGGGAGAGGTCGGCGGTGCCGCCCCAGGCCAGGCAGCCGTTGGTGTCGCGCACGATTTGCGCCAGGCGCTCGCGCGGCAGCTCGACCTCGGCCAGCACCTCCATGGTGTCGGCGGTGCCGGCGGGCGAGGTGATGGCGCGCGACGAGGTCTTGGGAAACAGCATGCCGTGCGCCGTCACGATGGGCACGACCAGCATCGAGGTGCGGTTGCCGGGAATGCCGCCGATGCAGTGCTTGTC
>CAYRBG010000021.1:0-21821 GCA_964422355.1 uncultured Sphaerotilus sp. | reverse complement strand
GCTTCGTCGGCTCGCACTTCCGCAGCGAGGACTACAACAAGCCGCCGTACAACCGCTACACGATCATCCGTGCGCAGTTCGACAAGTGGTTCAGCTCCAAGGTCCGCGACGCCGGTGCCCTGCTGATCTGCGAGACCACTGTCGAGCAGCTGCTGATGGACGGTGACAAGGTCGTCGGCGTGCGCTGCGACCGCATGGGCGGCGACGTGTTCGCCGACGTGGTGATCCTGGCCGACGGCGTGAACTCCACGCTGGCGCGCAAGGCCGGTTTCCATCCCGAGATCCAGGCCAAGAACGTCGCGCTGGCGGTCAAGGAAATCCTCTTCATGCCCGAAGAGGTGATCCAGCAGCGCTTCAACATCGGCGAGGAATCGGGCGTCGTCATCGAGATGATGGGCTCCGTCACCGAAGGCATGGTGGGCACGGGCTTCCTGTACACCAACAAGGATTCGCTGACCATCGGCGTGGGCTGCATGCTCAGCGACTTCAAGGCCAACCCGAAGCGCACGACGCCGTACGACCTGCTCGACAAGCTCAAGAAGCACCCCTCCATCGCCCCGCTGATCGAAGGCGGCGAGATGAAGGAGTACGCCGCGCACCTGATCCCCGAAGGCGGCTTCAACGCCATTCCCAAGATCTACGGCAACGGCTGGATGATCGTGGGCGACTCGGGCGGCTTCGTGAACGCGGCGCATCGCGAGGGTTCCAACTTGGCCATGACCACCGGCCGTATCGCCGCCGAGACGGTGATCGCCGCCAAGGCCGAAGGCAAGGAAATGACCGAGAAGACGCTCTCGGCCTACAAGTCCTCGCTGGATGCCTCCTTCGTCATGAAGGACCTCAAGAAGTACCGCAACATGCCTGAAGTGCTGCACGACAGCCCGCAGTTCTTCACCACCTATCCGGACCTGGTCGCTGGCGCCATGAAGAAGCTGTTCACCGTGGACGGTGTGGACAAGCTGACCAAGGAGAAGGAAATCATGGGCAGCTTCAAGGGCGCCCGCAAGTGGACCGGCCTGGTCGGTGATGCATTCAAACTCTGGAGGGCCGTGCGATGAGCGCCGCTGCAGCAGCAACCGTCAACGTGGAAGAGAAGCTCTTCCAGAACCGCTACAAGGTCGATCACGGTCGTCCGCACATCAAGATCAAGGCGCCCGAGGTGTGTGCCAATGACTGCCAGTCGCAGGCCTGCACCTTCATCTGCCCCGCCTCTTGCTACAAGGCCGAAGGCAACCGCACGGTGACGCTGATCACCGACGGCTGCCTGGAGTGCGGCTCTTGCCGCGTGATCTGCACCGAACACACCAACGTGGCCTGGGAATACCCCCGCGGCGGTCACGGCATCCTGTTCAAGTTCGGTTGAAGCGCAAGCCTGCAGGCACCGGCTGGTGAGGCCGGTGCCTGTCATGCCTGCTCGTCTTTTGGAGCCTGCGCGCGCAGACGCGTTCGCCCGTGCGCGCCGGCTCGGCCCGCGAAAGAAAGAGTCCCACCATGAAAGTCGAAACCTTCCTCGCCCACGCGATTGCGCTGGAGCGCGAGGCCGCTCGCCGTTATGAGGAACTGGCGGCGGCCATGCGCACGGACGGCAATGCCGAACTGCGCGAGTTCTTCCAGCGGATGGCGCATTACTCTCGCCTGCATCTGAATGAAGCGGTGGCCAAGGCGGGCTTCCGCACGATTCCGATGCTGGCGCCCGAGGAGTTCGAGTGGCCCGACGGCACCGCGCCGGAAACCGCCGACTGGGAGGGTGTCGATGCGCTGCTGAGCCAGCGGGGCGCCCTGGAGCTGGCGCTGCGCAGCGAGCACCGCGGACACGCCTTCTACGCTTCGATCTCGGCGGCGACGATCGATCCGGAACTGCGCGAGCTGGCAGCCGAATTCGCCGAAGAAGAAGCCGATCACGTCCGCCAGCTCGAAAAGCTGCTGGAGGCCTGTCCCGCCGAATGATCCGTGCCGGCGGTCTGGGCCGCTGGCTGTTCCGTTGTCTTGTCTGAAGGAGAGCCCATGCCCCGTCCTGCCCGTCACGTCTTCGTTTGTACGCAGCAGCGCCCGCCCGGTCACCCACGTGGCTCGTGTGCCGCTCAGGGGTCCACGGCCGTGCTCCAGGCCTTCTGGGGTGAACTGCAGAAGCGTCAGTGCTACGACGCCGTGGCGATCACCTACTCGGGTTGCCTGGGGCCGTGCGATGGCGGGCCGAATGTGGTGGTGTACCCCGAGGGCACGCTGTACCAGAAGGTCACTCCGGCCGACGTCACCGAGATCTTCGTCACGCACTTGCTGGGCGGTCAGGAAGTGGATCGCCTGAAGGCTTCGACTGGAGTCTGGTGACGGCTTCCGGTTTTCCACGGTCCCCAAGAACCTGCTTGCGAGCAGGTTTTTCTTTGCCTGTAGATTGATCTTGGATTACTTTTGATGTGGGTCAAGTCGATATTTCTGAATTCTTATCGTGGGTCAATGTTGGGGGCGAGGGGCGCGGAACTTGCGGGTTTGCCTTCAGCGGGTGCACACAACAGGGGAAATGCCCCGCCGGAGAGCGCCGACCGCACCGAGATGAGCGGTCGTGCACCGCAGCAGAGACCCGAAGATTTCGAAAGGTAGTGACATGCCGAGTCAGAGCCAGCAAGAACGTTCCCACGTGGAGCTGATCACGGTGTACGAGATCTGTCGCATCCTGGGTGCGACCCTGGACATCGACCGGAGCTTCCACGATGCACTGAACGTGCTTGCCGCGCACCTGGGCTTGCCGCGCGCGATGATCGTGCTGGTGTCCGACGAGGACTTCGACCAGCTGCACCTGCACAGTGCAGTGGGTCTGAGCACCGAGCACCAGTCCCGGGGATCCTGGCGGCGCGGCGAGGGCGTGATCGGTCGCGTGTTTGCCACCGGCATGCCCATCGTGGTGCCCGACGTGTCGCAGTCGCCCGAGTTCATCGATCGCACCGGTGCGTTTGGTGGGGATCCAGACCACATGATGGCCATGATCGCCGTGCCGCTGAAGACCGAGCGCCAGCGCCTGGGCGTATTGGCGGCCCAGCGCGAGGTGGCCGGCGGTGCCCGCCTGAGCGACGACCAGCGCGTGTTGACCATGGTGGCCACGCTGCTCGCCCAGGCCGCTGCGCTGCATTACGCCGTGCGCGACGAGCACCAGCGCATGCAGCAGGAGGCCATGCGTCTGCAGAAGGCCTTGAGCCGAGAGCCTCGGGGCCGGTACACCCTGGACAACGTGGTCGGTGTGTCGCGCAAGATGCAGGAGGTGTTCGGTGAGGTGCATCAGGCGGCTCCTTCGCGCGCCACCGTGCTGTTGCGGGGCGAATCCGGCACCGGCAAGGAGGCGATTGCTCGTGCCATCCACTATCTTTCGCCCCGCAAGGATGGGCCGTTCATCAAGGTCAACTGCGCGGCCTTGACCGAGTCACTGCTGGAGAGCGAGCTGTTCGGCCACGAGCGCGGTGCGTTCACGGGTGCCGCGGGGGACCGCAAGGGGCGTTTTGAGCTGGCTCACGGCGGCACGCTGTTCCTTGACGAAGTGGGCGACATCTCCGCCGCCTTCCAGGCCAAACTGCTGCGAGTGCTGCAGGAGCGTGAGTTCGAGCGTGTGGGCGGCACCAAGTCGATCAAGGTTGACGTGCGCCTGATCTGTGCCACCAACCGGGATCTGGAGAAGATGGTGCAGCGCGGCGAGTACCGGGCGGACCTGTACTACCGCATCAACGTGGTGTCCATCTTCCTGCCGCCGTTGCGTGAGCGGCGCGAGGACATCCCGCCGCTGGTGCAGTACTTCCTGGAGCGGTTCAACAAGGACAACCGTCGGCAACTCAAGATCACGCCCGAGGCCATGAAGGTCATGACCAACTGCTACTGGCCGGGCAACGTGCGTGAGCTGGAGAACTGCATCGAACGCACCGCGACGATGGTTCAGGGCGACTACATCCGAGACCTGGCCTTCCCCTGCAAGCACAACCGTTGCCTGACGCAGACCCTGCACCACATCGAGAAGGCCGATGCGGTGGCGCCGGCGGCCATTGCACCGGTGGACTTTGTGCCGCGCGGGGCCGCCCCGGCCCATGCCGTGCCTTCCAACGGGTCGACGCCCCACCTGCCTCCCGGCATGCCCGCGACCGGGTTGCCGCAAGGCATGCCTTCAACAGGAGGGGGATATGCCCATCCCCTGAACCCCGGGGACCACGGTGACGAAGTGATCCAGATCGGTCCGACCTCACGCCTGGGTGACGTGGCCTCGGTGCGTTCGATGGGCAACGAGCCGCCCGCCGACGACGATCGGGCCCGCCTGATCTGGGCGCTGGAGCAGTGCGGCTGGGTGCAGGCCAAGGCGGCCCGTCTGCTGAAGGTGACGCCGCGCCAGCTCGGCTACGCGCTGCAGAAGCACCGCATCGAGGTGCGCAAGCTCTGACGGCTGAGCGGCGCGCTGCACAAAAAACAATGCCGCCCGAAGGCGGCATCGACTCAAGCCCTGGTTCGGGCTCGGGAGGAAATCACTTCTGGCTCAGCACCCAGGTGACCAGGGTCTTGGCTTCATCCGGGGTCACGTTGTTCTTGGGCATCGGAACCTGGCCCCAGGTGCCCACGCCACCGTTGATGACCTTCTGGCTCAGCTTTTCGACGGCGTCCTTCTGGCCCTTGTACTTGGCGGCCACTTCCTTGTAAGCGGGGCCAACCAGCTTCTTGTCGATGGCATGGCAACCCATGCAGGCCTTTTGCTTGGCCAGATCTTCAGGCGAGACGGCGAAAGCGGAAGTGGCGCTCAGGGCGGCCACGGCGACTGCGGCAGCAGTAATAACGGATTTCATGGTTTCCTTTCGAGGAGCGGGGACACGAGAGAATCATCCCGTACGATGATTCTAGTAATTCAACGCGGACGCACCTTGATCGGTGTACATGCGCTGCGTCCCTTCGGAAGCATTCGGCAAAAGGGCGTGGTAAAAAATTGACAAACCAGGAGAGTACGACTTGTACGCCGTTTCGCTCGGTGTGGTTCTGTGGATCCTCTACGCGCTGGACGTGTCGCCCGTGGCGCAATGGCCTTGGTGGTGGCTGTTGATCCCCTTTGGAGTGGCCATCGTTTGGTGGGAGTGGTCCGACGCCAGCGGCAGGACCCGTCGCGTTCAGGAGGACCGGATGGCCGAGCGTGTGCGCGTGCGGCGAGCCAAGGCGTTCGAAGCCCTCTGGGGGCGGCACGGTCGATCCAAGCGGGGACAGTGATCACCTCAGGGACAATGCGGGCCTGTGTCTTGTTTCAGGTTCGCTGATCCATGTTCCTGCATCCCCAATTCGACCCGGTGGCCATTGCCATCGGCCCCTTGCAGATCCACTGGTACGGCCTGACCTATTTGGTCGCCTTTGCGCTGTTCTATCTCTTGGCGCAGCGCCGCATTCGGCAGGCCCCGTACGCCGCCGGAGGGTGGACCCCGCGGGACGTGGAAGACCTGCTCACCTTTGGCGTGGCCGGCGTCATCCTGGGCGGGCGGCTGGGCTATGTGCTGTTCTACAAGTTCGATCACTACCTGCACCATCCGCTGGAGATCTTTGCCGTCTGGAAGGGCGGCATGGCGTTCCACGGCGGTCTTCTGGGCGTGATCGTGGCCATGGCCCTGTTCGCCCGGTTGCGGGGCCGGAAGTTCTTTGAAGTCATGGATCTGGTCGCACCTTGCGTGCCGACCGGGCTGGCCAGTGGTCGTCTGGGCAACTTCATCAACGGTGAACTGTGGGGGCGGGCGGCCGATCCTTCGCTGCCGTGGGCCATGGTTTTTCCGCAGTCGGGCAGCGACTGGCCGCGGCATCCATCGCAGCTCTACCAGTTCGCGCTGGAGGGGCTGACGCTGTTCGTGCTGCTGTGGTGGTACTCGCGCCGTCCGTCGGCACACCAAAACGGCCAGGGGCAGCGGGTGTGGGGCAAGGTGTCGGGAGCTTTCCTGTTCGGCTACGGTGTGTTTCGCTTCGTGGCCGAGTACTTCCGTGAGCCGGACGACTTCCTCGGGTTGCTGGCGCTCAACCTCAGCATGGGGCAGTGGCTGTGTGTGCCGATGATCCTTGGCGGCGCGCTGATCTGGGCGGTGTCCGCCCGCCGTGCGGCTTGATCGGAGCGGGTGACCGGCGTGAGTGAATCCGCAATGAACGGACCGACGGCGTCCCCCGTCCGGGTGCTGGGGATCGAGTCCTCCTGCGACGAGACCGGCGTGGCCCTGGTGGAATGGGACACCGGTGTGCCGCGCCTGCGCTCGCATGCGCTGCACAGCCAGATCGACATGCACCAGGCCTACGGCGGCGTGGTGCCTGAGCTGGCCTCGCGGGACCACATCCGCCGGGTGGTGCCGCTGATCCGCGAGACCCTGTCCGCTGCGGGCGCCGAGATGGCGGACATCGACATCGTGGCCTACACGCGCGGGCCCGGACTGGCCGGCGCGCTGCTGGTCGGTGCCGGCATGGCCTGCGCGCTGGGAATGGCGCTGGACCGCCCGGTGCTGGGCGTGCATCACCTGGAGGGGCACCTGCTGTCGCCGTTCCTGTCGGCCGACCCACCCGAGTTTCCTTTTGTGGCGCTCCTGGTGTCGGGGGGGCACACCCAGCTCATGCGGGTGGACGGCGTGGGGCAGTACGCCATGCTCGGCGAAACCATCGACGACGCGGCCGGCGAGGCCTTCGACAAGTCGGCCAAGATGCTTGGCCTGGGCTATCCGGGTGGGCCGGCCTTGTCGAAGCTGGCTGAGCTCGGGCGCGGTGACGCGTACAAGCTGCCCCGCCCGCTGATGCGCGGCGACACGCTCGACTTTTCGTTTGCCGGCCTGAAGACCGCCGTGTGGACGCAGATGCAGCGCCTGGAGGCCGAGCTGGGTGCGCCGATCACGGATCCGGCGCTGGAGGGGCCCCGTGCCGATCTGGCCGCCTCGACCCAGGCCGCCATTGTTGAAGTGCTGGTCCACAAGTCGCTGCGTGCCCTCAAGCAGACGGGACTGCGTCGTCTCGTGGTGGCCGGCGGCGTGGGCGCCAACCGCATGCTGCGGGCCATGCTCAACGAGCGCTGCGCCAAGGAGAGGGTGCGGGTTCATTACCCCGAGCTGCACCTGTGTACCGACAACGGCGCGATGATTGCCCTGGCTGCGGCCATGCGCCTGCAGGCGGGGCTGGCGAGGGCTGAGCGCCGCTACGAATTTGACGTTCAACCCCGTTGGGACCTGACTCAGACCTGAGTCTTTTGAACGGGCGATGTCGCCGGCCCCCACGGCGGTCGCCGACCTTGATTGGCTATCACGATCTGTACGCTGGACATGACCCACTTCGATCAACGTGCTTTGTTCAACCCCTTGTGGGCCTCGGGACGCCGACTGGCCCTGGCAGCAGGGCTGTGCCTGACGCTGGCGGCGCTGGGCGCGCACGCCTCGCCGACGACCGCTCCCGAGCCGATCCGCATCGGCCTGATCGAGGGCCTCTCCGGCCCCTTCGGCAACGCGGGTGAGGCGGTGGCCCGCAACCTGGTGTGGGCGGTGGAGCGGGTGAATGCCCGTGGCGGCGTCAAGCTGCCTGGTGGCGCGCGCCCCCTGTCGCTCGTGCGCCTGGACAGCAAGGGCAACACCGAAGAGGCGCTGAGCCTGCTGCGCTTCGCCGTGGACCAGAACATGAGCGTGGTCTTGCAGGGCAACAGCTCGGCCACGGCCGCGGCCCTGATCGACGCGGTCAACAAGCAGAACCAGCGCGAGCCGGACCACCGCGTGGTCTTCCTCAACTACTCGGCCGTCGAACCGGCGCTGACCAACGAAAAGTGCAGCCCCTGGCACTTCCGCTTCGACGCCCACGCCGACATGCGCCTGAGTGCACTGACGGACGTGCTCAAGGACGACCGGGCGGTCAAGAAGGTGTTCCTGATCGGTCAGGACTACTCCTTCGGCCAGTACGTCGTGCGCAGGGCCAAGGAAGTGGTGGCCGCCAAGCGTCCGGACGTGCAGATCGTCGGCGAGGAGCTGCACCCCGTGGGCAAGGTCAAGGACTTCCTGCCCTACGCGACCCGCATCAAGGCCAGCGGCGCGCAGGCGGTGATCACGGGCAACTGGGGCAATGACCTGACCTTCCTTGTCAAGGCTGCGCGCGACGTGGGCTACGAGGGCAAGTTCTACACCTTCTACGGCAACGCCCTGGGGGTGCCTGCCGCCCTCGGTGATGCCGGCGTGGGACGGGTGCTGGCCGTGGCCGAATGGCATCCGAACGCGGGCGGCAAGGCTTCAGCTGCGCTGGTGGACGCCTTCCACAAGCGTTTTCCGCAGCCGCAGGATGACTATCTGCACGTGCGCATGCAGGTCATGGTCGAGATGCTGGCGCAGGCCATGGAGCGGGCGCGCAGCACCGAGGCCGGTGCGGTGGCCAAGGCGCTCAGTGGTGCGACCTACGACGGCCACACGCTGGGCGGCCTGGGCGCCGGCACGATGCGCGCGGGCGATCACCAGTTCCAGCAGCCGATGTACGTCAGCGTGATGCAGCGTGCGGGCACGGATGGGGTGCGCTTCGACGTCGAAGGCTCGGGCTACGGTTACCGGACCGTGCGCTACCTGGATGCGGCGCAGGTGGCGCTGCCGCACACCTGCCGCAAACCGGCGTTCTGACTCAGCGGCCGAACTCGTCGCCCAGCTCGCGGGCGCGCGTCTGCGCGGCCTGCATGGCCTGCACGAAGGCTTCGGCCACGCCGGCCTGGGCCATGGAGGTCAGGGCGGCGTAGGTCGTGCCGCCCTTGGAGGTGACGCGCTCGCGCAGCACCGAAGGCGGTTCGTCCGAGCGGCGCGCGAGCTCCGTGGCCCCGCCGAAGGTGGCCAGGGCGAGCCGCTTGCCTTGCTCGGCCGTCAGGCCCATGCGCTGAGCGGCATCGACCATGGCTTCGACGAAGTAGAAGACATAGGCCGGGCCGGAGCCGGACAGGGCGGTCACGGCGTCGAGGTCCACTTCGTGTTCGACCCACACCACTTCGCCGGTGGGGGCCAGCAGGGCTTCGATGTTCAGGCGCTCGTCGGCGCTCACCGCGTCACGGGCGTACAGGCCGGCGATGCCGCGGCCGATCAGGGCCGGCGTGTTGGGCATGGCGCGCACGACGCGCTCGCTGCCGGTGGCGCGGGCGATGGCGTCGCTGCGGATGCCGGCCATCACCGACAGGTGCAGGGCGCTGTCGACATGGGCTGCACAGGGGGCGGCGGCTTCCGCGAAGGTCTGCGGCTTGACGGCCCAGACCACCGCCTCGACGCCGGCCAGCGCGGCATCGGCCAGGGCCTGCACCCTCAGATCGGGCCAGCGCGCCTGCAGGCGCTGGCGCTGCTCGTCCCATGGCTCGACCACGAGGATGTCGGCTGCCGGGGTGCCGCTGTCGATCAGGCCGCCGATGATGGCGCTGGCCATGTTGCCGCCGCCGATGAAGGCCAGGCGGGGCGAAGAGGAGGGGCTGGTGGTGCTCATGCCGGAAGTTTAGGGGGTGCGAAAGCACGCCTCAGCGCGTGGGCCTCGCTTGGGCCGAGCTGGGGCAGCGCGGATGCCCCGACGGGTTGGCGAGATGATTCCGTCGCCCGCTTGGGCGATTCAACGCCCTGCGAGCAGTGCCGCGTTGCCTCCGGCCGCCGCGGTGTTGAGGGTCAGCGTCTGTTCGGCGCAGAAGCGCAGCAGGTAGTGCGGCCCACCCGCCTTGGGGCCGGTGCCCGACAGACCTTCGCCCCCGAACGGCTGCACCCCCACGACGGCCCCGATCATGTTGCGGTTGACGTAGACGTTGCCCACCCGCGCTCGGGCCGCGATGCGCTGCGCCCGCTCGTCGATGCGGGTGTGCACGCCCAGCGTCAGGCCGTAGCCCAGGGCGTTGATCTCGTCGACCAGGATGTCCACATCGCCGCCCCAGCGCACGACGTGCAGCACGGGGCCGAACACCTCCTCCTTCAGGTCGCCGACGCGCTTGAGCTGATAGGCCACCGGGGCGATGTGTGTGCCGGCCAGCTCAGGCGGCAGCGGTGTGCGGGCGAGCAGGCGGGCCTCCTGGTCCAGCCGCGCGAGGTGCCGGGACAGGCCGGCGTGGGCTTGGGCGTCGATGACGGGGCCCACGTCCACGGCCCAACTCTTGTCGGCATCGGCCCGCCGACCCAGGCGGAGCTCCTGCATGGCGCCGCCCAGCATGGTCAGCACGTCACCGGCGATCTGGTCGTGCAGGCACAGCAGGCGCAGGGCCGAGCAGCGCTGGCCGGCGCTGCGGAAGGCGCTGGAGACCACGGCGTCCACGACCTGCTCGGGCAGGGCGCTGGAGTCCACGATCATGGCGTTGAGGCCGCCGGTTTCGGCGATCAGCGGCACGATGGGGCCGTCGCGATCGGCCAGGGTGCGGGCGATGGCGCGGGCCACGGCGGTCGAACCGGTGAAGCACACGCCGGCACAGTGCGGGTGGGCCACGAGTGCGGCGCCCACGGTTTCGCCCAGGCCGGGCAGCAGGGTCATCGCATCGCGGGGGAGGCCGGCGGCGTACAGCGTCTCGACGAAGGCTTGCGCGCAGGCCGGTGTCTGCTCGGCCGGCTTGGCGGCCACGGTGTTGCCCGTGACCAGGGCCGCCGCCACCTGCCCGGCGAAGATGGCCAGCGGGAAGTTCCAGGGGCTGATGCAGACGAACACGCCTCGGCCATGCAGCCGCAGGGTGTTGGACTCACCGGTCGGACCGGGCAGGGCCTGCGGCACCAGCAGCCGCTCAGCCTGCTCGGCGTAGTAGCGGCAGAAATCCACCGCCTCTCGCACCTCCGCGATGGCGTCGGCCAGTGTCTTGCCCCCTTCGTGCACCAGCAGGGCCGTCCAGCGGGGCAGGTCGCGCTCGATGAGCCGGGCCGTTCTGCGCAGAACCTCGCATCGGGTGCCCAAGGGCGTGGCCGCCCAGGTGGGCTGGGCGTGTTGGAGGCGGACCATGGCGGCCTGGGCTGCAGGCACGGACACCTGGGCCACCGAGGCCGGACGGTGCTCTTGCAGCGCCCGCAGCAATGGCCGGCGGTGTTCGGCCACGGTCAGATCCAGCCCGGCGGCATTGCGACGGGTGGGTCCATACAGCGCGTCGGGCAAAGGCAGGTTCAGCGTGCGACTCGGCGTGAGCGGGCTGTGCAGCAGATGGTCCAGGCCCACGCCGGGGTCGGCCAGTTGATGCACGAAGGACGAGTTGGCGCCGTTCTCCAGCAACCGGCGCACGAGATAGGCCAGCAGGTCGCGGTGTCGGCCCACGGGGGCGTAGATGCGCAGCGGCGGGGCGTCGGGCGCCTTCATCACCTCGGCGTAGATGCCTTCGCCCATGCCGTGCAGACGTTGCATCTCGTGAGGCGCGTTGAGGTGCCTGGCCATCAGCGCGATGGCGGCGATGGTGCCGGCGTTGTGGCTGGCGAACTGGGGGTAGACCGCATCGGGTGCGGCCAGCAGGTGGCGGGCGCAGTGCAGGTAGCACAGGTCGGTGTGGTCCTTCTCGGTGAAGACCGGGTAGCCCGACAGGCCCAGCTCCTGGGCGCGCTTGATTTCGCCGTCCCAGTAGGCGCCCTTGACCAGCCGGACCATGAGCCGCACATGGTGTCTGCGGGCGAGGGCGATCACGGTCTCGACGGTGCGCGGGGCACGCAGTTGGTAGGCCTGCACGGCCAGACCCAGGCCGGTCCAGCCGGGGTGGTGTCGGGTGACGTGCTGCATCACGGCGTCGAGCACATGCAGCGACAGCTCCAGGCGGTCGGATTCCTCTGCGTCGAGCGTGAGGTTCAGGCGAGCCGGCGCCGCCAGGTCCACCAGTTCGAGCAATCGGGGCAGCAGGCGCTGGGCAACGCGTTCTTGGTGAGCCGCCTCAAACCTTGGATCCAGCGCCGAGAGCTTGATGGACAGACCGTCGGCGGCTTCGGGTCGCTCGGCGCGTCCCCCGGGCAGCGAAGCCCGGATGGCCTCGACGGCATGGCGATAGGCCGCCAGGTAATGCAGCGCATCGGCATCGGTGCGCGCGCCTTCGCCCAGCATGTCGTAGCTGTGCAGCACCGTGCCCGAGGGCAGGCCGCCGTGCCCCCGTCGCAGTGCCGACTCGATGGTTTCGCCCAGCACGAACTGCCGCCCCAGCAGTTCGATGGCGCGCATCGTGGCCGCCACGACCGTCTGTGCGCCCAGGCGTTGCAGCAATCCCGGCGGTGGGCCGCCGTCCAGCGTCAGCAGCCGCTTGGACCACGCGATGGCCTGATCCGCAAGGGGCGCGAGGACCGGATGCGGTCCCGACGCGTGCGAACCTGAGAAGTTGGCGTGTCCAAGCTGATCGGCCGTCAGGGCCAGGGCGGTGGCCGTGTCCGGCACCCGCAGCAGGGCTTCGGCCAACCGCATCAAGGCCAGGCCTTCGGCGCTGGAGAGGGGGTACTCCTGCAGCAGCGATTCCATGGCCCAGAAGGCCGGCGGGTGGCGGCGCACCGCATCGATCCAAGGTGTGGCCTTGAGCTTCACCGCCGACCAGTCCAGCCAAGGGGCATGGCTGCCGGCGCCCTCATCCAACAGACGGCGGACGACCTCGTGTTCGTCCAGAACCGGGGGGCCAAGGCGGTCGGCACTCAGATCAAAGGCATGCGTCGAGGGGGCAGAGAAAACCATCGGCATGTCACACCTCCTTGCAGAGGATTGTTCATGGCCTGGGATGGGCGCGCAATCGACAGGGAATGGCTGCTCAGTGGCCTCGGCGTCCGAAGATGGCCGTCCCGATTCTCACGACCGTTGCACCTTCCTGGACAGCCGCCTCCAGATCGGCGCTCATCCCCATGGACAGCGTGTCCAGCCCCGTCAACCCCTCCAGGCGCAGCCGCTCCAGCAGCTCCCTCAGCACACGGTGCGGGGTCCGCTGAGCGTCCAGGTCCTCTGCCGGTTCGGGAATCGACATCAATCCGCGCAGCCGCAGGCGGGGCAGGGTGGCCACGGCCCTGGCCAGCTCCAGCACTTCGCTCGGCGCCACGCCGCTCTTGCTGTCCTCGCCGCTCACGTTGACCTGCAGGCACACCTGCAGCGGCGCCAGCTCTTGGGGTCGTTGCTCGCTCAGTCGCTGCGCGATCTTGAGCCGGTCGATGCTGTGCACCCAGTCGAAGGCTTCGGCCACGGCACGGGTCTTGTTGCTCTGCAGCGGGCCGATGAGGTGCCACTCCAGCTCGGCGCGCAGGTCCGCCAGTGCGGCAATCTTGTCGAGTGCTTCCTGCACGTAGTTTTCGCCGAAAGCGCGCTGGCCGGCCGCGTGGGCTTCGCGCACGGCCTCGGCCGGCTGGGTCTTGCTGACGGCCAACAGTGTGACGCTGTGCACGGGGCGGCCGGCTTGCATGCAGGCCTGTTCCAGACGCTGGCGCGTGGCCTGCAGTCGAGCGGGGATCGTGGTCATAATCTTTTGAATTAGATCATTTCAAGGCGAGCGCACTTCGCATGGACATCACCCAGCTGTTGGCCTTTTCGGTCAAGAACAAGGCCTCCGACCTGCACCTGTCGGCCGGCCTGCCGCCGATGATCCGCGTGCACGGTGACGTGCGTCGCATCAACGTGGACCCCATGTCGCACAAGCAGGTGTACGACATGGTCTATGACGTGATGAACGACACCCAGCGCAAGACCTACGAGGACTCGCTGGAGTGCGACTTTTCGTTCGAGATCCAGGGCCTGGCCCGCTTCCGGGTGAATGCGTTCAACCAGAACCGTGGTGCGGGTGCGGTGTTCCGGACCATTCCGAGCAAGATCCTGACGCTGGAGCAGCTCAACGCGCCCAAGGTGTTTGCCGATCTGGCGCTCAAGCCGCGCGGCATGGTGCTGGTGACGGGGCCGACCGGTTCCGGCAAATCGACCACGTTGGCGGCCATGGTCAACCACCTCAACGAGACCGAGTACGGCCACATCCTGACGGTGGAAGACCCGATCGAATTTGTGCATGACTCCAAGAAGTGCCTGATCAACCAGCGCGAGGTCGGCCCTCAGACCAGGTCTTTCGAGGCGGCGCTGCGCTCGGCATTGCGTGAGGATCCGGACGCCATCCTCGTCGGTGAAATGCGCGATCTGGAAACCATCCGTCTGGCGCTGACGGCCGCCGAAACGGGCCACTTGGTGTTCGGCACCCTGCACACCTCCAGTGCAGCCAAGACGGTGGACCGTATCGTTGACGTGTTCCCGGCGGCCGAGAAGGAAATGGTGCGCGCGATGCTCTCGGAGTCGCTGGTGGCCGTGATCTCGCAGACGCTGTGCAAGACCAAGGATGGACAGGGGCGCGTCGCGGCGCATGAGATCATGATCGGCACCCCCGCCATCCGCAACCTGATCCGCGAGAACAAGATCGCGCAGATGTACTCCATCATCCAGACCGGGCAGGCCTTGGGCATGCAGACGCTCGATCAGAACTTGGCCGATCTGGTGCGCAAGGGACAGATCTCGCCGGTGGAGGCGCGTTCCAAGGCCCGCATCCCCGAGAACTTCCCGGGCTGATCGGGCCCTTGCTTCACCCCAAGGGGATTCCATGGAACGCGATCAGGCCTCGAAATTCGTCTTTGACCTGCTGACCTTGCTTGTGGCCCGCAAGGGTTCCGATCTGTTCCTCACTGCGGACTTCCCGCCGGCCATGAAGGTGGATGGCAAGGTCACGCGCATGTCTCCCCAGCCGCTGTCGGGCAACCACACGCTGGCTTTGGCACGCGCCATCATGAACGACCGGCAGGCGGCCGATTTCGAGCGCACCAAGGAGTGCAACTTCGCCATTTCGCCGCCGGGCATCGGGCGCTTTCGGGTCAATGCGTTTGTGCAGCAGGGCAATGTCGGACTGGTGCTGCGGACCATTCCCAACGAGCTGCCCACCGTCGACAAGCTGGGCCTGCCGGCCATCCTCAAGGACATCGTGATGTCCAAGCGGGGCCTGGTGATCATGGTGGGGGCCACGGGCTCGGGCAAGAGCACGACGCTGGCGGCGATGGTCGACCATCGCAACGAGAACGCCTTCGACCACATCGTCACCGTGGAAGATCCGGTGGAGTTCGTTCATCCGCACAAGAATTCCATCGTCACGCAGCGTGAGGTGGGGCTGGACACGCTGGAGTGGGAGTCCGCGCTGAAGAACGCGTTGCGCCAGGCCCCGGACGTCATCCTCATGGGCGAAATCCGTGACCGCGAGGGCATGGGCCACGCCGTGACCTTCTCGGAGACCGGTCACCTGTGCATGGCCACGCTGCACGCCAACAACGCCAATCAGGCGCTGGACCGCATCGTCAACTTCTTCCCAGAAGAGAAGCGTCCGCAGGTGCTCATGGACCTGTCGCTCAACCTCAAGGCCATCATTTCGCAGCGCTTGCTGCCGCGCGACGACGGCATCGGCCGGGTGGCAGCGGTGGAGATCCTCATCAACACGCCGCTGATGTCCGAGCTGATCTTCAAAGGCGACGTGTCCGGCCTCAAGGACCTGATGAAGAAGAGCCGCGAGCAGGGCATGCAGACCTTCGATCAGGCCCTGTTCGACCTCTTCGAGGGACACTACATCGGCTACGGCGATGCGCTGCGCAACGCCGACTCCGTCAATGACCTGCGCTTGCAGATCAAGCTCAACAGCATCCGCGCCCGCAACCGCGATCTGCACGCGGGCACCGACCACTTGTCCATCGTCTGAACATGAACGCGAAGATCTACGACCCCGTGCCGCGCCATGTCGTGGCCTTCATCGGCCTGGGGGTCATGGGCGGGCCGATGGCCGGCCACCTTGCCGCGGCCGGTCACGACGTGACGGTCTACAACCGCACGACCACCAAGGCTCAGGCCTGGGTTGAGCGGCACGGCGGTCGGTGGGCGGCCACGCCGCGCGAGGCGGCTGCGCAGGCCCAGATGATCTTCCTGTGCGTGGGCAATGACGATGACCTGCGCTCCGTGGTCCTGGGACCGGACGGTGTCTTGGCCGGTTGCCTTCAGCGCGGCGGGGCGGCCATCGTCGTGGACCACACGACGGCCTCGGCCGAGGTGGCCCGTGAACTGGCGGCCGCGTTGGCGGCCCAGGGCATCGCCTTCATCGACGCGCCGATGTCGGGTGGGGAAGCTGGTGCCGTCAACGGTGTGCTGACGCTGATGTGTGGCGGCGATGAGGCCGCGTTCGAGGCCATGCGCCCCGTGGCCATGGCCTACTCGCGCGCAGTGACGCGCGTCGGTGAGAGCGGGGCAGGTCAGTTGGCCAAGATGGTCAACCAGATCGCTGTGGCGGGCCTGGTCCAGGGGCTGGCCGAGGCCATCGCCTTCGGTGAGAAGGCTGGCCTGGACATGAAGCAAGTGCTCGACGTGATCGGCAAGGGGGCTGCCCAGAGCTGGCAGATGGACAACCGTGGCAAGACCATGGTGGACGACCGCTTCGATTTCGGCTTTGCGGTGGACTGGATGCGCAAGGATCTGGGCCTGGTGTTGGCCGAGGCCCGGCGCAACGGGGCCACACTGCCGATCACGGCGCTGGTGGACCAGTTCTACGCCGATGTGCAGCACATGGGTGGCGGGCGCTGGGACACGTCCAGTCTGATCCGCCGTCTGCGGCCAGCGCGCTGAGCCGCGCTGGGCGGTTCGCCCATCATTGCGCAGCCGCGGGGTGAGGCCCCGCGAGCCTGCTCCCGATCAGAGCTTGGTTTCGCTCGACTTGCCCGGTGCCGCCGGGATCTGATCGGGGGAAATGATCTCCAGCACGCGCACCACCTTGTCGACCCCGCTGACCTGGCGAGCCAGTTCGGTGGCCGTGGTCGCTTCCTGCTCGGTCACGCGGCCCATCAGGTAGATGACATTGCGGTCACAGATCACGGTGAAGATGTTGGCCGGAAGCTCCTTGGTCGACATCAGTCGGGCCGACACCTTGCTGCGCACGAGCTCGTCCTTCGAGCGTTCGCTGAACGAGCTGGGCCACGCGACGACGGTCTCGTTGAAGACTTCCTTCACGCCGTCGATCTTGCGGATGGCCTCTTCGATGGCTGTGCGGTCGGCGGCGTCATGAACCTCGCCTGTCAGCAGGACGGTGCGGTTGTAACTGTTCACCGAGATGTGCTCACGGGCGCCCACGAGGTCACGGATGCGGGCGCCGGCGCGCAGTTCGATGGTCTGGTCGTCGATCTGGGTGCCCGAACTGCGGCGGTCCGAGGCCACCAGGGCGCTGCCCAGGGCGGCGCCGCCGACGATCAGGGGGGCGCAGCCCTGCAGCAACGGCAGGGTGCTGAGCAGCAGGGCACCGATGAGGTGAGGGCGACCAAGGGCGGGGAGCTTCATGCGTCTTCTTCCTGTTCTCCGAGCAGTTGTACGTCCACGGCATCGCAGATGCAGTGGATCGCCAGCAGGTGGACTTCCTGGATGCGGGCTGTGCGTTGGTGCGGCACGCAGATGTGAACGTCGGTTTCGTTGAGCGCCTTGGCCATCTTGCCGCCGCCCTTGCCGGTGAGCGCAATGACCACCATTTCCTGCTCGTGCGCCGCCTCGATGGCTGCCAACACGTTGGTGGAGTTGCCGCTGGTGCTGATGGCCAGCAGCACGTCGCCCGGGTGGCCCAGGGCCTGCACCTGCTTGGAGAACACCTGATCGAAGGCGTAGTCGTTGCCCACGGCCGTGAGGATCGAGGTGTCGGTGGACAGCGAGATGGCCGGCAGCCCTGGCCGCTCGCGCTCGAAGCGGCCGACGAATTCCGCCGCGAAGTGCTGTGCGTCGCCGGCCGAGCCGCCGTTGCCGCAAGCCAGCACCTTGCCGCCCGAGGTGATGGCGCCGATGATGGCTCCCACCGCGTCGGCGATGGGTTTGGTGAGGGTTTCGGCAGCGGCGTACTTCAGGTCCGCGCTGTCGAAGAACTGTTGTTGAATGCGTTGCTCCAGCATCCACAAATGATACGGCAGCGATCCGAAGGTTCCCGAGGGGCGTTGCGCCGGTATTAGGGGGCTATCGATCTCACGCGCCTGCATCGAAGGCGGCTGCGATCCACTGAAGCTCGTCTCCGTCGATGGCCACCACGTCAAACCGGCAAGGGGGTGGGGCTGCGGCATGGTGCCGCATCAGATAGCGCTGGGCGGCGTAGATCAGGCGGCGTTGCTTGGTCGGCCCGATGCTGGCGGCGGCGCCGCCCTGGTCTGTGGATCCCCGCGCCCGCACTTCCACGAACACCAGGGTGCCGTCCCGGTCGCGCAGGATCAGGTCGATCTCGCCGGCACGCCGTCCGGGGCCGGCGGCCACCCGATAATTGCGGCTCACGAGCCGGAGGCCATGCTGTTGCAGGTGAGCCAGGGCCCGTGATTCCGCCGCCGATCCGAGGGCGGTGCGGTCCAGTCGGTCCGCATCCTCCGATGACGGCCCCGAAGACTGAGCGCGGGCGCCCGAGCGTCCCGCAGGGTGGGTGATTCTGGACACCATCTCGACTCCCTTGCTGCAGCAGGCGGCGGCAGCGGCCGCCGGGGCACAGCACTATCCGGCCGGCACACTGTATGTGGTGGCCACGCCGATCGGCAATCTGGCGGACCTGACGTTGCGCGCCATTCACGCCCTTGGGAGGGTGGACGCTGTGGCGTGTGAGGACAAACGGGTCACGGCCTCGCTGTTGCAGCACCTTGGACTTCAAGTGCCTCTGCTGTCGGTGCATGAACACAACGAGGAGTCGGCCGCCGCCGGCATCGTCGATCGGCTGGCGCAGGGGCAGCGGGTGGCTTATGTCAGCGATGCCGGCACACCCGCGGTGTCCGATCCGGGCGCTCGCCTGGTGGCGGCGGTGCGTGCTGCGGGGTATCGGGTGATGCCTTTGCCTGGGGCCAGCGCGGTCGTCACCGCCTTGTCGGCCGCGGGGGATGGGCATGCGGAGGGGTTTCGCTTCGTCGGCTTCCTGCCTCCCAAGGCGCAGGCCCGGGCCGCCGCGGCTCAGGCGCTCGTCGGCGAGCGGTCCAGTTGTGTCCTTTTCGAGGCGCCACACCGGATCGAGGCGCTGGCGGACACGCTGGCTGATGTGTGGGTGGGCCGCACGATCACGGTGTGTCGCGAGTTGACCAAGCAGTTTGAACAGATTCACACCCTGCCGTGCGAGGCCCTGCCGGCGTGGCTGGCGGCGGACGCCGATCACCGTCGCGGGGAGTTCGTGCTGGTGCTGCATGGAGCCCCGGCGGTGGGGACCGACGAGCGGGTTCTCTCCGAGGCTGAGCGGGCCTTGCTGCTGGCCCTGATGGCGCACCAGCCGCTGCGGCTTTCGGTGGACCTGCTGGCTGATGTGACGGGCTTTCCTCGCAAGGCCCTTTATGCACAAGCCTTGGCGCTGAAGGCAGAACTCGGTGGTGACGGGGCAGAGTGAGCCCGGCCCTTCGGTCGGCGAGGTGCCGCGCGTGTCTTGCAGGTGGTGGAGAGCGTTCGGCGGGCAACCGGCAACGGGCCATAGTGTCAGATCGGGCGGGCCTGTAACGTTGATCTCCCCTTTGCCATGGGGACACAGGGCGCAGAGTCCGCGAATCCCGGAAAGACCGTGGAGAACTTCCGGCGATTCATGCCCACCGTCACGCAAGTGGGTGGGAGGCCGGGCAAACCCCCTTCCTATAATCCGTTACTTCTTTGTAACAGGTTTTCCCCGGGGGTGGCGTGCTGAAGGTCGCAATCGTTGGATGCGGCAAGATCGCTGACGGTCATGTCGAACAGATTCGGGCCATCGGCCGGGGCGAAGTGGTGGCCGTGTGCGACCGCGAACCCCTGATGGTCGAGCAATTGGCCACCCGCATGGGCATTCCGGGCCGGTATACCGACATCAAGGCGATGTTGGCCGAGGTCAAGCCGGACGTGCTTCACATCGCCACGCCGCCGGATTCGCACGTCTTCCTGGCGTGCACGGCCTTGGAGGCCGGCTGCCACGTCTTCGTCGAGAAGCCGTTTGCGCTGACCGCCGCCGAGGCGCAGGTGATCCTGGACTGCGCGCAGCGCGTCGGGCGCCGCGTCAGCGTCAACTACCTCTACAACTACGAGTCGCCCGCCCTCAAGCTTGAAGGCATGTTGAAGAAGGGCGAGCTCGGCGAGGTCGTGCACCTCGACACCAACTACGGCTACAACTTGGCCGGCGACTACGGCATGGCCGTGATGGCCGACCCGAACCACTGGGTGCACCGCCTGCCGGGCAAGCTGTTCCACAACGTGCTGGACCACGTGCTGGCCAAGATCGTCACCCATGTGAGTGACGATTTCGACATCAAGGTGACGGCCTTCCGTCGCCGCGATGCCGTGGGCAACCCCATCCTCGACGACCTGCCCGACGAACTGCGCTTCATCCTGCGCAGCGGCAAGGTCACGGTGACCGGCCTGATCAGCGCGCACGGCAAGCCGGTGGCGCACACCCTGAAGGTGGTCGGCACCCAGGATTCGGTCGAGCTGGACTACGGCAACCGCACCATCGTGCGCAGCGCCCGCTGGGCCCAGCCGAGCGCACTGGGCCGTGTGTTCCCGGCTTTTGTGCAGGCTCGCCAGTTCCTGAAGAACGGCCTGACCGCCGTCGGCGAGTTCCGCCGCTACGAGTATCACTTCTTCCAGCCCATGCGTGTGCTGCTGAACCGCTTCTACGACGCGGTGGAAAACAAGGGCGTGGACCCGATCACGCCGGCGGAGGTCCTGCGGGTCTGCCGCATCATCGACAAGATCGTGGAAGGCGTGGAGGCGTCCAAATGAAGGTTCTGGTGACGGGAGCCGGTGGCTTCCTGGGCAAGCGCATCGTCGAGTCTCTGCTGAACCTGGGCGTGCAGGACGTGCGCGTGCATGTGCGGCAGTCGCCGCCGGCCGGCTTCATCGAGGGGCTGCAGAAGAAGTATCCGCAGGCACATCTGGAGGTGGCTCAGGCCAACTTGCTGTCCAAGGAAACCCTGCCGCCGCTGGTCAGCGGGGTCGATTGCGTGATCCACGCCGCCGCCGGCATGAAGGGCGCCACGGCCGACATGTTCGCCAACACGGTGATGGCCACGCGCAACCTGCTGGACGCCATTGGCGAGGCCGGTGTGAAGCGGGTGGTGCAGATCAGTTCCTTCGCGGTGTTCAAGGCCAGCGCGCTCAAGCCGGGTCAGGTGCTGGACGAGTCCACACCGATCGAGGAGACCGGCGTGGACCGCGGCCCCTACGGTTACGCCAAGACACGCCAGGAACAGATGTTCATGGAGTACCAGCGCAAGTTCGGCTTCGAGTCCATCGTCCTGCGCCCCGGCGTGATCTACGGCCCGGGCGGTGGCGAGTTCTCACCGCGCGTGGGCATCAAGGCCATGGGCATGTTCGCGTCACTGGGCGGTCCGGCCATCTTACCGCTGACCTATGTCGAAAACTGCGCCGACGCAGTGGCGACGGCGGCCCTCAGGGGCCCGGCCGGCAGCACTTACTGCGTGGTCGACGATGACCTGCCCACCTGTGCCCAGTACCTGCAGCGCTACCAGCGAGAGGTGCGCAAGATGCGTGTCATCCGCATTCCCTTCGGTGTTTTCCGCTGGCTGGCCAAGCAGTTGGAGAATTACCACCGCAAATCGAAGGGGCAGCTGCCCGCGATCTTCACGCCCCTGGTGGTGGACTCGGTGTACCGCCCGCTGCGCTACAGCAACGCCGCCCTCAAGTCGATCGGCTGGACGCCCCGTGTGAGCACAAACGAGGGCATCGCCCGCGCGTTCGAGTACTTCCGCTCCAAGAAGGCCTGACACCCATGCCCTTGCGCATCGCCGTGGTCACGCCCATGCTGCCGGTCCCCTACGACCAGACGCGGGGGCGCTACATCCATGAGACCGCCCGCAGTCTGGCCAAGATCGCCGACGTGAAGGTGTTCTTTCACCAGTGCCGCTATCCGCGGCTGCCGATGATCCGTCCGC